>CAZNSG010000063.1:0-14124 GCA_964575715.1 uncultured Hyphomicrobiales bacterium | reverse complement strand
ACCATCGCAATGATGTCTTCAGCCTTGATGCCGCGCGAAGCGAGCCGCCGCGCGCAGTCGATGTAGGGGTGGGTCATCGTTCCGCACGGATAGGGCTTAAACGCCAGCGTCTCGGTGACCCAGCGCGTTCCGAAATCGCCGATGAGCGCCGCATAATCGCCCTTGGTGGTGTGGGCAAAACCATGAAAGAGCCCATGCGCGCCCTCGAACACGGTGCGCGGCCCGGAGAAGCCGGCGCGCGCGAGCAGCGCCGCGCGCAGGCCCGATTGCGCCGCCCAGCCGGCGTGCATGCGTTTGGTCCAGGTCCCTTCGGCGAGATATTCGATGATGCCCGACGCCATGCTGCCGGCGATTCCGAGCGCGTCCACGATCTGGCGCTTGTTGAGCGCAAGCGCAGCCCCGACACCGGCCGCCGCTGCCATGGCGCCGAACACCGCGGTGGGATGAAAGCCGGCCTTGTGCACGAGCTTGGGCGTGACCAGGCTCAAGCGGCAGAGCACTTCGACGCCGATGGCGATGCCGGCGAGCGCTGCGCGCCCGTCCGGGTTATGCCGCTCGCAGGCCGCGAGCACCGCCGGCACGATCACGGCGCCGGCATGCACCGGGCCGCCTTCGAAGGTGTCGTCGAAATCCTCGCCGTGCGCCGCGGTACCGTTGATAAACGCGGCACCCGCCGCGCTCAAAGTACGCCGATGTCCGATCGCGCTGCAGGGGCCGTCGTCGTCCCAGCCGGCAAGCGCGCTCTTGACGTAGTCCGCGTTGCGCGCGGTGAGGCAAAGCCCGATGACGTCGATGAGCAGCGCGTCGCATTTTTCGCGCACCGCTACCGGAAATTTTTCCACATTAAGCGCTGCGATGCGTTCGGCCAAATGCTCGGCGACCGCGACTTCCGGGAGTTTGCTATCCATCTTTGTTGCCTAACGCCGTCATCCTGAGGTGCGAGCCAACGGGTCCGGCCTTTGGCCGGCCCGATGACAGGCTCCGCGAGCCTCGAAGGATGCACGGCCACCAATCTCGGGTTTACCCGAGATCGGCATTTCAATGCGCAAGTCGGCTATAGCCGACTTGCGATGCCGTCGCCCTTCGAGGCCGTCGCTGCGCGACGGCACCTCAGGGTGACGGAGAAAAGACAGATCGGGTTGCACAGGAATAACCGTCAATAATTGCGCAAGCGCACGGGGCCGCCGCCGATGCGCAGGCGATTGGCGAGCGCGACAATGCCGAAGGTGACTACCAGCATGATGATGCCAAGCACGGAGATGGCGGCGAGGTCGCCGCTTTCGTTGAGATCGAAGATCAACACCGACAGCACCTTGGTCTCGGAAGTAAACAGCATGATGGCGGCCGACAATTCGCGGATGGTGCCGACAAAGACAAAGCACCAGGTCGCGATCACCGAGGTGCGCAGCAGCGGCGCGGTGATTTCGCGCAAGGCGCGCAGGCGCGTCGCGCCGAGGATGCGGCTGGCGTCCTCCAGTTCGGGATGGATGGCGCGGAACGCCGATTGCATCTGCTGGTAGGCCGCCGGCAGGCTGAGCGTGAGAAAGGCCAGCAGCAGGATCCACAGCGTACCGTAGAGCACGAACGGCGGCCGCGTGTAGCTCAAGAACAATCCGACACCGAGCACGATGCCGGGAATCGCAACCGGCGCGGTGGCGAGAAATCCGAGCGCACGGTGGCCGGTGACCGCCTGGCGAGTGGTCAGATACGAGATCACGACCGCCAGGATGGTACCGAGCGTTGCGGTCGCGATGCCGAGCACGAACGTATTGTAAAACGCGAGCTTGGTCGCGGAGAGTTCGAAGAACACAAAATGGATATTGCGGAACGAGAAATTGTTGAACGAGATGATCTTCGAGGCGATGCTTGAGAACGTGGCATTGAACAGCGCTCCATAGGGCAGGATCACCGGACAAAGCAGCACGGCGAAACACAATGCCAGCGCCGGCCAGCGCCAAAATCCAAGCACAATGATGCGCGGGTCGCTGTTCTTTCCGCCGATCACCGAATAGCTGCGCCGGCCCAGGATCATGTGCTCGGCGCGCAGCAGCATCACCGTGAGCACGAGCAGCGGCAGCGAGGCCGCGGCGGCAAGCTCTGGCTTGGGCGGATACTGAAACAGGCTCCAGATTTTTGTGGTCATGGTGTGGAAGCCGGCCGGCAGCGCAAGAATGGCCGGCGAGCCGAACAGCGTCATGGCCTGCAGGAACGCCACCAGCGCGCCCGCCAGCAACGCCGGCAGCGCCAGCGGCACGGTGATACGCCGCGCGGTGTCCCAGGCGCTGCCGCCGAGAATTGAAGATGCGTCCTCGAGTTCGCCCGGCATGCGTTCGAGCGCGTTGGCGACCAGCACGAAGACGTAGGGGAAGGTGTAGCAGGAGATCACGAAGATCAGGCCGGGGAACGAATAGATGTTGAACAGATGGAAGTCCGCCGACGCACCGGTGACTGCGCGGAAGGCCTGATTGATGAGCCCGCTATTGGGCGCCGCCAGCAATTCCCAGGCAATGGCGCCGAGAAACGGCGGAGTGACGAACGAGGCCGTCACCATCAGACGCGTGGTCCGCCGCAGCGGCATGTTGGTGCGCGCCACCAGCCAGCCCATGGGCGCCGCGACCAGACAGCAGATCAGGCTGGTCGAGGTGGCGAGGATGAAGGTCGTGATCAGCGGTTCCTGGAAGACTGGATCCGAGAATAATTGGTAAAAATTTCCGAGCGTGAACGCTCCGGCCGGAGTGGTGAAGCCGTAGTACACCAGCCACGACATCGGCAGCACGATGAGCACGATCAGCACCGCAGCGAAGCCGTAAAGCACCGTGCGGGTGTAATCGAATCCGTGCTTGGTGCGCGGCAGCTGCTCGGTAAGCGCGATGGTCACTTCCCTCTCCCCGCTTGCACCGAACTCGGGTTTACCCGAGTTCGGCATATATTAGCGGGCCGAAGTCGGAAACATCCGACTTCGGCTGAGAGGGTGGCAAGCCGCGAAGCGGCGAGCCGGGTGAGGGGGAATTTCCACTCATGCGAAAATTCGATAGGCCCCCTCACCCGACCTCGCTTCGCTCGGTCGACCTCTCCCCGCACGCGGGGAGAGGTGATATTTGCCACGCGGTTAACGACCACGATCATTCACGCATTATACCTTGAAAATCTCCGCGTAGCGCCGCTTGATCTCGTCAGCCGTCTTCTCCACGCCCTCGGGATCTTCCTTCATCAGCTTTATCTCGGAGAGTTTTCTCACGCCGGGCTTTTCCACGGTTTGGGAGTGCGGTGAATACTGGCGGGCCCAATCGACCAGAATCTGCTGGGCCTCGCGCGAATGCATCCAGTTCTGGAACAGCCGCGCGGCATTCGGATTGGGAGCGCCGGCGAATACAGCGCTCGGGGCGGTGGCGAGCGGCGTGCCTTCGAACGGATAAATGATATCGACCGGCTGGCCATCTTCCTTGCCCCGGATGACGAGATAGCCGGCGCCGTCTACCATGATCGCGCGCTCGCCCAGCGCGATCTTCTTGGGCGTATCGGTCGCCGACTGCACCTGCAGGACGTTCTGCTTGGCAAGCTTCTCAAGATAACCCCAGCCCAGATCGCGCGCGATCTGGAAGGTCGCGTTCATGATGGTGCCGCTGTAGGCCGGGTGCGCCTTGACCATCTTGCCCGCCCATTTCGGATCGAGCAAATCGGCGAAGCTCTTGGGCGCTTCCTCTTTCTTGACCAAGTTTGTGTTGTAGCCGAAGGGCGAGACCAGAATGCGCGTGGTCACGTGGAAGGCGTCCGCATCGTAGTAACCTTTGGCGTAATGCTGCGCGACTTCCTCCGGCAGATATGCCGCGAGCCAATTGCTACGCTTCCACACGATGCAATGCGCCTGGTCCGCGGTGTTGACCACATCGACGGCGCGGATGTTGCTGCCATATTCTTGCGCGATGCGGGTAAAGACGCGCTCGGCACCGGAGCGCTCCACGCGCACCGCTATGCCGGGGAACTTCGCCTCGAACGCCTTGCCCAATCGCTCCGCAAACGCCAGATCCATGGCGGTGTAGAAAGCGACTTTGCCCTCTTTCTTCGCCGCTTCGATCAGCGCCGGCGTGATCGCCGACGGTGGAGGCGGTGCGGCGCGCAGCGGTTCGGCGAAGAGCGTTCCGCCCGCGGCGCCGGCCGCCAGCGCGGTCGAGGCCTTGAGCACGTCGCGGCGAGAAAATTTGGTTTTACGCATGGGTTGCTCTCCTTGTTCTCCCTCTCCCCGCTTGCGGGGAGAGGGTGGCGAGGACCTGAAAGGTCCGAGCCGGGTGAGGGGGATTCTCCATCGTCTCGGACTAGCAACGACACCCCCTCACCCGGATCGCTTCGCGATCCGACCTCTCCCCGCACGCGGGGAGAGGTAAATTAGCTTAAATCTTGAATATCTTGCTGTAGCGCGCCTTGATCTCTTCGCTCATCTTTTCGACGGCGGCGGCATTGTCCTTCAGCGTTTTGATGTCCTTAAACGGCTTACGGCCGGCCTTCTCCTTGCTCTGCGGATGGACCGAGCGCTGGCCGCCGACATCGATAATGAGCTGCTGGCAATCCGGCGAGAAGCAGTACGCCTGGAACAGCCGCGCCGCATTCGGATTGGGCGCGTTCTTGAAGATACCGTTTGGACCGATTACCAGCGGCGTGCCTTCGCTGGCATAGACCGGCTCGACCGGACCGCCGGATTCCTTGATCTGGAAGACATTGTACTCGTTGCCGTCGGCCTGTACCGACCGCTCGCCGAGCGCGAGTTTCTTCGGCGGATCGGAGGCGGACTGCACCTGCATGACGCCTTGCTGGGCAAGCTTCTCGAAATATTCCCAGCCGAGATCGCGCGATAATTGATAGGTCGCGGTCAAAATGGTGCCGCTGTAACCGGGATGCGCCTTGATCAGCTTGCCCTTCCACTTCGGATCGAGCAGATCGGCGTGGCTCTTGGGCGCCTCTTCCGCCTTCACCAGCTTGGAATTGTAGGCGATGACGCTCAAGCCGATGCGGAAAGTCGCAAACAATCCATCGGCGTCCCGGTGCTCCGCCGGATAGTGCTTGCCCACATCTTCCGGTACATAGGCGGCGAGAGCATTGTCGCGTTTCCACACGATGAAATGCGCGGCATCCGAGGAATTGACCACGTCGGCCGCGTAGATGCGGCTGGAATATTCCTGACTGATGCGCTGAAACAGACGCTCGGCGCCGGTGCGCTCGACCCGCACCGCGACGCCGGGATATTTCGCCTCGAACGCCTTGGCGATCTTTTCCGCCAGCGGCAGATCGACCGAGGTGTAATAGACCACCTTGCCTTCCTTCTTTGCCGCCTCGATCAATGCGGGCGTCACGGCTTCCGCCGCTGGCGCCGCCGCCCTGACCGACGTTGCCGAGAGGCCGAGCGCAAACGCGCTTGAGCCCTTGAGAACATCACGCCTGGAAAATGTGATCTTACGCATCGTCGTTTCCCACCTCATACTTTGAAATACTGCGTATAGCGCGCCTTGATCTGCTCGCTCTCCTTCTCCACTGCGGCCGCATCGTCTTTCATCAGCTTGATCTGCGAAAGCGGTCTGCGTCCGGGTTTTTCCTTGGTGAGCGCGTGCGCCGAACGCATGCCGCCGGCATCGATGGTCAGTTGCTGGCATTCCGCCGAGAACATGTAGTTCTGCAAGAGGCGCGCGGCATTTGGATTGGGCGCGGCCTTAAAGATCGCGTTGGGCCCGATGATCAACGGGGTGCCTTCGGTCGGATAAACCAGCTCGACCGGCTTGCCGGTTTCCTTAAGCTGGAACATGCCGTACTCGATGCCGTCCGCCATGATCGCGCGCTCGCCCAATGCAAGCTTCTTCGGCGGATCGGAAGCCGACTGCACTTGCATGACTTTCTGCTGCGCGAGTTTTTCGAAATATGGCCAGCCGATATCGCGCGCCATCTGGAAGGTCGCGGTCAGAATCGTACCGGAATAGCTTGGATGCGCCTTGACCATCTTTCCGATCCATTTCGGATCGAGCAAATCGGCATAGCTCTTGGGCGCATCGGCGGCTTTCACCAGTTCGGTGTTGTAGCCGATCGGGCAGAGGAAAATCCGGAAGCTCGCGAATTGCCCGTCGGCATCCTTGTGCTCGGCGGGATAATGTTTCGCCACGTCCTCGGGAACGTAGGACGCCAGCCAGCCGTTGCGCTTCCAGACAATCAAATGCGCGGCGTCGGAGGAATTGACCACGTCGACGGCACGAATGTTGCTGGAATATTCCTGGGCGATGCGCGAGAACACGCGCTCCGCGCCGGTGCGCTCGACCCGCACTGCGACGCCGGGATATTTCACCTCAAAGGCCTTCGCGATTTTTTCCGCCAGCGGCAAATCGACCGATGTGTAATAGACCACCTTGCCTTCTTTCTTGGCCGCTTCGATCAGTGCGGGCGTCACCGCCTCGGCGGGCGGTGCTTGCGCCCGGATCGGCTCGGCGAAAACACTGGTGACGGCAAGCGCACTTGAAGCCTTGAGAACGTCGCGTCGAGAAAATTTGCGTGCCATGAATGCTCTCCTCCGACCCTCTATATCAACGTATTCCGCTCGGCGCGGGGCTCAATCTACCAGCGCCCGGCAATGCTCGGTAGGCAAATGCACCCAGACGTCCGAACCCTGCGGGACGCTCTCACCTGCCGATGTTACCACGCGCAACTGGGTTCCGCCTGCGACTTCAACCATATAATCGCGGCTCGACCCGAGGAAGACCTGCCGCACCACCTTGGCTGCGACAATGTTGTCCATATTTTCAGGTTTCCGGGGCAACAGGCGGATCTGGTGCTGGCGGATCGAGACCGCAGTCTCGCCCGACCGGGCCGGTTCCCCGCTCACGCGTAACTGAGTACCGGCAAAACCGATGTGACCGCCATTGAGCGTCTGACCCGTGATCACGTTACTCATGCCGATGAAACGGGCGACGAATTTCGAGCGCGGCCGATCGTAGATTTCCTCCGGCGAGCCGGCCTGCTCGATCCTTCCGGCATTCATCACCGCGATCACGTCCGCGGTCGTCATCGCTTCGGACTGGTCGTGCGTGACATAGACCGTGGTATAGCGGTACTCGTCGTGCAGACGGCGCACTTCGAAGCGCATCTCCTCGCGCAAGTTGGCATCGAGATTGGACAGCGGCTCGTCGAGCAGCAGCGTCTCCGGTTCCACGATCAGCGCGCGTGCGAGCGCGACCCGCTGCTGCTGGCCGCCCGAAAGCTCGCCCGGATACCGCTCCGCTAGCGGAGCCAGCCGCGTGGTGCTCAAAATGGCGTCGAGCTTGCGCCGGATCGTCGCGTTGTCGACCTTACGCAGTTTGAGGCCGTAGACAATATTCTCCGCCACCGTCATGTGCGGCCATAGCGCGTAACTCTGAAAGATCATCGACATATTGCGCCGCTCGGGTGGCATCGATTGCTGCGGCGTGGAGACGACACGATCGCCGACGCGAATCTCCCCCGCGCTCGGCTCGACGAAGCCGGCGATCAATCGCAATGTCGTGGTCTTGCCGCAGCCCGAGGGGCCGAGCAGACAAACGAGGCTGCCATGCTTAATGGTGAGCGACACTTTGTCGACGACGGCGAGCGGTCCATAAAATTTGGTCAAACCTTGCAATTCGACTGACGCCACTTTTCCCCCTTGCAGTTTTCAACTTCCGGTGAACACCGGCTTGCGCTTTTCCATAAACGCTTTGCGGCCTTCCTCATAGTCGCGGCTCTTAAAGCATGCTTCCACGAGCGCAGCGGAGCGCCGGATGTCGCGCTTGCCGTCTTCCTTCATGACCTCGGCGACGGTGGCCTTGACCGCCTTGATGGTGAGCGGCGCATTGCCGGCGATGGTATCGGCATAGTCCTTGACGTATTTTTCCAGTTCTCCATCAGTCACGACCCGGTTCACCAGACCCATGACGAGGGCCTCGGCTGCGGTGAATTGCCGCGCCGTATAGAAAATCTCCATGGCAAAGGACGGCCCCACAATGTCCACCAGCCGCTTGAGGCCGGGGTAGGCGTAGCCGAGGCCCAGTTTGGCCGCCGGCACGCCGAATTTCGAACCTTCCGAACAGATGCGCAGGTCGCAACAGGTGGCAAGCCCCATGCCGCCGCCGATGCAATAGCCGCGGATCATCGCGATGGTCGGCTTGGGGAATTCATGAAACGCCGCATAGCTCTTTTCCACGATCGTATTATAGCGCGCCACCGCCTCTTCGCCGGAGCGTTCCTTCTCGAAGCGCGAGATGTCGGCGCCCGAGACGAAGGCCTTGCCGCCCGCCCCGGTGACCACCACGACGCCGATGTCCTTGTCGTTGCGGAAATCTTCCAGGACGCGGACGGCGGCCTCCCACATGTCGAGCGATACCGCATTGTGGCGTTCGGGATTGTTGTAGATCACATAGCCGACGCGCCCGTCCTTGCGTGAGAGCATCTTGTCGGTCTCGGTCATGATATCTCCTTGAGTATTCTGCCGTCACCCTGAGGTGCGAGCCCAGAGGGCGAGCCACCGCAAGTCGGGCTTGCCCGACTTGCGCATTTAGAAATCCAATGTCGGGTAAACCCGACATTGGTGGGCGACGGCCCGGGCCGTCTATCCTTCGAGGCCCGCGCTTCGCGCGGGCGCCTCAGGATGACGGTGAAGGGTTGTGCATTGAATGCATCATACCACTTTCGCCTTGCGCAGGGCTGCGATTTCGTTCGCGCCAAAGCCGAATTCCGTGAGCACTTCGTCGGTGTGCTGGCCAAGCTCAGGCGGCGGGGCAACGATCGCGCTCGGTGTGCGCGAGAGCACGATCGGCTGGCCGACCACTTTGAGCGCGCTGCCGTCTTTCTTGGCCACGCTCTGGGCAATGCCGAGATGCTCCACTTGCGGGTCGGCGAACACCTGATCGATGGAATAGATCGGCCCGCATGGCACGCCGGCCTTGTTGAAGATCTCGATCCATTCGGCGCTGGATTTCTTCGCCGTGAAGGTGTCGATTTCGGCGTTGAGCGCCTTGCGGTTTTGCGAGCGCGCCTTGGCCGTTTGATACTCAGGCTTCTGCAACAGCGCCTCAGCCCCGAGCGCGCGGCAAAAGCGCTCCCAGATCGCCCCGCCGGTGGTGGCGATGTTGATATGGCCATCGGAGGTCTTGAACACGCCGGTCGGAATCGAGGTCGGATGATCGTTGCCGGCCTGCTTGGGAACCTCATGGCCGATCAGCCAGCGCGCGGCCTGGAAGTCGAGCATGAAAATCTGCGCCTGCAAGAGCGAGGTATTGACCCACTGCCCCTCGCCCGATTGTTCGCGCTCCAACAGCGCCACCATGATGCCGAGCGCGCAGAACAGACCGGCCGTGAGATCGGCAATCGGAATGCCGACACGCACCGGGCCTTGGCCCTGCAGGCCGGTGATCGACATCAGCCCGCCCATGCCTTGCGCGATCTGGTCGAAGCCGGGGCGCTCGCGATAGGGGCCCGACTGGCCGAAGCCGGAAATGCTGGCGTAGACGATGCGCTTGTTGATCGCGCGCAGCGCCGCATAGTCGATGCCGAGCCGTGCCTTCACATCGGGGCGGAAGTTCTCGACCACCACGTCGGCCTGCTTGACCATCCGCGCTAAGGCCGCAACGCCGGCTTTTTCCTTTAGATTGAGGGTCATGCTGCGCTTGTTGCGGTGCAGGTTTTGGAAATCGGAGCCCTCGCGCGGGCCGCCCGGCGGATCGCCGGTTTCCGCCCCCGGCGGCATTTCGATCTTGATGACATTGGCGCCCCAGTCGGCGAGCTGGCGCACGCAGGTGGGGCCCGAACGGACGCGGGTCAGGTCGAGCACGGTGAAGCGGGCAAGTGCTTGCGAGGCCCTGGGAAACGGCATCGGAAATCTCTTCGCAGCGGGGTTCGACCTTCGAAGGACCATCTCCGATCTTCGGGGGTGTTGTCTACCGGTTCCCCGCCCCGGCAGGCATATGCTGTTTGCCCATCCCGGCGCTCTTCACGTACAATTTTGGCGCCCATTATGGTTCAAGCCGACTCTTGGAGGAACACATGAGGCGAGTTTGCGCGGTTCTGACCCTGGCTGGCGTTTTGACAATCCCGGTCGCGGCAATGGCGGACGAGTGGCCATCGCGGCCGGTGCGCATGGTCAACACATTTGCCGTGGGGGGCACCGCCGACGTCCTCACCCGCCTGGTGGCCGAGCATCTCTCGATTGCCTACAAGCAGCAATTCTTTGTCGAGACCCGGGCGGGGGCCGGTGGAACCATCGGCGTGAAGTCGGTCGTCGACTCAGCCCCCGACGGCTACAATTTCGTGCTCACCAATATCAGCCACTTGGTGCTGCTGCCGATCGGCAACCCCAAGCTCGAATACGATCCGGTGCGCGATCTCACCAACATCGCTTACATCGCCGGCTCGCCAATCGTGCTCTCGGTCAACGCCAAGAGCGGCGTCAGGACCGTCAAGGACTTCATCGACTGGTCGAAGCGCAGCGACAAACCGCTGACATATTCCTCGTCGGGGCTTGGCAGTTCCGGGCATCTGGTGGCGGAAATTTTTGCGCAGCAGGCGGGAATCAAGATCGAGCACGTGCCCTACAAGGGCGCGTCGCAGGGGCTCATGGATCTGGTCGGTGGCCATATCGCATTCTCGGCCCAAACGGTATCATCGACCGCGGCGCAGGTGCGTGGCGGCGCGCTGGTAGCGCTTGCGCACGCGGGCAAGGAACGGTTTCCCGACTTTCCCGATGTGCCGACGTTCAAGGAGCTGGGATACGACATCATCGCCACCACCTGGTTCTCGCTTTCGGGCCCAGCGGGACTGCCGCCAGCCATTACGCAAAAGGTCAATCGCGCCATCGTGCAGGCCATGGCCAAGCCGGAGGTGGCGCAGCGGTTGCGGCTCGATGGTCTGGTGTCCGAGGCGATGACGACCGAGGAACTGAAAAAATTCATCGCGAGCGAGTACGTGCGCTGGAAGCCGGCGATCGAGCGGGCCGGGCTGGTCGGCAAGCGATAATTCTACCGCGGCGTATCTGGCCGCCGCGGCCGGCATGCCAAGATAGCAATCGATTTACCGCGCCAATTTTTTGGGAGAATGAAGCATGCCCCGCTATCTCAAGCGCGGAATGGACGCGAGCGCGATCAAGGCCGCCGACGCCAAGGTGCGCGCGACGGTGGAGCAAATCCTAGGTCAGATCGATGCGCGCAAGGACGCGGCGGTGCGCGATCTGTCGAAACAATTCGACAACTGGTCGCCGAAGGATTTCCGCCTCACGAGTGCCGAGATCGAGCGCGCTATCGCGCAAGTTTCCAAACGCGACCTCGACGACATCAAGTTTGCCCAGGCGCAGGTGCGCAACTTCGCGCAAAAGCAGAAAGACACCATGCACGATCTCGAGGTCGAGACGCTGCCCGGCGTCATACTCGGCCATCGTCACATTCCGGTGAATAGCATCGGATGTTATGTCCCGGGCGGGCGCTACCCCATGGTGGCCTCCGCGCACATGTCGATCGTCACCGCGCGCGTGGCCGGCGTCAAACGCATCATCGCCTGCGCGCCGCCGTTCAAGGGCGGGCCGCATCCGGCGATTGTCGCGGCCATGCACTTCGGCGGCGCCAACGAGATTTTCGTACTCGGCGGCGTGCAGGCGGTGGCCGCCATGGCGCTCGGCACCGAGAGTATTGCGCCCGTGGATATGATTGTCGGGCCAGGCAATGCCTATGTGGCGGAAGCCAAGCGGCAATTGTTCGGCCGCGTCGGCATCGACCTGCTGGCGGGGCCGACTGAGACGCTCATTATCGCGGACGATACGGTGGACGGCGAGATTTGCGCGACCGATCTGTTGGGCCAAGCCGAGCATGGCCCAACGTCGCCGGCGGTGCTGCTCACCAATTCGGAAAAACTTGCGCGCGCCACCATGGCCGAGGTTGAGCGGCTGCTCAAAATCCTTCCCACCGCCGACGCCGCAGGCCGAGCTTGGGCCGATTTCGGCGAAGTGATCGTGTGCGACGACGACGATGAGATGGTGCGCGAGGCCGACCGCATCGCCTCCGAGCACGTGCAGGTGATGACGCGCGATCCCGACTATTTTCTCACCAACATGAAAAACTACGGCTCGCTGTTCCTGGGGCCGCGCACCAATGTGGCCTATGGCGATAAAGTTATTGGTACGAACCACACGCTGCCGACCAAGCAGGCCGCGCGTTACACCGGCGGCCTTTGGGTCGGAAAATTCCTCAAAACCTGCACCTACCAGAAGGTGCTCACGGATGCTGCGAGCGCCATGATCGGGGAATATTGCTCGCGCCTGTGCATCCTGGAAGGCTTTTCGGCGCATGCCGAGCAGGCCAATGTGCGGGTGCGGCGCTACGGCCGGCGCAATGTGCCCTACGCCCAGGCGGCGGAGTAAGCGGTGAATGATGTAACGGAAACGCTAGGATGGAATGGAATTCAATCGCCCAATTGACAGCGACATTCTTTGTCGCCGCCGCCGGTTGGTGGGCTGGCCACTATTTTTCTTCCCGTCGCGACCTCATTAACGAACGTCGTAAGCTTCGGATTGAATACCTTCTTGAAGCGTATCGAAAACTCGAAGGAGCATCAAACCGAAATGGCATAAAGCAATACTGGTCGGACTTTGAATCAGCGATAGCGGACATTCAGCTACTTGGCTCACCTCGCCAAGTGTCATTGGCACGACAGTTTGCAATTTCGATGGCGAAAAATAATACCGCATCACTCGATGAGTTGATATTTGATCTTCGGCAATCTTTACGATCTGAGCTACAGCTTGAGCTAGTGAGTGAAAACGTCGTCTATCTTCGGATGATCGACAAGACGAATCCGCAATGAACTTGCCGAAAACCCCATCCCTCCGCCTCGACCGCAAGCGCGCGCTTTCTTTGTTTACCTCCCCCGCCTGCGGGGGAGGTCGGCGAGCGCAGCTCGCCGGGAGGGGGCAAGTTGAATCGCCAAATTCCCCCACCCCAACCCTCCCCCGCAAGCGGGGGAGGGAGCAAACTACGCCTGCGGCAAGGCTATTCTCGAATGACAGTTGACCTCACCCGTACCCCCTCCTTCCGCCTCGACGGCCGGCGCGCGCTGGTGACCGGCGCCGGGCGCGGCATCGGGCTTGCCGCCGCCTCCGCGCTAGCCGACGCCGGCGCGCAGGTGACGCTCGCCGCGCGCACGGCAATCGAGATCGAGGAGGCCGCCGCCGCCATTCGCGCGCGCGGGCAGAAAGCGGAAGCGTTGATGCTCGATGTGCGCGATGTGGAGCAGGTGAAGGCCATACTTTCCACCACCGAGCCGTTCGACATTCTGGTGAATAACGCCGGCACCAACCGCCCGGCGCCGTTCGTGGACGTGAAGGTCGAGGATTTCGATTTTGTGTTCGGGCTCAACGTGCGCGCGGCATATTTTGTGGCGCAGGCGGTGGCGCGGCGGCTCTTGGAGGCCAAGCGTCCCGGCTCGATCATCAACATGTCGTCGCAGATGGGCCATGTCGGCGGCCCGACGCGCACGGTCTATTGCGCCTCCAAGCACGCGATGGAGGGTTTTACCAAGGCCATGGCCATCGAGCTTGCGCCGCACAAAATCCGCGTCAACACGCTGGCGCCGACCTTTATCGAGACGCCGATGACGCGGCCGTTCTTCCAGAACGAGGTCTTTCGCAAGGACACGCTCAGCCGCATCAAGCTCGGGCGGCTGGGCCAGCTTGAGGATTTGACCGGCGCGATCGTGTTCCTGGCCGGTGACGCCTCCGCGCTGATGACCGGCACGTCGCTCTTGGTCGATGGCGGCTGGACGGCGGAGTGAACTTTCTCACCTCTCCCCGCTTTGCGGGGAGAGCGTAGGCGGCCTTCGGCCGCCGTTCTTGAGAGCAAGAACGCCGATGCGAAGCATCGGCTATCCGAGCGAAGCGAGGAAGTCGGGTGAGGGGCATGGTACAGCCCCTCACCCGGCTCGGTCCTTCGGACCTCTCCACCCTCTCCCCGTAAACACCTATCGGATTCACACATGTTGAAGCCTCAGCGTAGCCCCGTACTTGATGCGCTGGAAGTCGTCGAGGCCCCGGCGCATCACTTGCGGCCCTGGTTTGCCGTAATAGCCTGTCCAGCCGCCGAGACGGCCGATGACCCAGGC
>CAZNSG010000062.1:0-1767 GCA_964575715.1 uncultured Hyphomicrobiales bacterium | reverse complement strand
CGTGATGGGGGGCGGCGTCGGCATTTCGGTGCACGGCTCGCATCGCGTCGCCGGCGACCGCTATCAATTCGCCATGCCCGAAGTGGGCATCGGATTTTTCCCCGATGTGGGCGCCACCTGGTTCCTGCCGCGCATGCCGGGCGAACTCGGCACGTATTGTGCGCTCACGGGCGAGCGGTTCAATGCCGCGGACGGCATCGCGGCGAAGATCGCAACCCAGCGCGTCTCCTCGGCGAAGTTTCCTGATCTGGTTGAGGCGCTCGGCAGTGCGGTGCCGGTGGACGCCCTGCTTGGCGCTTTCGCGCAGCCACCGGCGGCGGCGCCGATTGCCGCACACCGCGAAACGATCGACCGGCTGTTCACAGGTGAGAACGTCGAGGACATCCTGGCGGCGTTGGATCGCGAACGGGCGGGGGGCGGTGCGGATGCGGAATTCGCCGGCAAGTGTGCGGCGGTCATGCGCACAAAGTCGCCGACCAGTCTTAAGCTTGCATTGGCGCAGGTGCGGGCGGGCAAGGCGCTTTCATTCGATGCGTGCATGCGGACAGAATTCCGCATAGTGTCGCGGATCATCCATGGCCACGATTTCTATGAAGGAGTGCGCGCGGTGATCGTCGACAAGGACAATGCGCCGCAATGGCGGCCCGCCGCGTTGGCCGACGTTACGCGCGTGGAGGTCGAACGTTATTTCGCCGCGCTCGGAAACCAGGAGCTTGATCTGCCATGAACGATCCGCTCATCACGCACCCGATGCGGACGCTCGAGCCGGTGCATGCCGATGAGCGGCAATCGAACGATGGCCGCTGGACCAACCGGCTGGTAATATTTCTGCGCGTCATGGCGGGGCTGTCGCTGCTCAAGGGACTTTATCATTGGGCGCTGGTCGTCGGCATTGCACAAGCGGGTGTTTCCTTCGAGGCTCACACCATGCCGTGGCAGGCCGCGACGGTGTTTTTTGCCGTGATCGATCTCGTTGCGGCGGTCGGGCTGTGGCTGATTGCGGCCTGGGGAGCGGTGGTGTGGCTCACCGCCGCGGTCTCCATGGCCGCGGTCGAGGTGTTCTTTCCGCAGGTCTATGGCGGGCAAATATCGATCATCGCGATCGAGGGGGTGCTGCTGGCCTGCTATCTCTTGCTGGCAATTTTATCGGCGCGCGAACACCCGCAGTAATGAGCTGCCGGCGTGCGGCAAAACGGCAGCGGCTGATTGGGAAAATTTCTGCCGTGCTGGTTGCTGACATGACCAGGACAGGAATGGGAGGAGCAGATGGCACGGATCGGATTCATCGGGCTTGGCAACATGGGTCTGCCGATGGCGCTGAACTTGCGCAAGGCCGGGCACGCGGTTTCCGGCTTCGATGTGAGCCAGGCGCCGATCGGCAAGCTCGCGGCCGCCGGCGGCAAGCCCGCGGCAGATATTGCGGCTGCGGTTTGCGATGCCGAAGTCGTCATCACCATGCTGCCGGCCGGCAAGGAGGTGCGCGAGGTCTATCTTGCAAGCAATGGCGTGCTGGTTGCTGCGGGCGAGCGGACACTGCTCATCGATTCCTCCACCATCGATGTCGAGACCGCCCGTACGGTCGCAGCGGCGGCGAAGAAAAAGAATCTCGGCATGCTTGATGCCCCGGTCTCCGGCGGGGTCGGCGGCGCGCAGGCCGGAACACTGACTTTCATGGTCGGCGGCGACACGGAGGCCTTCGCGCGCGGCAAGCCGATCCTGGAGGCCATGGGCAAGACCATCGTGCACGCGGGCGGGCCCGGCAACGGC
>CAZNSG010000061.1:0-36526 GCA_964575715.1 uncultured Hyphomicrobiales bacterium | reverse complement strand
TGAGCTACGGGCGCGGGATCAAGGCATTAGATAGCCGATGGACGGAGGAGCGGCAACGGTGGACCCATTGGCCGTTGCCATGCCTGATGTTCTATAATGAACGAAGCGCACATTTGAGCGTGCTGGAGCCGGAGGGCATATCATGTCGCAAGTGGCCGAAAAACATACTGCAAAGCCCGCATCCATGCGCAAGGATTCCGATTTTAACTGGCAGGATCCGCTCGATCTGGAAGGTGAGCTTTCGGAAGAAGAGCGCATGGTGCGTGAGACCGCGCGAGCGTTCGCACAAGACAAGCTGATGCCGCAGGTCAAGCTGGCCTATCGGGAAGAGCGTTTCGACCGCGGCATCATTACGGAGATGGGCAAGCTCGGACTGCTCGGGCCGACAATCCCGGACGAGTATGGCGGTGCGGGACTCGGCTATGTCGCCGCCGGTCTGATCACGCGCGAACTTGAGCGTGTCGACTCCGGCTACCGGTCGGCCATGTCGGTGCAGTCCTCGCTGGTCATGCAGCCGATTTTTGCCTATGGCACGGAAATACAGCGCAAGAAATATCTGCCCAAGCTCGCGCGCGGCGAGATTGTCGGCTGCTTCGGCTTGACCGAGCCCGACCACGGCTCCGATCCGGGCTCGATGGTTACGCGGGCGGAAAAGACGGCAGGCGGATTCAAACTCAACGGCGCCAAGACCTGGATCACCAATTCACCAATCGCCGACATCGCGGTGGTGTGGGCCAAGCTCGACGGCGTGATCCGCGGCTTCATCGTCGAGCGTGGCACCAAAGGGTTTTCCACGCCCAAGATCGAGGGCAAGCTGTCGCTGCGCTGCTCGATCACCGGTGAGATCGTGCTCAGCGATGCGGCGGTACCGGAGGAAAATTTGCTGCCGAACGTCAAGGGCCTCGCCGGTCCGTTCGGCTGCCTCAACAGCGCGCGCTACGGCATCGCCTGGGGCGCGATGGGCGCCGCCGAATTCTGCTGGCATGCGGCGCGGCAATATGTGCTCGATCGCAAGCAATTCGGCCGGCCGCTTGCCGCCAATCAGCTCATCCAGAAGAAGCTCGCCGACATGCAGACCGAGATCACGCTCGGCCTGCACGCGGCGCTGCGCCTTGGCCGGCTGCTGGAAGCGGGCAAGGCAGCGCCGCCGGCGGTGTCGCTGCTCAAGCGCAACAATTGCGGCAAGGCGCTGGACATCGCGCGCATGGCGCGCGACATGCACGGCGGCAACGGCATTTCGGATGAGTTCCACGTGATGCGCGTGATGGCAAACCTGGAGACCGTCAACACCTACGAGGGCACACACGATATCCATGCGCTCATTCTCGGCCGGGCGCAGACCGGGATCCAGGCGTTTTTCTAGAGCCATACCGGTCTGGGTGGAATCAGAGTCGGGCTCTAGCATCTTGTTTGAGCATGATCATTTCCGACCTTCCTTCGCCCGCCGACCCTGGCTCCGCCGAAGGCGGCTGCGCCGAGGCGAGAGCGGGCTTCCAGCCTTCGCAGCCGAAGCGGCTGCTTCGGCGGAGTAGGCTCGCGAAGGCGGGAAACCGGTTCCCACCCCGGATCATAGGCGAGCAAAGCGACGCCGTCCTTCGGACGGCTATGTCCGGGGCAGGCGTTTTCGGGATCATGCTCTGATAACCGCAATCAGGCCAGGTTTTGCGTGCGCTGACAGAGCGTGGCAAGCCGATCAACCATGGAACTTTTGGGATCGAACAGTGCGTCGAGGATGGTGAAGTGGTTTGTGCCAGCAACCGCTTCGTATCGCGTGGTGGCCCCGCGTGCGCGCCAGGTGTCCACGATGAGCTGACTCTGGCGCAGGAACTCTGATGATTCCAAGCCGCCAACCACGGCATCGAAAGTACGGCCTTGCGAGACCGGCCAATGCAACGGCGAGACGCGGTGCGCCTCGGCGGCATCGAGTTTGAGCTCCTGGTTCATGGACACATGGACGAGCGGCTCGAGGTCGAACACACCGGAGATCGAGTAACCAATCGGCACGAGAGCGGCCGGCGCATCGGCGGCGAGCGCCTTCCAGTCGGTTGCGATCATGCAGGCGGCAAGATGCCCGCCGGCGGAATGCCCGAAGACCATGATGCGCTGGCCGAAGCGGCGCCACAGGTAGAGGCAAGCCTGGCGGATTTCCGCGATGATCTTGGCGATGCTGACCTGCGGACAGAGATCGTAGCCGGCCAACGCGACGGCTATGCCATGGGCGTTGAGGCCGCTCGCCATGTGGCTGAACATCGAGGGTTCCAGCGAACGCCAATAGCCACCGTGCACGAACAAGGCGAGCGGGGTGGGCCCACTGACTTCAGGAAAGAACAGGTCGACCATCTGGCGTGGGCTCGCGCCATAGGACAGGCCGAGGGCGCAGCCCTCCTCGGCGTTAGCTTTTGCCCGGTATTCGGCGGCCGCGCGCTGCCAGCGGGCGAAAATCTCCGCATGTTCCGGCACGCGCGCGCGGTTGTTGTATTCGGCCTCGTAATCGGTAGGCATTCCGGGCTCCTGAATCAGGTACTGAGATTGAGGTAAGCGAGCGGCGCAGGCAAGTAAATACGCTCTACCGATTGTTCCCATGAGACGGGAGAGTTATGAGTGGACAATGAAAGTCAATGGCAAATCCACCCGCAGCATCTGGCGCGAACCCGATGGCGTCTCGGTCGGTGTGATCGACCAGACGGCATTGCCGCATCGCTTCGCAACCTTGCGGCTTGCGACGCTGGAGGATGCCGCGCGCGCGATCCACTCCATGCAGGTGCGCGGCGCTCCGCTGATCGGGGCGGCCGCGGCTTATGGGCTTTGCCTCGCATTGCGCGCGGACGCGTCGGACGAAAATCTGGAACGGGCGTATTCCATATTGCTCGCCACGCGGCCGACCGCGATCAATCTTAAATGGGCGCTCGATGAGGTGATGACGGCAGTGCGCAACCGGCCGCGCGAGCAGCGCGTCGCGGCCGCCTATCGCCGGGCCGAAGAAATTTGCGATGAAGATGTCGCCATCAATGAGGCGATCGGCCGAAACGGTGTAAAATTGATCGAAGACATTGCGCGCAAGAAAAATTCAGGAAAGCCGGTCAACGTGCTCACCCATTGCAACGCCGGGTGGCTGGCGACGGTGGATTTGGGGACGGCGACGGCGCCGATTTATCTCGCGCATGATGCCGGTATTCATGTTCATGTCTTTGTCGACGAGACGCGGCCGCGCAACCAGGGCGCGCTCACGGCCTGGGAATTGGGTCAGCACGGCGTGCCGCATACCTATGTGGCGGACAATACGGGCGGGCATCTCATGCAGCACGGCATGGTCGATATCGCGATCGTCGGCACCGACCGGGTTACCGCGCAGGGCGATGTCTGCAACAAGATCGGCACCTATCTCAAAGCGCTGGCGGCCAAGGACAACGGCGTGCCGTTCTATGTGGCGCTGCCGTCGCCGACCATCGACTTTACCGTTGTCGATGGGCTGGGCGAGATTCCGATCGAGCAGCGCGCGGCCGAAGAAATCGCCAATGTGACAGGGCGCACCGCCGATGGCCGGTTCGAGACAGTTCGCGTCGCGCCCGATGGCTCCGAGGTTGCGAACTATGGCTTCGATGTGACGCCGGCGCGGCTGGTGAGCGGCCTGATCACCGAGCGCGGCGTGATCGCGGCCTCGCGCGCGGCGCTGGCGAAGGCTTTTCCTGAACGCGCGGCTATAGCAAGATGAAATTCATGCGCGGCGTCACAAAAACCAATGGCGTACCAAAAAACAATATGGGCAAGTTATTTCGACTGAGCGCAACGCCAGTCTGGCCTGTTCTCGCGCTCTGCCTTGCCGGCGCATTGCCGGCAAAAGCCCAACCGCTGGAACCATTCGCGGGCAAAACCGTTGCGGTGATCATCGGTTTTGGCCCGGGCGGCGGCTACGACATGTGGGGTCGCCTGGTCGCTCGTCATATCGGCAAACATCTTCCCGGCAAGCCGAATGTCATCGCGCAGAACATGCCGGGCGCCGGCAGCTATGTGGCGGCGAGCCACATCTATGGAGCCGCGCCGAAGGACGGCACGGTGTTGGCGATCATCGCGCGCGACGCAGCGCTCGGTCCGCTTTCCGGCGCACCGGGCGCGCGCTTTGACGCGAGCAAGCTGTCGTGGATCGGAACGCCGACCAAGGAGCATAACGTCTGCATCGCCTACCACACCGCGGCGGTGAAGAGCGTGCAAGACCTGCGCGAAAAGCAATTGATCCTCGGGGATACCGGGCCGGGTACCGGCACGCGCTCCTATCCTAAAGTGCTCAACGATCTGCTGGGGTTCAAATTCAAGCTGGTCGGCGGCTTTCAGTCGTCCGCCGACGTGTTTCTTGCCATGGAGCGGGGCGAGGTCGACGGCATTTGCGAAAGCCTCGATAGTGTCATCAGCCGCCGGCCGGACTGGATTGCGAGCAAGAAGGTCACCGTCCTGCTGCAGGCCGGCGCGGCGCCGCGTTCCGACTTGAAAGATGTTCCGTTCGTTCTCGATCTCGCCCGCAACAATGTGGAACGCCAGGTGCTCGAATTTCTCTATGCCGGGCAAGGGATCGGGCGGCCCTTTGTGGCGCCGCCGGATTTGCCGGCGGAACGGCTCAAATTGCTGCGCGATGCCTTCAACGCCACCATGAAGGACGCCGATTTCGTTGCCGATGCCAAGCGCGGCAAATTGGAAGTGGAACCGGAAGACGGGGAACACCTGGCGGCGCTGATCAAGAAGATCTATGCGACGCCGCGGCCGATCATCGACAGGGTGAGCGAGCTGATCAAGTAATACCAACACTCACAATTCGTCATTCCGGCCGAGCCGCGTTGGCGGCGAGAGCCGGAATCCATAACCACCGGCCGTGATTATGGATTCCGGGCTCGCCACGCCTTCGCCCTGCGGGCTACGGCGGGCGCCCCGGAATGACGAGTCGAAATTTATGCGGGTTAGTATAACGTGCTGCAGGCGATTTCTACGAAACGTATTGGGCCTATTTTTTCCGCGGCTCACCATCAACGCGGCGCGCGCTTGGCCAAAATTCGCTGCAGTGTACGCCGGTGCATGTTAAGCCGGCGCGCGGTTTCCGACACGTTGCGGCTACACAATTCGTAGATGCGCTGAATGTGTTCCCAGCGTACGCGGTCGGCAGACATCGGATGTTCCGGGGGTATGGCTTTCTTGCCGTCGAGCGCGAGCAATGCCGCCACCACGTCGTCGGCATCCGCTGGCTTGGCGAGGTAATCGATGGCGCCGAGCTTGATGGCATTCACCGCGGTAGCGATGTTGCCATAGCCGGTCAGCACGATGGCGCGGGCGGAGGGCCTGCGTTCTTTGAGCGCCGAGATGACGTCGAGCCCGCTGCCGTCGGCGAGGCGCATATCGACAACCGCGTAGGCCGGCGCGGCTTTATTCACGTGCTGGAGCCCCTCGGCAACGGCCTCCGCCGTCGTCACCTCGAAGCCACGGCTCTCCATCGCACGGGCAAGGCGCTGCACGAAGGGCTTGTCGTCGTCGACGATCAGCAGTGTGCGTTCGGTCACATCGGCCAAATCCGCGCCATCACTCATCGTGCGCTCCTACTCTCAGGCTATATTTAAGATTAGAGCAGAGTGGCGGGCTACTCAAGAGTAACACATTCACGAAACCGTGGTGGTCAGCGGACGCTCAAAATCATCGCGTCCCCATTGAATGCGAACCACCGCCCCACGGGCGGGAAAAACCCGGTTCTCGAAATCGAGCGTGGCGCCCGATCGCTCAAGCAATGTCTTGGCGATAAAAAAGCCAAGACCCAAGCCGGTGGTTTCGCTGCTGGCATTCATCCGGCGCCGCTTGCTCGATCTTACATAGGGCTCGCCGATGCGGTCCATGATTTCAGGCGCAAAGCCAGGGCCGTCGTCGCTGATGGTGACGGCAACATCTTCGCCGCTCCATTCAGCCGCGACCTCGACGCGCTTCTGGGCAAAATCGACCGCGTTTTCGAGCAGATTGCCAAGACCATAAAGAATTGCGGGATTGCGCGCACCAACCGGCTGCGCGGTCTGTTGCGTTACCGCGACCTCGATCGCGACGCCAAAATTACGGTGCGGTGCCACCACTTCTTCGATCAGTGCGGACAGCGGCATGCGGTCGAAAGGCTCGCCGCTTGAGGAGAGTTCGGTCAGTTTCGACAAAATCTCGCGGCAGCGCTGCGACTGCTCGCGCAACAGGCGCACATCGTCGGCATGCGGCGAGTCCGGAGGAATTGCGCGTTCGAGTTCCTTGGCGATCACCGATATCGTCGACAGCGGCGTGCCGAGTTCATGCGTGGCTGCGGCGGCGAGGCCGTCGAGCTGCGAAAGATGCTGTTCGCGTTCGAGCACGAGTTCGGTGGCGGCGAGCGCCGCGGCCAGCTGGCGGCCTTCCTCGGTGATCTGCGAGGAATAGAGACCCATGAATAGAATGGAGAGCAGGATCGAAATCCACACACCCAGCATGTAGATCCATGGCAGCTCGATCGACTCCTCACTCTCCCAGGGCAGCGGATAATGCATAAACAAGAGGGCGGTGGCGCACAGCACAGCGAATCCGCTGAGGATCAGGGTCAAACGCGGCGGCAGCGCGGTGGCGGAGAGCAGGACAGGCGCGAGGAGGAGAAAGGCGAACGGATTTTGCAGCCCGCCGGTCATAAACAGCAGCACCGCAAGCTCGGCGGTGTCGAATGCCATGAGCCAGGCCGCGCGGTCGGGCTCAAGGCGCTGCGCCGCGCTATAGCGCATTCGCAGCGCCACATTGAGCCACGCTGAGAGGGCTATCACCGCCAGGCAGGCCCAGATCGGCAGTTCGAAATCGAGGCCGGAATAGACCACCAGCACAGCGGTGGTCTGGCCGATGATCGCGAACCAGCGCAGCCGCAGCAAGGTGTCGAGTCGTACCTGCCGCCGCTGCGGTGGATGGAGCTTGTCAAAATCCTGACCAAGCATGGCTCTAGGGCCTTACCAAAATTGAAGGAATCGGAGCCGGGCGCTAGCTTTTTGTACGAGCATGATCTTTTCCGAAAACCGGATGCCACTGTTCGAGATCTGACTAATGTAACGGTTCGCGGTAACGGCTCAACTGCCGAAAACCGTGCCCGATCGGCTTTTCCCGCGACCGAGGATGCGATGGGGCTTGCGCGGAAGCGCTTGCCGCGTCACATCTGCGGCATCATGCCGCCAAACTTAACCATGTCCGCCGAGCTCGCCATCAACGTCGAGCGTCTGGTCAAGCTTTATAAGAACGAGACCGCCGTCGATGGTATTTCATTCGCGCTCAAGCCGGGCACGGTGACGGCGCTGCTGGGAGCCAACGGCGCAGGCAAAACCACGACCATTGCCACGATCATGGGGCTGCTTACGCCGAGCAGCGGCCGGGTGTCGGTGCTCGGCGCCGAAATGCCGCGGCAGCGCCATCGCGTGCTGCATCGCATGAATTTCGAAAGTCCCTATGTCGATATGCCGATGCGGCTCACGATCCGCCAGAATCTGACCGTCTTCGGCATGCTCTACGGTGTCGCGAATTTGAATGAGCGGATCGCCCGGCTGGGCGAGGACCTTGGACTCACCGATCTTCTGGATCGGCCGACGGGCAAGCTCTCCTCGGGCCAGAAAACCCGCGTGTCGTTGGCAAAATCGTTGATCAATGAGCCCGAGGTTCTGCTGCTCGATGAACCCACCGCATCGCTCGATCCCGATACCGCCGATTGGGTGCGCGGGCGGCTTGAGCGCTATTGCAAGGATAGGCACGCCACCGTTCTGCTGGCCTCGCACAACATGGCGGAAGTCGAACGGCTGTGCGAGCGCGTCATCATGATGAAGCGCGGCCGGATCGAGGACGACGATACGCCGGCGCGGCTGATTTCCCGGTACGGCCGGCGAACACTGGAAGAGGTCTTTCTCGACATTGCTCGCGGCAGCGGCGAGGGGCGTGAAGCCCGCGAGGCCGCACAATGACCGCGCAGACCAACGATCCGGTCGCTTTCTCCATGCGGCGCGTGGCGGCGATGGTGCTGCGCTATTGGTATCTTCTGCGTTCGTCGTGGCCGCGCATTCTCGATTTGATTTACTGGCCTGCCGTGCAGATGCTGATGTGGGGCTTTCTGCAGCTCTATGTGGCCGAGAATTCCAGTTTTTTTATGCGTGCGAGCGGCATTTTCATCGGCGCGGTGCTGCTTTGGGATATCCTGTTCCGAGGACAACTTGGTTTCTCGATCTCGTTTCTTGAGGAAATGTATGCCCGCAACATGGGCAATCTGATGATGAGTCCGTTGCGGCCGATAGAATTCGTGACGGCCTTGATGATCATGAGTCTCATCCGATTGGCGATCGGCATGGTGCCGGTCTCGCTGCTCGCGATCGCCTTTTTTGGTTTCAACCTCTGGGGTCTGGGTCTGGCACTCGCTGTCTTCTTTCTCAATCTTATTTTGATGGGCTGGGCGATCGGGATTTTCGTGGCGGGGCTGCTGCTGCGCAATGGATTGGGAGCCGAGAGCATGGCGTGGACAATCATGTTTTTGTTTTTGCCGCTCACGTGCGTCTACTATCCGGTGTCGGTGTTGCCGGTCTGGCTGCAACCGGTGGCCTGGGCGCTGCCGCCGACCTATGTGTTCGAAGGCATGCGCGCGCTGTTGATCGATCACGTATTCCGCGCCGATTTGATGATCGAGGCGTTTGCCATCAACATCGGGTTTTTTACCGCGGCGACGGTCGCTTTCTTTCTGCTGCTGGGCAGTGCGCGCCGGCACGGCAGCCTGCTGCAGACCGGCGAATAAGGCATTGCTGTGTTGCAACAAGCATAACCGTTTGAAATTGTTTTGATTTCTCAGGTAACGGATTCCCAAAGGTCCCACCTTATATTGGTGACATGATACCGAATCATAACTATGCTGCGTTGCAACAAGAGGGGCTTTGGCAGCACGATATGGCAATTGGGGAATTTGGCGGCGCGCCGCATCTCAACGGGCCGGTGTTTTCGAACGGCCTGTACTGGCTCTACGAGATGAGCCACGCCGCCCTCAATCCCTCGCGTGCGTTTGCCGATGTGGTGAAGCTCTACTTCAAGAATCCGCTCAACCCGCTGACGCGAACCCACTTCGGCAAATCCATGGCCGCCGCTGCCGAGTTGTTCGAACGCGCTACGCGCCGCTACGGCAAGCCGGAATGGACTATTGATTCTACGCTGGTTGGCAACAACCGCGTGTCGGTCCATGTCAATTGCGTCTGGGAGCGGCCGTTCTGCCGGCTGCTGCACTTCGAGCGCGTCTTCGAGAACGTGCCGCAGCAGCCGCAGCCGAAGCTGTTGATTGTCGCGCCGATGTCCGGCCATTACGCCACGCTGTTGCATGGCACGATTGCGGCGTTTCTGCCCAATCATGATGTCTACATTACCGATTGGGTGGATGCACGCATGGTGCCGTTGGCCGAAGGCCGCTTCGATCTCGACGACTATATCGACTACGTCATCAGTATCCTGCACCGGCTTGGCGGCGACTGCCATGTGATCGCGGTGTGCCAGCCATCGGTGCCGGTGTTGGCGGCAGCCGCGCTGATGGAAGCGAACAACGATCCGTGCGCGCCGCGTTCCATCGTGCTGATGGGCGGGCCGATCGATACGCGCATCAATCCGACGGCGGTCAACTTGCTTGCCGAACAGCGCGGGGTCGAGTGGTTTCGCCGCAACGTGATTTCCAAGGTGCCGTTCCCGCATCCCGGCGTGATGCGCGACGTCTATCCCGGATTCCTCCAGCTCAACGGTTTCGTGAGCATGAATCTAGACCGGCATGTCGATGCGCATCACAATTTGTTTTTCCATCTGGTCGAAGGCGATGGCGATTCGGCGCAGAAACACCGGGAATTCTACGACGAATACCTGGCGGTGATGGATTTAACTTGCGAATTCTATCTGCAGACCGTCGATACCGTGTTCGTGCGTCACGCATTGCCAAAGGGCGAGATGACGCATCGCGGCCGACCAATCGATCCAGCGGCGATCCGCAAGGCTGCGCTGCTCACGATCGAAGGCGAGCGCGACGACATCTCGGGTGTCGGACAGACCGAGGCTGCGCATCGGCTCTGCGTCAATATCCCGCCGGAACGTAAGGCGCACTATTTGCAGCTCGGAGTCGGCCATTACGGCGTGTTCAATGGCTCGCGTTTCCACGCTGAGATTGCGCCCCGCATTACCGATTTCATCCGGTCCAATGGCACGCGCGCACCCGCCGCGCGGAAGGCGCCCGTACGCAAGGCGCCCATGCGCGTGGTGGCTTAGAGGCTTGTTTCATCCTTTGACTGCGGGCTAGTGTCTCGACTCCAAAGTTCGCTTGAATTTACAGCACCCGCGTTAGCGAACTTCGGATTCGAAAGGACACTAGAAATGTACGATTCTAGTGTGGTTTTGGTTCAGAAGTTCCCTTGATCGACATGCGGCGGGGATGAAGGGAACTTCTGAATCACCACTCTAGCGGCTTGCTCCAATGCGGGCGCATGGCAATATTCCGGTGCAGAGTCGGAACACCCTTGGGTCAGCTCGCGATATGCCGCTTAGCGCCTTGTTCTTTCGCCGACCAAAAGAACCGCGCACGATCGAGATCGTGTTCGAGCAAGTGATCTATCTGGTGCGGCTGCGCCGCCATCGCCGGGCGCGGCGCTATACGCTGCGCATCCACGCGGCCAGCCGCGAAGTCATACTCACCATGCCGCTGCGCGGTGGCGGGCGCGAAGCCAAGATGTTTGCGGAAAAACATGGCGCCTGGATTGCGGCGCGCATGGCACGCCTGCCCGCGGCGACGCCGTTTGGGGACGGCATAATCGTGCCTCTGCGCGGGCAGCCGCACCGCATCGTGCATCGCGCCAATGCGCGCGGCACGGTGTGGATCGAAGGTGTTGCCAATGGCGAGCCGCTGTTATGCGTCGCGGGGCGCGCACCGCATGTCAGCCGAAGGATACGCGATTTCCTCACACGCGCGGCCAGGAGTGAATTAACGGCCGCGAGCTGCCGCGCGGCCGAAAAACTCGGCGTTGCGATCAAGCGCGTCTCGGTGCGCGATCAATCAAGCCGCTGGGGTTCGTGTTCGAGCACCGGCGCGCTGTCTTTTTCGTGGCGGCTGATTTTGGCGCCGCCGTTTGTGCTCGAGTACCTTGCGGTGCATGAGGTGACGCATCTGGTGGAGATGAATCATTCGCCGCGGTTCTGGCGGCTGGTCGGCCAGCACTGCCCGGATGCCGCGCGGGCCAAGGCCTGGCTTGCCGCGCACGGCAGCGACCTGCATCGCTATGGAATTTCGGACGACCGGACCGAACCAAACGAGTCGGTCGATTAGTAATACGCCTGGCCTGGGATCGGCGGCCGAAGCATTCAGCGCCGGCCGAACAGGCGATCCAGCAGCCAATTGTCGAGATTGTCGGCGGCCGGCGTCGGCGGGGGCTCCCGGCGCGGCGGGGTGGGCGCAAAGATGTTCCAGGGCGGCAGGAAGCTGGCAAAGGGTGGTTCGCTTGCGAGACCCGGCAGGCTCGCGACCGGCACGCCCTGATGCGCCGCTTTCATGAACTGGCTCCAGATTTCCACGGGAATTCCGCCGCCGGTTATTTTTTTGGTGGGCGTGCCGTCATCATTTCCGAGCCACACGCCGGTAACGAGATGGGCGGTGTAGCCGACAAACCAGGCGTCGCGGAATTCCTGCGATGTTCCGGTCTTGCCGGCGGCGGCCCAGCCGGGAAGCTCGGCCTTGCGCGCGGTGCCGCTGGCGAGCGTTTCGCGCAGCATCGTGTTCATCATGGCGACGTAGCGCGGCTCGACGATGTTGCCGAGGTTCTGCGGCGTGCGCTGATAGAGCAGCTTGCCGTCGATCGTGCGCACGCGCTCGATTACGTGCGGCATGACCGCGCTGCCGCCGTTGGCGAACGGAGCGTAGGCACTTACCAATTCAATCACGGATACTTCGGAAGTGCCGAGCGCGAGCGTGGCATTGGCTTCGAGCTTGGAAGCGATGCCGAGCCGATGCGCCGTGCGGGCTACGGCATCGGGCCCAAACTCAACGGTGAGCCGCACCGATACGGTGTTGAGCGATTGTGAAAGCGCCTGCCGCAGGGTAACCGGTCCGAAATATTCACGGCCAAAGTTCTCCGGCTTCCAGCCTTTGAGCACTATCGGCTTGTCCTCGCGGATCGTGTCCGGCGTCAGACCGCGCTCCAGCGCGGTCAGATAGACGAACGGCTTGAAGGCGGAACCGGGTTGGCGTTTGGCGGCGGTCGCGCGATTGAATTGGCTTTCGGTGTAATTCTTGCCGCCGACCAAAGCGCGCACCGTGCCGTCAGGACTCATCGCGACGATGGCGCCCTGGCTGACGCCCGACTTCTCGCCTTTTTGCGCAAGCTCATCGACCAGCGCCTTCTCGGCCGCCGCTTGCAGGCTTGGGTCGATCGAGGTCGCGACCACGAGATCGTCCTCGACCCGGCCGATGAGATCGTCGAGCACGTCCATGATCCAGTCGGCGACGTAATTGACAGTGCCGGTGCCGACTTGCCGGATAGCCCGGGCCGGATTTGCGAGCGCGGCCTTGGCCACATCATCGCTGATGAATTTGAGGTCCGCCATGGCGGCAAGCACGAGCTGGGCGCGCCGCTCGGCGCCATTGGGATTGCGGCTAGGCGCCAGGCGCGAAGGCGAGCGCACGAGGCCCGCGAGCACGGCGGCTTCCGCGACCGATATTTGTCTTGCGGATTTGTTGAAGTAGCGCTGCGCGGCGGATTCGATGCCGTAGGCGCCGGCGCCGAAATATACGCGATTGAGATAGAGCTCGAGAATTTCATTCTTGCTGAATTTGTGCTCGATCCAGAGCGCCAGCACGGCTTCCTGCAGCTTGCGCGTGAGTGTGCGTTCCTGGGTCAGAAACAAGTTTTTTGCCAGTTGCTGGGTGATGGTCGAGCCGCCCTGCGCCACGCCGCGACGCAGCACGTTGGCGATCAGCGCGCGGCCGATACCAAACGGGTCGATGCCGCGATGGGAATAGAAGCGGCGGTCCTCGATTGCAATGAAGGCTTGCGGTGCATAGCGCGGCAGTTCGCCGAGCGGGATCGCCGGCCCGCCGTCGCCGCGCAGCGCGAATGGCCGGCCATCGAGGCCGACAATCTGGATCAAAGGCGGGCGCTTGGGAATTTCGAGCGCATGGATCGGCGGCAGGTGGGCGACGACCCAGGCGAAGACGCCGAACCCAGAGATCAGCATCCACAGGCCAAGCACGGCACCCCAATAGATGATCCGGCCAAGGCCCGAGCGCCGACGGCCGCCGCCGCTCTTGCCGCGCTTGCGCGGGCGGCGGTTGCGATCGCCGCTGCGACTGCGACGCCGGCGCGTGTGGCGCGGTGCATCGGCACCACGGCCGCGGTCGGAAGAATCATCTCGTTGATCGGACATCGATGCCGTGTCGAGGGTCGGTGCGCGGCGCGTGCTGGCCATTCGCCGTATCAACGCCATGCTGCATCCTGCGGATCGGCCCCGGTGGCCGATGCACGATTCTCAGGTACACGCTAAATCTGGCGATTTAAGGGGCGGTTAAGCGGTTGAGATAAGGCCTAAAACCGGCCGCCAGGGTGCAGGTATCGATCCAAGTTTTTCGAGCATCCGACTGTTGATGAGCGGCGGGTCGGGTATTTCCGAACACGGCTTTTCGTGCATTATGCGGCAATTCCGGGCGAGCCCGGTGAGGCAATATCGGGAGAATCACATGCGCAAAAGCGCTCTACTATTGGCACTCGTATTTGCGGTTACCGCTTCTACGACTGCTTTGGCTGCGAAGAAGAAGACGGCTAAGCCCGCCGCCGACCCGGCGGTCGCGGCCCAAAATAACTCCATGCGCTTCATACAAGATATGTTCGGCGGCGCGTGGGCAGCGCCGGCACCCAGCGAGCCGAAGAAAGTCGCACGGGGCGGTAAGAAGAAGAAACCAGCTTAGAGCCTAGAATATATTTCCACTTGGCGCAGCGAGCTCGGTGGCGATCCCATACATACAGGCTTGGAAACCAGGCTTGGGATCGCACCGAAAGGATTTGCCATGAAAGCGAGTTCTGAGCCGGCCGCTCAGCTTGCTGCAGCTCCCTTCATGGGCTTTCTGGTTTGATCAGGCGCGGCAAAGAGCTGCAGCAGCGCTTGTTTGATCGTCACCTCGCGGGTTGGCGAGGCAATTTTGGCACCGAGCAGATCGGTGACGTAGAATACGTCGACCGCGCGCTCGCCGAAGGTGGCGATGTGGGCGGACGTAATGTTGAGATTGAGTTTTGAGAGCGTGGCCGTGAGCTCGTAGAGCAGGCCCGGCCGGTCGAGCCCGGTGACTTCGACGACCGTATAGCGGTTTGACCACTGGTTATTGATTGTGACCTGCGGTTCGACGGAGAAGGCTTTGAGTTGCGTCTTTGTGCTTGAACGCCGTGCCACCACTTCGGGCAGCTTGAGGTCGCCGCGGAGCGCCTTCTCGATGGTATCGGCGATACGCGCGGCACGGCGCGCCTCATCTTCGTCGCGCTCGAATTCGCGCGACACCGCAATGGTGTCGAGCGCGAGTCCGTCGGTGGTGGTGAAGATTTGCGCATCGACGATGTTGGCTCCTGCCGCCGCGCAGGCGCCGGCGATGATCGACAACAGCCGGGGATGATCAGGCGCCAGCACCGTCAGTTCGGTGACGGCGCGTGCGGAATCGAAGTCAAACGAGGTCCCCAGCGACTTGTTGGCTTCCTCAGCCGCAAGCACATAGCGGGCATGGGTGACCCGGTGCGGCAGGTCGACCTTGAGCCAATAGGCGGGATAGTGCCGGGCAATGTAGGCCTCGATCCGCTCGGGTGGCCAATCTTTTAGCTCAGCCTTAAGTTCGGCTTGCGAGATCGCCACGCGCTGCGCCCGGTTGACCTCAGAGAAGCCGCCGGTGAGCGCCGGCTCGGTCTCGTAATAGAGCGTGCGCAGGAGCTGGGCCTTCCAGCCATTCCACACGCCGGGGCCGACTGCGCGGATGTCGGCTGTGGTCAGAATGGTGAGCAGCTTCATGCGCTCGAGCGATTGCGCGACGGCAGCGAAATTCTCGATTGTGCGGCGATCGGAGAGATCGCGCGATTGCGCCACCGTCGACATGACCAGATGATTCTCCACCAGCCAGGCGACGGTTTCGGTCTCGGCCGGTGAGAGGCCAAGGCGCGGGCAGAAGCGGCGCGCGATGCGCGCGCCGGCGATGGAATGATCTTCGATGCGGCCCTTGGCGATGTCGTGCAGTAATAGCGCGACATAGAGCACCGCGCGGTGATGCGGCTGGATTTTCCGCACGAGGTCGTTGGCAAGCGAGAACTCCTCGTTCTGCCCGCGCTCGATTTCGGTCAGCACGCCGATGCAGCGCAAGAGATGCTCGTCCACCGTATAGTGGTGGTACATGTTGAATTGCATCATGGCGACGATGCGCCCGAAGGGACGGACGAAGCGGCCGAGCACACCGGTCTCATTCATCCGCCGCAGCACAATCTCGGAGTCATGCGAGGTTAGGATTTCCAGAAACAGGCGGTTAGCCTCCGGGTTTTCACGCAGGTCATCGTCGATCAGCTTGAGCGAATGGGTTGCCGCCCGCATGGCGTCCGGGTGCAGAACAAGATTGTGCTTCTGCGCGAGATGAAACATGCGGATCAGATTGACTGGATCGCGCCGGAAGACGTCGACATCGGCAACGGTCAGCCGGTTATTGTCATCGACGAAATCCTCGCACTCGCGCAGCGGGCGGCGGCCGCGCGGGCGCAGCCGCGCGATAACGCGGCTCATCACCGGCGCGGGCTTGGCCTGCTGGTCTTCCAGCGCTGCGCACAGGATGGCGGTGAGGTCGCCGACGTCCTTGGCAGTCAGGAAGTAGTGCTTCATGAAGCGTTCGACGTCTTTCAACCCCGGATGCTGGGTGTAGCCGAGACGCACGGCGATCTCGCGCTGGATGTCGAAGGAAAGGCGCTCCTCCGCCCGGCCGGAAAGGAAGTGCATATGACAGCGCACCGACCAGAGAAAATCCTCACAGCGGCGGAATAATTTCAGCTCGTCGCGGTCGAACACGCCGCGATCGATCAGCTCCTCTACGTTGCGCACGCGGTAGAAGTATTTGACGATCCAGAACAGCGTGTGCAGATCGCGCAGGCCGCCCTTGCCGTCCTTGACGTTGGGCTCGACAAGATATCGCGATTGGCCAGCGCGGCGATGGCGCTCTTCGCGCTCGGCGAGCTTGGCGGCGACAAACTCGGCGACGGTCCCCTGCACCACGGATTTGCTGAAACGCGTCATGAGTTCGCCAAATAGATTGCGATCGCCAAGAAGAAACCGCGACTCCAGAATCGATGTGCGAATCGTCATGTCCGCCTTGGCTTGGCGGATGCATTCGTCGACCGAGCGGGTTGCATGCCCGACTTTAAGTCCGATGTCCCACAGGCAATAGAGAATCGCCTCGGCGACCGATTCGCCCCATGCAGTCTGTTTGTAGGGCAGCAGGAACAACAGATCGATGTCGGAGCCAGGCGCGAGCAATCCGCGGCCGTAGCCGCCGGTTGCGACGATGGCCATGTGTTCGGCTTCCGACGGGTTTTGCGAGGGATAGAGATGCTTGCCCGCGAATTCGAAAAGCACGCGAATGATCTCGTCTTGCATAAAGCACAGCCGCTCGGCGCAACGCCGGCCCTGACGGTCCTTGGTCAGCAGGCGTTCGGCAATGGCGCGGCCTTCGGTGAGTGCGAGTTTAAGCCGCTGCGCAACGGCGATGCGCAGTTCGCGCTCATGTCCCTCATGCGCCTCGGCAAGTTTTTCGAGGTCGGAAACGACGGTGCGCTGATCGAACAGCTCGATTGCGCCATGGGAAGCAAGTTCGGCAGGCAGCATGAGCATCGAGATAGCGGAGCGCTGGAAGTCTGTCACCGCCTGGCTGGAAAGGTGGGAAATAAAAGTCCACTCCCGGTGGCGCGAAAAGGGGAACCGCATGCCATGTCTGACATCTGAAAAAACATATTATTCTTATTGACTTACAATGACTTAGGTCATTACATCAGAACGTAGCGCCGATTTGAGCGAGCAGCTTGCGGGCGCTTAACAAGTGCAGCTAAAGCGGTCGGGGTCCGCCCCGTCCAATGAGCTGACGGGCGGGCGAAACATCCCGCCTCCAACATCCAACTGGCCACGTGCCTTATCGGGCGCGAACGGCGAACCATGTGTGGAGGTTAGGATGATATAAGCCCTATCCGCTTTGATGGAACCAAAGCCGGGTTCTGGATTCTTGTTTGAGCAGGATCATTTCCAAAATCCGGTTTTCACCCCCGGATCAAGTTCGGGGCTGGCTTTTTCGGGATCATGCTCTATGGATCACCGGCATGATCGATCTCACATTATGGCTTGCGCTCGCGCTCAAGATGGCAGTGACAGCCGGTTTTGTGGTGGGCGCCGCAATGACGACCGAGCGGGCGGGGCCGATGATCGGCGCGCTGGTCGCAACATTGCCGATCGCAGCGGGGCCGGCCTACGTGTTCCTCGCGCTCGACCACGATCCTGAATTTCTTGCGCAGAGTGCGCTCGGCAGCATCGCGGCGCATGCAGCGACCGGCGTATTTTCTTTAATTTATGTGCTGTTGGCGCAGCGCTGCGGGATGGCGATCAGCGTCGCGGGTGCGGTCGGTCTGTGGTTTGTGGTGGCCTTATTATTGCGCTCAATGGAATGGACGTTCATTCCACTGGCCGCGATAAATCTCGCAATCTTCGCGCTGTGCATTACGGTTACGACTCGCTATCTCAACGTGCCGATGCCGCCGGTTCGCCGCCGCTGGTCCGACGTGCCGCTGAGAGCTTTGATGGTGGCCGGTCTGGTCGCTGCGGTCGTGGGGTTGAGCGGCCATGTGGGTCCGACATTGACCGGGCTGCTCGCCGTCTATCCGGTCGTGATGACGTGCCTGATGCTGATTTTCCACCGGCGCGCCGGGGGGCCGGCAAGTGCGGCGCTGATCAGCAACACCTTTTGGGGATTGGTCGGCTTTAGCGCCTGTCTATTCACGCTGCATCTGGCGGCGGTGCCGCTCGGTGCGCCGGCCGGGCTGGTGCTGGCGCTTGCGGTGTCGGTCGCATGGAACCTTGTGGTCTGGATGCTGCGGCGTCGAATTCGCAGCAAGACGGTGGGAGCGAGGCAAAGCGTTTCGTCATGACTTGCTCGCTTGCTCCGCCAATTTCAGCTTGAGCGCGTAGAGCGCTTCGAGCGCATCGCGCGGCGACATCTCGTCGGGATTGAGCGTGGCAAGCGCCGCGGTGATCGCTTCCAGCGCATGGTCTTGGCGCGAGGATGTTTCCGCTCGCGCGTTGGCGGCAAACAGCGGCAGATCGTCGATCAGGCGCCGCGCCGGCGAGGTGCGATCCTCGGCTTCGAGTTCGGTGAGCACGAGCTTGGCGCGCTCGATCACGCGCGATGGCAAGCCCGCGAGCTTGGCAACCTGGATGCCGTAGGAGCGATCCGCCACGCCCGGCACCACTTCGTGCAGAAAAACCACGTCGCCCTGCCATTCCTTGACGCGGACGGTCGCGTTGTGCAGCCGCTTGAGCCTTGCTGCGAGCGCGGTCAATTCGTGGAAGTGGGTGGCAAACAGCGCGCGGCAGCGATTGGTCTCGTGCAAATGCTCGATGGTGGCCCAGGCAATGGAGAGGCCGTCGAAAGTCGAGGTGCCGCGACCGATCTCGTCGAGGATCACCAGCGAGCGTTCGTTCGCCTGGTTGAGGATCGCCGCGGTCTCGACCATTTCGACCATGAAGGTGGAACGGCCGCGGGCGAGATCGTCGGCGGCGCCCACGCGCGAGAACAGCCGGTCGACCACGCCAAGCTTAGCGCGTTTGGCCGGCACGAAGCTGCCCATTTGCGCGAGCACGACGATGAGCGCATTCTGGCGGAGAAACGTCGATTTGCCGGCCATGTTCGGTCCGGTGAGCAGCCAGATGCGGCCGGCCTCTTTTTCCGCCGGCGGGGAGAGATCGCAATCATTGGCGACGAAGGACGCGCTCGCGAGCGTCTGCTCGACCACGGCGTGGCGGCCGCCATCGACGACGAATTCAAGCGACTGGTCGATCTGCGGGCGCACGTAGTCGCGCTCGAGCGCGATCGCGGCAAGTGCGGCCGAAACATCGAGGATCGCGAGCGCCTCGGCCGCGGTCTTGATGGCGGCGCTCGCCGCGGTGGCCGAAGCTGCGAGGCGCTCGAAAATCTCCAGCTCCTGGGCGAGCGCACGATCGGCGGCGTTGGCGATTTTAGCTTCAAGTTCGCCGAGCTCGGTGGTGCTAAAGCGCACTTGCCCTGCCAAGGTCTGGCGATGGATGAACGTGGCGTTGAGGGGAGTTTTGAAGAATTTTTCGCCATGCTGCGCGGTGACCTCGACGAAATAACCGAGCACGTTGTTGTGCCGGATCTTGAGCGAGCGCACGCCGGAGTCCTCGGCGTAGCGCGCCTGCAATTGCGCTACGACTTTGCGCGATTGGTCGCGCAAGCTACGGGCCTCATCGAGCGCGCTTTGGTAGCGCGCACGCACGAAGCCGCCGTCACGCTTGAAAGCAGGCAACTCGTCGGCGAGCGCGGCTGCCAATTCCTTCGCCAGCGCCGGATCGGGACGCCGCAATGCCACAATGGCTTTGGCAATTTCCGAAGTGGTCGCCGCATCGGTAGCGCGCTCCCTCTCCCCGCTTGCACCCGAACTCGGGTCTACCCGAGTTCGGGCAGTTTTTACGCGGCCGAAGTCGGAAACATCCGACTTCGGCTGGAGAGGGTTGGGGTGAGGGGGAGTCTCGATGGATTCGGTCTGCGGAGAATCCCCCTCACCCGGATCGCTTCGCGATCCGACCTCTCCCCGCAAGCGGGGAGAGGTGAAGCGGGTGAGTTGTGCGGCAAGCCCCGCGGCCGCGCCGATGCCGTCTCGGATAGCCGCGAGGTCGCGCGGGCCGCCGCGGCCGACAACGAGACGGCTGAGCGCGCGGGAAAGATCGGGGGCGGCTTGCAGGCGCTTGCGTATTTCGCCGCGCGAGCTTGCGTCGGTTGCAAACGCTTCCACCGCATCGAGCCGCCTTGCGATCGCTTCCGGGTCGGTCAGCGGTGCGGCAAGCCGCTGGGCGAGCAGCCGGGCGCCTGCCGCCGTCACCGTGCGGTCGATGGCGAAGAGCAATGAGCCGCGGCGTTCGCCGGCCAGCGTGCGCACGAGCTCGAGATTGGCGCGCGTCGCCTGGTCGATGGCGAGCGTGGCGCCTTGCGCCTCGCGCACCGGAGGTGAGAGCGGCGGGCGCTTGCCGATCTGCGTGCGCTCGACATAGGTGACGCAGGCGGCGGCGGCATTGAGCTCAAGGCGCGAAAGCGTGCCGAAGCTTTCGGACGTTGCGACCGCGAAATAGTCCGCCAATCGGCGCTCGGCGGTGGCGCCGTCGAACACGTCGCGGGGCAGCGGTTTGACCGCGGGCAAGGTGCGCAGGTAAGGCGCAAGACCGGGATCGCCATAGAGCGCGTCGGAGACGATGATCTCGCTTGGCTCAAGCCGCGCGATCTCGGCGGCGAGGCCCAGGCGGTCGCATTCACTGATGCGAAATTCCGCAGTTGAAATGTCGATCCAGGCGAGCCCGAAGCGGTCCGCCTTCGCTGAAGCTTCGGCGGATAAACCGGCCGAGGCGCGGGCGCGGACGATGGCGAGCAGATAATTGTTGCGGTTGGCGTCGAGCAGCGTGTCCTCGGTCAGCGTGCCGGGCGTCACCAGCCGGATGACATCGCGCCGCACCACACTCTTAGCCCCGCGCTTTTTCGCTTCCGCGGGATCTTCGAGCTGCTCGCAGACGGCGACGCGATGGCCCAATCGGATCAGGCGATGCAGATATTCATCGGCGCGCTCGACCGGCACGCCGCACATGGGAATGTCGCGGCCGAGATGCTTGCCGCGCTTGGTGAGCATGATGCCGAGCGCGCGGGAAGCGACCTCAGCGTCATCGAAGAACATTTCGTAGAAATCGCCCATCCGGTAGAACAGCAGGCAATCCGGATTGGCGGCCTTGATCTCGATGTATTGCTCCATCATGGGGGTGACGCGCGCGGCGGGCTCTGGCGCGGGGCTGGCGGTGTCTGCGGGCGGGACCATGCGGGCGGCGTCCATGATGGGGGACGCTAGCAGATGGCGGGTGGGGTTTCACCGCCGGGAAACGACCCAATTGTGGACTCTCCCGGCCTCATGGTGAGGAGCGTAGCCATAGCAGGCGCAGCCTGCGTGCACTTGGCTGCGAAGCAACGCGTCTCGAACCATCGCAAGTCGGCTATAGCCGACTTGCGCACTTAATATTTCCGATCTCGGGTATACCCGAGATCGGTTGGCCGCCCCATCCTTCGAGACGCCGCCTTCGGCGGCTCCTCAGGATGAGGCGGAGAGGGCGCGTCATCGAATGAAAAGTGCACACCCAGCGATGGTCGATCAGCTCACAGCGAGCGTGATGCGCGCCGGCCGATGGCGCGGCTTGGCCTGGACAATTATTTTCACGTCACGGTCGAGGATCGTCATGAACTTCAAGTAACGCGTAGGATGGGTTGAGCGGTAGCGAAACCCATCATTGTCTCCGCAGCGAGCGTAGCCCGGATGAGCGGAGCGACATCCGGGGCCAGCATTACGGTATGCGATCCCGCATGTCGCTTCGCTCATGCGGGCTACTTGCTCGGTCATTCCGGGGCGCTCGTGAAGCGAGCGAACCCGGAATCCAGACCCAGGTTCGGATTTGTATCTGGATTCCGGGTTCGCGGACTTAGCCCGCGCCCCGGAATGACGGCCTTACGGCCGTCACTTCACCAGCTTCTTGCCGACGAGCTTTTCCAGGTTGCCGGACATGATCGCCTTGCGCTGGGTCTTCGGCATGGCGATGCCGTCGAGGATTTTGAGCGTCTCGCGGATGTACATGGTGCCCTTCTCGGGATCGAACGGGCAGTCGGAGGCGAACACGATCTTCTCCTTGTCATAGAAAGAGAGCCCACAAATGGTCGCCGGCTTGCCGCCGAAGGCGGCGGTGTCGGCGTAGAAATTGTGCTTGAAATATTCGAGCGGGCGTTTTTTCAGGGCTTTGCGCACCAGGCTCAAATCCTCGTCCGAGGTGCGCGCGCCAAGCTGGTCCCAACCCGGGCCGATGCGGCCTTCCAGCATGGGCACGATGCCGCCGAAATGATGGGTGATGATTTTGAGTTTCGGATGCCGGTCGATGATGCGCGAGAACACCAGGCGCGCCATGGCGGCGGCGGTCTCGTAGGACCAGCCGAAGGTCCACCAGATTTCGTATTTGGATTTTTTCTCGGTCAGATAATCGGGGAAATTCGCGGCGCGCGCCGGATGCATCCAGACCGGCTTGCCGAGCCTGTTCATGGTCGCGAAGAACGGCGCGAATTCCAGGTTGTCGAGCGGCCGGCCGGCGACGTTGGTGTAAATCTGCACGCCGAGCGCGCCGTTCTTGATTGCGCGCTCGCATTCGCGCGCGCCGGCGTCGGGGGCGGCGAGTGGAGCCTGCGCGACCCAGCCGGGGAAGTGGTCGGGATGCTTTGCGCACACCTCGGCGAAGCCGTCATTGACGATCTTGGCATATTCCTCCACCTGCGCGGGGTTGGAGGCCATAACCTCAAGCGGCGGCATCGGATAGGAAAGGATCTGCGCATAGTCCTTGAACTTGTCGACGACCTTGAGGCGCACGTTGACATCATGGATGGAGGGAATTTCGCGCACCCGCTTGCCGATGTCGGAATGGCCGCCGCGCACGATGACCTCATCGAAGAATTTCTTCGGGATGAAGTGGGTATAGGCGTCGATACGCATCACGTTCCTCCGGTGATTCCCGTTTGTTTGCTGCGCTGAATGGCTTGGTTTGGCTGGCCATGGGCGGGGGCGGGATCGCGCGGAGTTTGTTAGCCTGTCGGGAGGCAGGTGTCCATCATCCGACCATCGCATGGCAGTCTCTTTGCCGTCTCTTGGCAGTCTCTTGGCAGTCTCTTGGCCGTCTCTTGGCGGTTTCTTGGCCGTGCATGTCTGCACAGCGTTGGCGGTTGGGCGGGACGGAGCGGATTGTTGGCGACGTTGATCACGTGGCGGACGTCTTGCCGCCGCAGCGCCCGCGACCGCCATCTGCCGGGGCTTTGGGACCATTCGCAGCCGTCCATCATAGGCCGCCAATGGGGATGGTTTTCTCGATCAAGCTGGTAGATTATGCTTATCGGATCGCCATTTGACCGCGCTTGCGCGTTTATGGCGTTGCGTCGGAGGGGATGGTGAAAGTCGAAAGCGTGCGAGCATCCACTGCGCCGGCAGATCCCGCGTCACTGCATAAGAAAATGATGCAGCTCCTGAGCAGCCTGTGGGTGACCCGGGCGGTCGGCACGTTTGCCCGGCTTGGGCTGGCCGATGCGATGGAAAATGGCGCCGAGCAGCCGGCTGCGATTGCTGCGACACATGGTCTCGACCCGGGGCGGATTTATCGGCTCCTGCGTGCGCTCTCGACGGTGGGTATCGTGACCGAGAAGGCGCAGGGCGGCTTCACGCTCACGCCGCTGGGGCATTTGTTGGGCTCGCGGTCGCCACATTCCATGCGCACGGCGGCTATTCTGCTTACCGAATATCACGCCGACATTTGGGCCAGTCTGGACGATGCGCTGGTCGGCGGCACGGCGTTCGAGGCGCTCAAGGGAAAGCCGTTGTTCGCTTGGCTTGCGGATCATCCGGACGAGGGCGCGCGCTTCCAACGCATGATGGTCGAGGTGCACGGGCCGGAGACGCCGGCGATCGTTGGGGCGTATGATTTCTCCCGCTATCAGCACATTGTCGACATTGGCGGCGGCAATGGTTCGCTGCTCTCCGCGATTCTCGCCGCCTTTCCCGGCCGGCGCGGCACGCTGTTCGATCTGCCGGAAGGGATCGCAGCGGCCAAGCGTGGCGAGGGCGGGCCGCTGCCCGGCGTGACGCTGACCGCCGGTGACGTTTTCAACGCCGTGCCCGAGGGCGGCGACCTTTATCTCGTTCGCCATCTGCTGCACGATTACGCCGACGAGGAGTGCACGCGCATCTTGGGCAATATCCGCCGTGCCATGCGGCCGGATGCCCGTGTACTGGTGCTGGAAAAGCCGGTTCCGGTCGACGACACACCAGGTCCGGGCCGCTGGCTCGATTTGCATGTCATGCTGCTGACGGGGGGTGCGGAGCGAACGCTTGCAGAATATTCCGCGCTGTTTGCCCGCGCGGATTTACGGCTTGCGCGGACCTTGCCGACCTCGCATCCAGCGGTCGAAGTGATCGAAGCGATGGCCGCCGACGCGCGCCGCGTCTGAGAATAGGCTTTCGTGCACGACATGACGCTTGCCGAAGCGCCGCAAATTCAACCGAAGATCACAGCGGGCAAACAGCAATGAATGCCGTCGAGTATTGCCTGTTGGAGGGTCTAAGAATTTCGGGGCCCGCGCATCCGGCGGTGGTCTCGGCCGAGGAATCACTGAGCTATGGCGCGCTCGCGGCGCGGGTCGCCAAATACGCGGCCGCGCTGCGCGAGGGCGGCGTTCGTCCTGGCGATCGCGTTGCCATGCTGATGATCGATACGCCGGATATCGTTGCATTGCATCATGCGGCCATGGCGACGGGCGCCATCGCCGCCGCGCTATCGACCCGCGCGGGTGCCGAAGAGCTTGCGCAAATCCTGGCCATCGTCCGGCCGCATACGATGGTTGTTGATGCCGAGTTTGCAAATGCGGCGGTCATCGCGATCGCCACGGCAGCCCCCGGCACCAAGCTGATGTCGCGCCAGCGCGAGCTGCGCGCCTGGCAGGCTAGATCCGAGACTGAGCTCGTGGTCACTCCACGCAAGCCGACAGATCCGGCCTTCTGGGTGATGACTTCAGGCACCACTGGAACGCCGAAGGCGGTGGAACATCGGCACGACAATGTGCTCATCTGCAGCCAGTATTATGAACAAGTTCTCGACGCGACGCCGGCGGACCGGTTGTTCGCGACATCGCGATTTCATTTTGCCTATGCGATCGGCAACATGTTCGCGGCGCTCAGACTCGGCGCGACGAATATTCTACATGAGCATTGGGCCACGGTTGCGGGCATTGCCGCGACGGTGGAGAAATTTTCGCCCACCGTGCTGCTGAGCGTGCCTGCGCTCTATCACAAGCTGCTCGATGCCGGACTGCCGGCAATGCCGGCATTCCGAGCGTTGCGCTACTATGTGTCCGCCGGCGAGCGGCTGCCGCCGAAAATCTGGACCGACTGGGAAGCGGCGAGCGGCCATCCCATTCTCGACGGGTTAGGCTGCTCGGAGTTGGTCTACATGGTCATCGGCAATACCCCCAGCACGCAAAAGCCGGGTTCTTCGGGCATTGCCATGCCGAGCGTCGAGCTTCGCATCGTGGACAAGAGCAATGTCGTCATCAGTGCTGCGGGGCAGACCGGCCGGCTCGAAGTGCGCATGCCCTCGGTCTGTGCCGGCTATCGCGCAGCCGATAATCGGCCCGGCGATCCGCCGCAACGGCCGGCGGAACGCTTCAAGCCCGGCGGCTGGTTTGCGACAGGCGATGAATATGTCAGGGACGTGGACGGGTTCTTCCATCACTGCGGGCGCAGCGGCGATATGTTGCGTGTCTCCGGGCTCTGGGTCTCGCCGTCCGAGATCGAGGACGCGCTTGCCGGCGTCGCCGGCATGGTCGAGTCGGCGGCGGTCTTGGGCGAGAACTCCATAGGGCTCGCCGAAATCGTTTTGTTCATGGTGCTTATACCGGGCGCCGACGGCAAGGCGGCCACTTCGGCGGCGCGCGAACGATTGTCGCAGGTGCTGCCGCACTACAAGCTTCCGCGGCGGTTTGAGATCGTCGCCGACCTGCCGCGCACCGCCACCGGCAAAGTCCAGCGGCACAAGCTGCGCGAGCGCTTGCGCAGCGACCGCGGATGATGGCACCTCATGCTAGTGTGGTGGTTCAGAAGTTCCCCTCATCCTTGCCGCGAGTCCAACAAGGGAACTTCTGAACCAAAACCACACTAGAATTATACATTGCTAGTGTCCCTTTAGAATCCGAAATTCGCTAACGAGGCTGCTGTGAATTCAAGCGAACTTCGGATTCGGGACACTAGTGAAATGACAGCGGGGTCGACATTGATTCGGCGGCGACACGTGTTCTATGTCGAAGGCTACGATCCGCAAGGGGCGGAGGGCTATTACGAAATATTCCGGCGTTCGTTGTCGCGGTTTTTGAAAATCTGGCCGTTGCAGGCAAAACTCGGCTCGCTTGAAGTCGATTCGGAATTTTTCGCGCATTGGGAGATCGAGACTTCTGCGCCGAATTGGCAGGTACACACGCGATACGATTTCCTCCGCCAAGAGCAATTCATCAGCGCCAATATGGCGGAGCCAATGTTGCGGCAAATCCGCCGCGCGTTGTGGTGGACCATCGATTACCTGTTCAGCGGCGCGTTGTTCCGCGTGTTTCGGGCGTCGTGGCGCTATGGATTGGCGCTCGTACATTTTCAATTGCTGATGCTGGACTGGCTTATGCTGTCGGCCGCGGGAGGCGTGCTGGCGGTTTTTGCGATTAATTATTTTCTTGCTGTACCAGTGTTTGTAAATGCAGCGATCGCCGTAGGTGCGGCGGTAGTCTGCTTCAAGCTGCTGCGGCCGATTGCGGATCGCTGGTACGTCGTGCAGATCAACAACCATTGGCCTTACTTATGCGAATTCGCGCGCGGCGAGCCGACTTGCTTTGATCCGGCGATCAATGCCTGCGCCGAGCGGCTGATCGCAGCCGCGCGCGCCAACGCGGTCGAGGAGATTCTTGTGATCGGGCACAGCGGCGGCGGCGTTACCGCGCCGGCGGTATTGGCGCGCGCGCTTGAGCTTGATCCCGATGTCGGCCGGCATGGGCCGCGCGTGATTCTGATGACGCTTGGATCAATCATGCCGGGCGCGGCTATGCATCCGAAGGCAAAAAAACTGCGCGCGATCATTGAGCGGATTGCGGTCGAGCCATCGGTGCTGTGGATCGATGCGCAGTCGAGCAAGGACGTCCTGAATTTTGATAATTTTGATCCGGTTGCGGGCATCGGCATTGACGCCGGTTCGCGCCGCTGCAATCCGCTGACCTGGCAGGTGCGGTTTCGCGACATGTTGTCGGAGCAATTCTATCGCCGTATGCGCTGGAATTTCTTCCGCCTGCACTATCAGTTCATCATGGCGAACGATATGCGCGCGCCCTACGATTATCTTATGCTCGTGTGTGGGCCGCTCACACCCGCAGACTGGGCCAAGCGCGGCCGCGATGTTCTTGCGGAATTTTCCGAAGACGCAAGCTATGCAAGCACGCGCGAAACTTCGCCGGTGTCGGGCTAAACGCGGCCGCCGGTCGCGATCAGCTATCCGATTTCGGTTGTTCGTTTGATCCTTTGCGTACCATCTTGAGCACAAGCGCGCGCGGCAACAGGCGTGGCAGGAACGTCACCAGCTTGTTTACTATGCCCGGTACGACCAAGCGCTTTCCGCGCATGAGTCCGTCGTAGCCATCATGCGCGACCCGTTCGGCCGAGCGGGCGAGGAAGCGCGGAAAATAACTCTCCGGAATGCCGGCGCGCGCCTGGAACTCGGTTGCGACCGGTCCAGGACAAAGCGTCGTGACGCGCACGCCCCGGGGTGCGAGTTCCTGATGGAGCGCTTCGCTGAACGAGAGCACGTAAGCTTTGGTGGCGTGATAAACCGCCATCCTCGGTCCGGGCAGGAAACTTGCAACCGAAGCCACATTGAGAATACCGCCACGTCGGCGCGTTAGACTGTCGATGAATCGCAACGACAAATCCGTGAGAACGCGGACATTGAGATCGATCATGGCGAGCTGTTCGGCGCGGTCAAGCTCGGCCGCAAGACCAAGCAGGCCGAAAGCGGCATTGTTGACCACGATCTCCGGTTCGAGCCCGCGCTCATGCAGCTCGTTGTCGATCCATGTCGAAGCGTCAATGCGCGTGAGGTCGATTGCAATTGCATGGGGTTGCTTTCCACCGTTCGCGGCGATCGCTTCGGCGATCGCTTTGAGATGAGATTCACGGCGTGCGAGCAGGACAACTTCATGACCGTTGGCGGCAAAAATCCGCGCGAACGCGGCGCCGATACCAACAGACGCTCCGGTTATCAAGGTCACGGGTCGAAGATCTGTCATTGATCCGGACTATGGTTGGTCATTCGAAAATCTCTTTGATACGCTTGCGTTTACTGGCACCAATCATCGATAAAATAAGGTGGCGGGGCAGTACACGCGGGAGAAAGCACAACACCTTGTTGTCCTTGCCCGGCACCACAAGGCGTTGGCCACGCATCAATCCTTCGTAGCCTTGGCGTGCGACCCGCTCGACGGAACGGTTCAGCCGGCGCGAGAAGTAGCCTTCGGAGCGCACCTGGAATTCAGTATCCACGGGACCGGGACACAGCACTGTGACGCGAACGCCCTTTTTCGCAAGCTCGCTGTGGAGTGCTTCGGAGAACGAAATCACATAGGCCTTGGAGGCGTGGTAGACCGCCATTCCCGGTCCGGGCATGAAGCCGAGAACGGAGGCGACATTGAGAATACCGCCGCGCTGGCGCGCGAGGCTGTCGACAAAGCGCAACGAGAGATCGGTAAGCACGCGCACATTGAGATCGATCATGGCAAGTTGCTGGGTGCGGTCGATCTCGGCGGCAAGACCAAGCCGGCCGAAGCCGGCGTTGTTGACGATGTATTGAAGATCGAGGCCGCGTCCGCGCAGTTCATCGTCAATCCGTGTCGAGGCGTCGGCGCGCGCGAGATCAATCGCCAGGATGTGTGGTCGCTTGTGACCCGCCGCCTCGATCGAATCGACGAGCGTGTCGAGCTGCAGCGCGCGCCGGGCCAGCAACGCGACCTCGTGGCCTTTTTCCGAAAACACTTTTGCCAGTGCCGTGCCGATGCCGGCGGATGCGCCAGTGATCAGAGTTACGGGCCGCGCCATCGCCGTTACCTCCCGCCCAATCGCGCGACAACCTCGTCGGGGATTGGGTGGGCCTTGATACTTTTGGTATCGGCTGACTGCCGGCGCACCCAGACTCGCGTCTCGTTGCCTTCGACCGAGAGATTGCCGTCCTTGCTCAGGCGGTGCCGTATTGCGAAGCTCGAACGGCGTATCTCAACGAGAGTGCTTTCGATGACCACATCGTCGCCGAAGCGTGTAGGGCGGAGAAATCGAGCTCGGGTGTCGACCACCGGATGGCCGGTGAAATCATAAGCGATCAGGTACTGGTGCTTGGTCATGCCGAGCGCCTGTTCGAGCAGGGAGGTGGTGCAGCGGTCAAAGATTTCGAAGTAGCGCGGGTAGTAGATGATCCCGGCCGGGTCGCAATCGCCCCAGTGGATGCGCTCGGTCCGCGTGACGGTGAAATGGCTCACTTCAATGCGTCTCCCCTAGTGTCCCGAATCCGAAGTTCGCTTAAATTTACAGCACCCGCATTAGCGAACTTCGGATTCAAAGGGACACTAGCAATGTACGATTCTAGTGTGGTTTGGTTCAGAAGTTCCCTTGATCGACTCGCGGCGGGGACGAAGGGAACTTCTGAACCACCACACTAGGGTCTTTCGCTGGTTTGTCGGTGGCATGTCTGTCCCGGCCGGTCAACCGAGAGGGGGAAGAGCCGTCAGGGTGGGTCGGAATGGCATGCAAGAAGGGTGGCAAAAGGTGACGGCGAGCATTTGACCCTCCTGCGCAGGGCTCGTAAATAAACCCGGCTGTGATCGCAAGCTGAAAGCCTTGTCATGTCGCGTTTCTTATCCCTCGCGGAGGCTGTGGAATCCGTCGTCTGTGACGGGGATACGGTGGCGATGGAGGGCTTCACCCATTTGATCCCGCATGCGGCCGGGCACGAGATTATCCGCCAGCGCCGAAAGCGCCTCACTTTGATCCGGATGACGCCGGATCTGATCTACGATCAGCTCATCGGCATGGGCTGCGCGGAGAAGATGATTTTCTCCTGGGCCGGCAATCCGGGAGTGGGCTCGCTGCATCGGGTGCGCGATGCGATCGAAAACGGCTGGCCGCAGCCGCTCGCGTATGAGGAACATTCCCACTCCGCCATGGCCAATGCCTACGAGGCGGGCGCTGCCGGCCTGCCGTGCGCAATCTTTCGGGGCTATGTGGGTGTCGACCTGCCGAAGGTGAACCCGAACATCAAGCGCATCACCTGTCCATTCACTGGCGAGGTCCTGGCGGCGGTGCCCGCGATCCGGCCGGATGTCGCAGTGATCCATGCGCAGCGAGCCGACCGCGCCGGCAACGTGATGCTGGAAGGCATACTCGGCGTGCAGAAGGAAGCAGTTCTGGCGGCCCAGCGATCCATCGTCACGGTCGAGGAGATCGTGGAGGAGTTCGGCGCGCGCAGCCCCAATGCGGTGATCCTGCCGGCCTGGACCTTGGGTGCGATCGCGCAGGTGCCGGGCGGGGCCTATCCGTCCTATGCGTTCGGCTACTACAAACGCGACAACGCCTGTTACAAAGCCTGGGATGCGATATCGCGCGAGCGCGAGAGCTTCCTGGCCTGGATGAAGACCAACGTGCTCGACCAGGGCCCGGAGGCATTCGCTAAGCATGCACGCAAAAATGCGCTAGACCATGATCCGATTCAATTGAATCGGAACATGGTCTAGCCTCTTGTTCGAGCATGATCTTTTCCGAAAACCGGTTTCCACTTTTCGGGATCATGCTCTAGCGGCGGAATGAGGAACAAAGTGGCGGATTACACACCTACCGAAATGATGACAATCGCGGCCGCGCGCGCGCTCAAACCAAGCGATGTGTGCTTCGTCGGCATCGGCATGCCGTCGGCGGCGGCTAATCTGGCGCGGCTCACGCATGCGCCGGACATCACGTTGATCTACGAGTCGGGCACGCTCGGCACCAAGCCCTCGGCGCTGCCGCTTTCCATTGGCGATGGCGAGTTGTGCGAGACCGCGCTGACCACGGTGCCGGTGCCGGAGATGTTCCGCTATTGGCTGATGGGCGGGCGCATTACCGTCGGATTCCTGGGCGGCGCGCAGATCGACAAGTTCGCCAATCTCAACACCACGGTGGTTGGTTCCTATGCCAAGCCCAAAGTGCGGTTGCCGGGCGGCGGCGGTGCGCCGGAGATCGCCATCTCCTGCGGCGAGATTTTCATCATCATGGCGCAGAGCATGCGCAGCTTCGTGCCGAAGCTCGATTTCGTCACATCGCTCGGCCACGGCGAGGGCGGCGAGCATCGTGCGCGGCTTGGCGTTGCCACCAAGGGCCCAACGAAATTGCTTACCGATCTTGCGATCTTCGAGCCCGAGCCCAAATCCAAGGAAATGATCGTGACCTCCATTCATCCGGGGGTGACGCGCGCGCAGATTGCGGAAAATACCGGCTGGCCTGTGCGCTATGCGGACAGGGTGAGCGAGACGCCGGCCCCGAGCGCGCGCGAACAGGAAGTGCTGCGCGCATTGTATACGCGCACGGCCCGCGCTCATGGCGAAGCGGCGTAAAGGACATTGACCATGCCCGAAGCCTTTATCTGCGATGGAATGCGCACCCCGATCGGCCGCTACGGCGGCACGCTCGCCAAGGTGCGCACCGACGATCTCGCCGCTGTCCCGATCAAGGCGCTGATCAAGCGCCATCCCAAGGTTGATTGGGCCGCGCTGGATGAAGTGATTTTCGGCTGCGCCAACCAGGCGGGCGAGGACAACCGCAATGTGGCGCGCATGGCGCTGCTGCTTGCGGGCTTGCCGGATTCGATCCCGGGCGTCACCGTCAACCGGCTGTGCGCGTCGGGGCTCAATGCCGTGGGCATGGCGGCGGCGGCCATTCGCGCGGGCGAAATTGAGTTTGCGATCGCAGGCGGCGTCGAATCCATGACGCGTGCGCCGCTGGTCATGGGCAAGGCGCAGGAAGCCTTCCAGCGGACCAACGAGATCCACGACACCACCATCGGCTGGCGTTTCATCAATCCGCTGATGAAGCAGCAATACGGCGTCGATGCGATGCCGGAGACCGCCGAGAATGTCGCGGAAGAATTCCAGGTGGCGCGCAAGGATCAAGACGCCTTCGCTTGGCGCTCGCAGCAGCGAGCGGCAAAGGCGCAGGCCGCGGGTTATTTTGCCGAAGAGATCGCGCCGGTCGCGGTGCCCGGCAAAGCCGGGCCGGTCATGGTGGACAAGGACGAACATCTGCGGCCCGACACCACGCTTGAGGGTCTCGCCAAACTCAAACCCTTTGTGCGCAATCCGGGCACGGTGACCGCGGGCAATGCCTCGGGTGTCAACGACGGCGCTGCCGCCATGCTCATCGCCTCGGAGGCGGCGGCGAAAAAACATGGGCTCACGGTCTACGGGCGCATCCTGGGCATGGCGTCGGCCGGCGTGCCGCCGCGCATTATGGGAATAGGCCCGGTGCCGTCGACGAAAAAGCTCTTAGAGCGTCTCAATCTCACGATCGGCGACTTCGACGTGATCGAACTCAACGAGGCATTCGCTTCGCAGGCGCTGGCGTGTCTGCGCCAGCTTGGGCTGCCCGACGACGCCGAGCATGTCAATCCGAACGGCGGGGCGATCGCGCTCGGCCATCCGCTCGGCATGTCGGGCACGCGGCTTGCCATCACCGCGACCCATCAAATGTTGAAAAGCAGCGGTAGGCGCGCGCTCGCCACCATGTGCGTGGGCGTCGGCCAAGGCGTCTCGCTCGCCATCGAGCGGGTTTAGAGACCAATGACGACCTCGATCGGCCTCATGGTGAGGAGCGTTGCCATAGCAGGCGCAGCCTGCGTGCACTTGGCTGCGAAGCAACGCGTCTCGAACCATCGCAAGTCGGCTATAGCCGACTTGCGATGGTTCGAGACGCGGGCTTTGCCCGCTCCTCAGGATGAGGCGGGGAGAGAGTTCAAAGGGAGACAACTAAAGTGCCCATGAGTGCAGGTTACATTCCGTTCCATCCCAATCCGTCGAAGCCGAAGTTTAAGCCGCCGGCCGGCGCGGTGGACGCGCATTGCCATGTGTTTGGGCCAGAGAACAAGTTTCCCTATGCGCCGGAGCGCAAATACACGCCGTGCGATGCGCCGAAGGAAAAGCTGTTCGCGCTGCGCGATTTTTTGGGCTTTGACAAGAATGTGATCGTGCAGGCGAGCTGCCACAGCAAGGACAACCGCGCGATGGTCGATGCGCTGGAGGCGTCGAACAACAAGGCCAAGGGGATAGCGTTTGTCGGCGAAGAAGTGACCGAGACGGAACTCAAATGGATGGATCGCGCGGGCGTCAAGGGCGTGCGCTTCAACTTCATCAAGCGGCTGGTCGATTTCACGCCGCGCGATGTGCTTGAGCGCATCGCTAAGCGGGTCGCGCGCCTGGGATGGCATATCGTTGTCTATTTCGAGATGGCTGAGCTGGCCGAACTGGAATCGTTTTTTACCGCATTGCCGACCGCTGTCGTAGTCGATCATATGGCCTGCCCTCAAGTGAAGAACGGAATGGATAATCCGGAATTTCAGCGCTTCCTGCGGCTGCTCGACAAGCACAAGAATTACTATTGCAAGGTCACCTGTCCGGAGCGTTTTAGCGTTGCCGGGCCGCCTTATGATGATGTCGTCCCATACGCCCGCACGATCGTGGAGCGGTTTTCGGAGCGCGTGCTTTGGGGCACCGACTGGCCGCATCCGAACATGCCGAAGGAGGCGCCGGACGACGGCGTCATCGTGGGCATGATCCCGAAGATCGCGCCCACGCCCGCGCTGCAAAAGGCGCTTTTGATCGATAATCCCATGCGGCTTTATTGGACGTAGAATGATAATAACGCTGGGCGGGAATGACTTCGGCGCTATACAGCAAGCGGCTTGTTGCGATATATGAGGCGATTGCGCCTTGGCGGTAGGGAGATAAGGGCTATGAAGCGCGCGCGGCACGACTACGACGACATTCCGGGCACTTTCGTATTCGACGCGGAGCGCTCGCGCCAGGGATACAGCATCAACATGTTCTGCATGTCGCTGATGAAGGCTGAAAACCGCAAAGCCTTCAAAGCAAACGAGGCGGAATACCTGAAAAAATTCCCGCTGACGCCGGAACAGCGTGAAGCCATACTCAATCGGCAATACAATCGCATGCTCGAACTTGGCGGCAACATCTATTTCACCGCCAAACTCGGCGCGACCGATGGCCATTCCTTTCAGCATATGGCTGCGGTCATGACCGGCTCGACCCAGGAAAACTATGCCAAGATGATGCTCGCGGGCGGCCGCTCGGTCGAAGGCAATCGCAGCAGGTTGGGCAAGGACAAGCCCGCCAAGATCAAATCCAAAGCAGGCAAAAAGTCAGGATCAAAAAGTGGCTAGAATCATAGCAGGAGTTTCATCGTCGCACGTGCCGGCGATTGGTGCGGCGATCGACAATCACAAGACCGAGGAGCCCTACTGGAAGCGGGTGTTCTCGGGCTTTGAAAAATCCAAGCAGTGGATGGCAAAGGCCAAGCCGGATGTCGTCATCGGGATTTACAACGATCACGCGTCGGCGTTTTCGGTCGAATTGGTGCCGACCTTCGCGCTCGGCTGCGCGGCGGAGTTTCCGCCGGCCGACGAAGGCTGGGGGCCGCGCCCGGTGCCGGTGGTCAAGGGCCATCCGGAGCTTGCCTCACACATCGCGCAGTCGGTCATTCTCGATGAATTCGATCTCACCATTGTCAATAAAATGGAGGTCGATCATGGGCTCACGGTGCCGATGAACCTGATGTTCGGGTCGCCGAAGGAATGGCCATGTCCGGTCATTCCGCTCGCGGTCAATGTGGTGCTCTACCCGCCGCCGACCGGGCACCGCTGCTTTATGCTTGGCCGGGCGATCCGCAAGGCGATCGAATCCTATCCGGAAGATCTGCGCGTGGTTGTGATGGGCACCGGCGGCATGTCGCATCAGATTTCCGGGCCGCGCGCGGGTCTGATCAACAGCAAGTTTGACAAGGCGTTTCTCGACAACCTCACTAAAAATCCGAAAAAACTAGTAGCCATGAAACATCTTGAGTATATGCGCGAGGCGGGCGCCGAGGGCATCGAGATGGTGATGTGGCTGGTCATGCGCGGCGCGCTCGACGACAAGGTCGAGGAAACCTACCGGTTCTATACGGTGCCGGCGTCAAATACGGCGGTCGGGCACATCATTCTAGAAAACAAGAAACGCGCCGGCGCCGGCAAGCACAAGCGCGCGGCCGCGCTGCGGAGCCATCGCGACGTGCGCAGGAGTAAGCGATGAAGATCTGCGTTGCCGGTCAAGGTGCTTTCGGTCAGAAGCATCTCGACGCGCTCAAGCGTATTCCCGGCGTTGAAGTCACCTCTCTCGTTGGCGGCAATCAGGATGCAACCGCGCAGGTCGCAAAGAAGTACGGCATAGCGCACCATACCGGCGATCTTTCCGAAGGCATCAAGCGTGCCGATGCGGTGATCCTGACCACGCCTACCAAGATGCACTTCCGTCAGGGCGAGCAGGTGATGCGCGCCGGTAAGCACGTGCTGGTCGAGATCCCCGTCACCGACAGCGTGGAAGACGCCGAGAAACTGGTGCAGATCGCCAAGCAAACCGGCGTCGTTGCCATGGGCGGCCATGTGCGGCGCTTTAACCCCAGCCATCAGTGGGTGCACAAGCGGATCGTCAAGGGCGAGCTCAAGATCCAGCAGATGGACGTGCAGACCTATTTTTTCCGCCGCAAAAACATCAATGCCGCGGGAAATGCGCGCAGCTGGACCGATCATCTGCTCTGGCACCACGCGGCGCATACGATCGACCTGTTCCAGTATCAATGCGGCGAGAACATTTCAGATTGTTATGCGGTGCAGGGACCGATCCATTCGCAGCTCAATATTGCGATGGACATGGGGATCGTGGCGAAGGTTCCGTCGGGTGCGATGCTGACATTGTCGCTGTCGTTCAACAACGACGGGCCGCTCGGTTCGTTCTTCCGCTACATCTGCGACAACGGCACATTCAAGGCGTTCTACGACGAATTGAGCGACGGCAAGGACAACAAGATCGATGTGACCAAAGTCGACGTGTCGATGGACGGCATTGAGCTGGAAGACCGCGAATTCATCGCCGCGATCAAGGACAAGCGCGAGCCGAACGGTAGCCTTGCGCAAGTGCTCCCTTGCATGAGAATTTTAGGCAAGCTCGAACAGATCATCGATCCGCAGCGCAAAGCGCACGCGTAGTCGGGTTTTTCATTCCCGCCGTGCTTGCTGCCGTATTCTTGCGGAAAGCTTCCTGCACGTCATTTTAAAAACAACTCGATCTAAATCTTCTGCCACTTGTCCCTTTCTGCGTTGATGGTGGCAACATCAAGCGAGACCGTATGTCCTTCCTTTGATGAGGCGACTCACCCTCGATGCGGTTGCGAGGGTTACCCGGATGGACCGGGCAGAGCCTCAACGCAAGGAGGGCGAGTCGTGACCGATCATAGCGAAGCTTTTGTAGGCTTTG
>CAZNSG010000060.1:0-34489 GCA_964575715.1 uncultured Hyphomicrobiales bacterium | reverse complement strand
CTACGGACCGCTCGCGAACGGCGCGATTTCGCTGAAGTTCGAGGGCGTGCCGAATTATCCGACGGCGTCGCGCTTCTGGGAGGTTGTCGACAAGCACAGGGTTAATATTTTCTACACCGCGCCGACCGCGATCCGCGCGCTGATGCAGGCTGGCGATGCTCCAGTGAAAAAAACCTCGCGTGCGAGCTTGCGGCTGCTCGGCACAGTGGGCGAGCCGATCAATCCGGAAGCTTGGGAATGGTATTACCGCGTAGTTGGAGATAACCGCTGCCCGATCGTGGATACCTGGTGGCAGACCGAGACCGGAGGCATTTTGATCACGCCGCTGCCGGGCGCGACGCGGCTCAAGCCCGGCTCGGCGACGCGGCCGTTCTTCGGCGTCGTCCCGGAAATCGTCGATGCCGAGGGCAAGGTGCAGGCGGGCGCCACCAGCGGGAACTTATGCATCGCCGACTCGTGGCCGGGGCAGATGCGCACGGTGTTCGGCGATCATCCGCGTTTCATCGAGACCTATTTCAAGGCCTATCCGGGAAAATATTTCACCGGCGACGGCTGCCGGCGCGACGAGGACGGCTACTACTGGATCACCGGGCGCGTCGACGACGTAATCAACGTCGCCGGCCACCGGCTCGGCACGGCCGAGGTCGAGAGCGCGCTGGTGGCGCATCCGAAAGTGTCGGAGGCCGCCGTCGTCGGCTATCCGCACGACATCAAGGGCCAGGGCATCTACGCCTATGTGACGCTGATGAACGGCGAGCAGCCCAGCGAAAATCTGCGCAAGGAACTGGTGGGCTGGGTGCGCAAGGAAATCGGTCCGATCGCGCAGCCCGATCTCATTCAGTTTGCGCCCGGCCTGCCGAAGACGCGGTCGGGGAAAATCATGCGGAGAATTTTGCGGAAAATCGCCGAGGATGAATACGGCAATCTCGGCGACACTTCCACGCTCGCCGATCCGGCGGTGGTGGATGATCTGGTGAGCAATCGGCAGAATCGGAAGGGGGCGTAACCGGTGTCACCGCGCAGGGCGAAATGGTGTATTGAGTCAAACGTTGGTCATCGGCGGATAAAAAGTGTCCTAGTCCGCTCTCCGCTCCGCATGACGCAATTCACGGTGATTTCATGTCGGACAAGTTGGGAGCATATGAGTTTTGTTGGGTCTCAAGAAGCACCTCAACAGCCAATTGCCACAGCCAGAGGTAATGAAAGCCTTGCTTCCGCAGAAAGAGCTCTGGTGGCAGGCATCTACGAGGTCATCTTTTACCGAGGACTTCCGCCAGCTTCCCCTGAATATGCTGCCAAGACGGGATGGGCCTACGACTTCGGCTGCCTTTTGGCCTACGACGCTTCTGATGGCGCATTTTTACAAGAGGCTTGGCGCTCGGTAGCGTCGAAGAATCTGTTCTGGGACGATGCCCATGTCTTCGTGATGGTGTTGCGATGTGCAGGCCCAGATTCTTCCCGAACTCAGTAGTCCGGCGCTCTTTAGCAAGATTGCTCGTAGGTCGGGTTGGCGCGGGTGGTGTGCCTTCTATGGGGCGGCCCTCCCTGTCTGATCGTTTTCCGGCTATACTTGTGCCATGGCTGCTTTGACCAAACCGAAAATGACCGTCGAGGAGTTCCTGGCCTGGGCCGAGGGGCAGCCAGGCCGGTACGAGCTGTTCAGGGGCGAAATCTACGCGATGTCGCCCGAAACGGTCGGACATGCCGAATCCAAAGCTGCCGTATATGCAGCCCTGGCCGCCGGGATTCGTCAGCGCCACCTCCCTTGTCACGCCTTGCCCGACGGTGTGACCGTCCGGATCAACGACGAGACGGCTTATGAGCCCGACGCTTTGGTCTATTGTGGAGACAAACTCACGCCATCTGTGTTCGAAGTCCCGAATCCGGTAATCATCGTAGAAGTTCTGTCGCCATCGACACGCCGCGTTGACGCCTCCTTAAAGCTCGCTGGCTATTTCCGACTGCCGAGCGTCGCGCATTATTTGATTGTCGATCCCAATCAGCCGTTCATCCTTCACCATTCGCGCGGCACGGGTGACACCATCCTCACGCACATCGTTACCGACGGCAGCATCCTACTTGATCCGCCCGGGCTTGAGTTTTTCATGACCGACATCTACGGCATTTAGCGCGCTGGTGGCGCATCCGAAAGTATCGGAAGCCGCCGTCGTCGGCTATCCGCACGACATCAAGGGCCAGGGCATCTACGCCTACGTGACGCTGATGAGCGGCGAGCAACCCAGCGAAACTTTGCGCAAGGAACGGTGGGCTGGGTGCGCAAGGAAATCGGACCGATCGCGCAGCCCGATCTCATTCAGTTTGCGCCCGGCCTGCCGAAGACGCGGTCGGGGAAAATCATGCGGAGAATTTTGCGCAAGATCGCGGAGGACGAGTACGGCAATCTCGGCGACACTTCCACGCTGGCCGATCCGGCGGTGGTGGACGATCTGGTGAATAACAGGCAGAACAAGAAGGGCGGCGCGGCGGCGAAATCTTGATGCCGCAAGCCTGCGATTACGGGCACCACGACTCGCGGCGCGCGCCACCATAGCCGCGCGCCAACCCCGCGCCGAGCAGCGCCGCCGCAATGTCGGGCGTTGCGCGGGTGGAGGCATCGGCGATGATACGGCCGCCGTATTTGTCGAGTGCGACCGCACTGATGCCGACATCGCCCTGGCCGAGCATCGCCTGGAGCGCATCGCGCGCGGCAACGGCCTTTGCGCGCTCCTCATCGCATCGGCCTTTCAGCTCCGGCGCGTCGATGCCGCGCAGGCGGACCTTGGTGGTCATCTCAAGGCCGGGCCACAGGCGAACGCGCGCCTCGAAGGTGTCGCCATCGAGCACGCGCAGGACATCCACCGGATGGCCGGCGCGCAGCGTGCTTGGCGCAGCGGCTTCTCCCGTGCTCGCGGAAAGCGGCACGCCGGACTGCCCGCTGCGCGTCGTAGCCACCGGCCCGAGCGCCGCGCCGACGGCCAGGCCAAGCGCAAAGATCGAAACCAGGAGGATAGCGTTGCCATGCCGCGGCGCGGACAATAGTCTTGCGACTGAGATCATAGTCCTAGATTAGGTGAGTCGCGCGGGCGGCGCAATCTCAATCTATGCGTGTATTACAAAATATTAATAACTTTCGATTGTGTCCGCCCCGCGCTGCCCGGACTTCAGAAATCCGAGGCGAGACCTTTGCGTTCCCAGTCGCCGTAGCGTGTGGGCTCGAGCCCTTTGGGTCCGCGGACTTCGCCGGGCCGGGCGGCTGCGTTGCCGTCGCGTTCGGCGCGGCGTGCGGCTGCCTCGGCCAGCGCGCGTTGGGCGGCGGGGGTAAGCGGCTTGCTTGCCGCATTTCTTGCAGCATTTCTTGGCGCGGTTATTGGCGCGGTTATTGGCGCGGTTTCGGCCCCAGACTTTGGTTCGTCGGGACGATCGCTTTGCGTGCTCATGCACCTTAAACAAGGGGAGCCGCAAGCGCGCCGTCAAGAGCCCGCGACAAATCGTGTTCCCTCCGGGCAGCAGCTATTCCACCTGCTCGTTCGGATAGACGCCCCACAGCTTCTCCTGCGGGAGCCAGCCGTCGAAGCCTTCAACCAAGAGGCGGCACCAGCCGCCGGCACAGCGCTTGACCGTGCCGAGCACGCCGGATTGCAGTTGCGCGACGACTCTGCTCTCGGCGTCGGGTTTGGAGCGCAGCGGAAACATTTCATCCTTCGCGCGCAGCGTCACCATGCCGGTGCGCCGGCCGGACAACAGCGAATGATAGACCCAGCCTTCGGTGCCGTCGGAATCGCGAATGCGGCGCCAGTTCTCGTATTCGCCGGTGATTTCGACGGGAAGGCCCGCGCGCTGATAGCGCCACTTGACCTCGTGATTCTTGGCCGGACCGACATGCATGTTGACCTTGTCGGCCTTCAGACTCACGAAGCGCGGAAGCTGCAGCCCGCTTGCCGGACCGACCGTTTCGCTCGGGCCCTGCGCCGCGGCCATGCCGGCCAACGCCGCAAACATCAGCAATGACAAGACAGCAGTGCAACAGATTTGGCGGAATTGTTTCATGTAAAGTTCAGAACCAAACGGAATCCGACGGCGGCCGTTTCGACGTTCAGCGATTTGTGTGAAGAACGCCTATCGATGACGAGGCGCAGACCGTATGTGCCCAGCACCCAAATCGAAGATTCCAGTTTTGGCTAATCCGGGTTAACGAGACCTAAACATGACAAAAAAATCCACCGGCGATGCCGGTCAGGAATGCGCCGACAGATCGCGGATCGTCGGGTGTTTCCCGCTGAGCGGATTTGATGGATCCCAAGCGTAGCCGACGGTCTCAAACCGCATCGAACGCGCATCCACCATCAAGAGCCGGCCGAGGAGGCCTTCGCCGAATCCGACGATTTCACGAATGACTTCGAGCGCCATGAGCGAGCCCAGCACGCCGGTGAGCGCGCCGAGAATGCCGGCTTCGGCGCAGGCCGGCACCGTGCCCGGCGGCGGCGGCTCGGGAAAAAGGCAGCGGTAGGTTGGGTTCGGCGTTCCGTCGGGCCCGCGCTCGTGCGCCCGGATGGTGGTGAGCGTGCCGTCGAAGGTGCCGACCGCCGCCGTGACCAGCGGCTTTTTCGCCAGAAAGCAGGCGTCGGCGACGAGATAGCGCGTGGCGAAATTGTCCGAGCCGTCGGCGACCATGTCATAGGCGCCGATCAACTCAATCGCGTTGGCCGTGGTCAGTCGCTCGGCATGGGTGTTCACCGCGACATGCGGATTGAGCCTGAAGATGGCATGCGCCGCGCTCGCGACTTTCGGCGCGCCCAAATCCGGCGTTCCGTGGATGACCTGCCGCTGCAAGTTCGACAAAGCGACCTTGTCGTCGTCCACCACTCCGAGCGTGCCTACGCCTGCGGCCGCAAGATAGAGCAGCACCGGCGCGCCTAGCCCGCCGGCGCCGATGACGAGCACACGCGCGCGCTTCAACCGCGCCTGGCCGGGACCGCCGACCTCACGCAGCACGATATGGCGGGCATAGCGCTCGATCTCGTCGGCGGTGAGCATTGTGACGCCTTCTCATCAACTTAGCCGATGGCGGGTTAACGTACCGCAGGACCGCCCCAAAGGCATTACTTCTGCATTTCCTCGCCTGCCCGGTTCGGATAGGTTAGATTGAGAATCAGGGGGCGTCAGGGGCTGGCATGAGAATACTCGGCGCGTTGTTCGCCGTGCTGATGGGTGTGTCGGGGGTATTGGCCCCCGACCGGTCTATGGCGGCGGCCTCCAACGCTGCTCCAGCCGGCGTTCCGGAGCCCTCCGATGTCACCGGCTCGCTGCCGCCAGTCACCCCGCCGGCGGGTCCGCGATCCGCGGTCCCTCAGCCTTCCGCCGTGGCGAAGCCGTCGCAACCTTTGCGCGATTCCTACGCGGCCATTCCGCTTCCGGAGCGGATTGCGATGCAATCCGACCTGGTCTGGGCGGGCCACTACAGCGGACCGATCAATGGCGAGTTCAGCGAGCAGCTCGTAAACGCCGTCAAAGCTTTCCAGAAGCACAACAAGACCAAACAGACCGGCGTGCTCAACCCGCACGAGCGGGCGGCGCTCATCGCCTTAGTGCGGCCGCTGCAGGAGCAGGTCGGCTGGCAAATCATCCATGACACCACGACCGGGGCGCGCCTCGGGCTGCCGATGAAGCTCGTACCAAAAGCCGTCCCGGGCCAAGCCGGTAACCTCTGGAGTTCGGCGCAGGGGCAAGTGCGGATCGAGACTTTCCGCATCGCCGGGCCAGGCGCCACGCTATCGGATGTATTCGAGCGGCAAAAGACCGAACCGTCGGAACGCAAGATCGAGCACCAGGCGCTGCAAGCCGATTCCTTTTCACTCGTGGGCACGCAGGGATTAAAGAAGCTCCACGTGCGCGCGTTTGCCCGCAATGGCGAGATACGCGGCATTACCATTCTCTATGACCAGGCGATGGATGGGGCGATGGATCAGCTGGTGGCTCCCATGAAGAGTTCATTCCAGCCGTTTATGAACAGCATGCCGGCGGCAAAGGACGGCGCAATGGCGCGGCGCAAGGTTGAATACGGCAGCGGAATTGTCGTTAGCAGCACGGGCCATATTGTGACCGACCTGCAGGTCGTCGACGGGTGCGACATCGTGCGGATTCCAAATCTCGGCCACGCCGAGCGGCTGGCGGAGAACACCGACAACAATCTCGCGCTGCTGCGCGTATACGGCGCGGAAGATCTCGTTCCGCTCGCGCTGCTCGGCGAGGCGCCGAAGGGCAGCGAGCTCATGCTCGTCGGCATCGCCGACCCGCAGTCGCAAGCCGGCAGCGCCGCGATCTCGACCACGAACGCGCGGCTGATCAGCACGACTTCGACCAGCGGTACGGTGATCACGCTCAGTCAGGCGCCGGTGTCTGGCTTCTCCGGCGCCGCGGCGCTCGACAAGAGCGGGCGGTTCTACGGCATGGTGGGATTTAAAGCCACGGTCGTCGCTGGACCTGCGCCGGCCGCGCCGCGGGCGACGATTGTGCCGGCGGAGACCATCCGCAATTTCATCGAGGCCAATTTTGTCGCGCCGAGCTCCGGCCAGGCCGGCCTGGAAAACGCCAAGGCGTCGGTGGTGCGAGTCATCTGCGTAAGGAAATAAAATTATACCAACGGCGTTAATGTTTGACCCGTCATCCTGAGGCGCGAGCGGAGCGAGCCACCGCAAGTCGGCGTTGGCCGACTTGCGCATTGAAATTCCGATCTCGGGTAAACCCGAGATCGGTGGATGACGGCCACCGTCGCCCTTCGAGGCTCGGCCTTCGGCCGAGCGCCTCAGGGTGACGGAGATGAGTTATTGATTGCATCCGTTGGTATTATTTATTCTTGAACTTCGGCGGGCGCTTCTCGATGAAGGCGGCCATGCCTTCCTTCTGATCTTCCGTGGCGAACAGGGCATGGAAAACGCGCCGCTCGAAGCGCACGCCTTCGGCGAGCGTCGTTTCGAACGCGCGATTGATCGCTTCCTTGGCGGCGAGCAGCGCGGGGAGCGACATGGATGCAATCGTCTCGGCGACTTTCATGGTCTCATCCATGAGATTGGCCGCCGGCACCACGCGCGCGACCAGCCCTGCGCGCTCGGCCTCGGCCGCATCCATCATGCGGCCGGTGAGAATGAGATCCATGGCTTTTGCTTTTCCAACCGCACGCGTGAGGCGCTGGGTGCCGCCGATGCCGGGAATGACGCCGAGCTTGATCTCGGGCTGGCCGAATTTGGCGTTGTCGGCGGCGATGATGAGATCGCATTGCATGGCCAATTCGCAGCCGCCGCCAAGCGCGAAGCCGGCCACCGCCGCGACGATCGGCTTGCGCGCGTGCGCGGCGCGATCCCAGGTGCCGGCGAAGTTTCCCATGAACACATCGATGAAGGATTTATCCGCCATCTCCTTGATGTCGGCGCCGGCGGCGAAGGCCTTGTCGGAGCCGGTGATGACCATGCAGCCGATATTGGCGTCGGCCTCGTATGCGTCGATGGCGGCGGACAATTCGGTCTTGAGCTTGGAATTGAGCGCGTTGAGCGCGGCCGGACGGTTGAGCCGGATGACGCCGACCTTGCCGCGGGTTTCCACCAAGATGTGTTCGTAGGTCATGGTTTCGTTCTCCTTGCGGCTATTTCTGACATACAGGACAAAAGAAAGTCGAGCGGCCGGTTTGCACGATGCGCTTGATGGTGCCGTTGCAGCCAGGCGCCGGACATGGCTTGCCTTCACGGTCGTAGACGCGGAAATTGTGCTGGAAAAGCCCAAGCGCGCCCGAGGTCTGGCGGTGATCGCGCAGGGACGAGCCGCCGGCGGCAATGGCGTCGTTGAGCACCGCCTTGATGGCATCGACCAGTTTTTCGGCGCGTGCATTGGGCACGCCAGATTTCGTGGCGATGGTGGACGCCATTCGTTTGGGCGAAAGCCGCGCGCGATGGAGCGCCTCGCAGACGTAAATGTTGCCAAGCCCCGCGACGATCTTCTGGTCGGAGAGCGCGGCTTTCAGACTTGTCTTCTTGCCCTTACAGGCGCGCGCCAGCATGGCGGCATCGAAGGCATTGCCAAGCGGCTCGGGTCCGAGCGCGCGCAGCAGCGGCTCCTGGTCAAGCGTTTCGCGCCGGATCAGTTTCATGCAGCCAAAGCGGCGCGGATCGTTGAACGCGATGCGCGCGCCCGACGACATGTGAAATATCACATGGTCATGCGCTTCGTTCTTGGAGCGGTCCTTGGAGCGGTCCTTGGAGCGATCTTGATAATAGCCGCCAGGCGCGGTCTCGCCCGCGCGCGAGATGCGGAACGAGCCCGACATGCCGAGATGCATGAGCAGCACTTCACCCGAGGAAAGCTCGGCGAGCAGATATTTGGCGCGGCGGCCGAGCGCGATGACGGTCCGGCCTTCGAGCAAGCGCGCAAAGTTCTTCGGCAGCGGCCAGCGCAGATCGCGCCGGCGCGCTTCCACTGTGACGAAGCGCGCGTCTTCCATCGCAGGCGCGAGGCCGCGGCGGACGGTTTCGACTTCAGGGAGTTCGGGCATCTTGCTCCGCACCTCATCCTGAGGAGCCCGCACGGCGGGCGTCTCGAAGGATGGGGTGCGGCCGATCGCCCGCATGGTTCGAGACGGCGCTTCGCGCCTCCTCACCATGAGGACGACGGGTCGCGCCACTCATTGATAGCGCCCCCGCCATCGCCGCGCTATGGTCCGGCCGCCATAGGACGATCTCGGATGCTCAAGACCAAACGCGGCCATACCGGGCGTGAGCAAGACGCCGATTTCGGCTTCCGCCGGGTGCCGATCGAGGGCAAGCAGGCGCTGGTCGACGACGTGTTCCATTCGGTGGCGCGGCGCTATGACCTGATGAACGACCTGATGTCGGGGGGCTTGCACCGCGCCTGGAAGGACGCGCTGGTCAATGCCGTCAATCCGCCGCTCAAAGGCCGTCACGGCCAAAAAGCCGAGCGCGCGTTCCGTGTACTCGACATCGCCGGCGGCACCGGTGATGTCGCGCTGCGCATCTTGCAAGCCGGCGGCGCCGGTACGCGCGCGACCGTGGTCGATATCAATCCCGAAATGCTCGCTGTGGGCCGCGAGCGCGCCGCCGCGCTCGGGTTCGACATCACGTTTACCCTGGGCAATGCCGAGGCGCTGCCGTTTCCCGACCGCTCATTCGATGCCGCCGCCATCGCCTTCGGCATCCGCAATGTGCCGCGCATCGAAGTCGCGCTGGCTGAGGCCTTGCGCGTGCTCAAGATTGGCGGGCATTTCGTTTGCCTGGAATTTTCCGCGGTCGATGTGCCCGGTCTTGACAAGCTCTACGACCTGTATTCCTTCAACGTCATCCCCGCGCTCGGACGGCTGGTGGCAGACGATGCGGAAGCTTATCGCTATCTGGTTGAATCGATCCGCCGCTTTCCAAAGCCCGAAGCGTTCGCGCAAATGATGCGGGCCGCGGGCTTGCGGCGTGTTTCATTCCGGCCCATGAGCGGCGGCGTGGTGGCGCTGCATTCCGGCTGGCGGCTGTGATGGTCTTACCCTCTCCCCTTGCGGGAGAGGGTGCATAGCGAATGCCAACTGGCATTCGCGTCCTTTCGTTTGACGCCCGGCGCTTGCGCCGGGCTATGCGCCGTGAGGCGCGAGCCGGGTGAGGGGTAAGCCCGGCGCACTGCTTAAAAAAGTTACCCCTCACCCGGTCCTTGCCGCCTGCGGCGGCTGCGGACCACCCTCTCCCACAAGGGGAGAGGGTTAGAATAGTCCGCTGAACCGCCTCGTGATCTCCGCTCTCTCCCATCTCCTCCGCCTCGGCCGCGCCGGCATGGTGCTGGCGCGCGAGGGCGTGTTCGGGCTGATCGATCCTGCGCCGTTGCCATTGCCGGCGCGGATCGGCGTTCGGCTGGCGCGGCTGATCGAGCGGCCGACCAGCTCCAGCGTGGAACACCGGCTGGCCACCGCGCTCACCAAGCTCGGGCCGACTTATGTCAAGCTCGGCCAGTTCATGGCGACGCGGCCGGACGTGGTGGGCGCCGCATTGGCGCGCGATCTGGAGACGCTGCAAGACAAGATGGCGCCGTTCCCGCAAGCGGAAGCCTTGGCGCAAATCGAGACCGCGCTCGATCGGCCGCTGGAAGAATTGTTCACGCACTTTGGCCCCTCGGTCGCGGCCGCTTCGATTGCGCAAGTGCATCGCGCCGAAGTCGCATCTGCCGATGGGCCGCGCGCGGTTGCGGTAAAAGTGCTGCGGCCGGGCATCGCGGCGCGGTTCCGCGTCGACCTTGAGGCGTTCGCGTTCGCCGCGCGGCAGGCGGAATTGTTCTCGGCGGAAGCGCGCCGCCTGCGGCTGACCGAAGTAGCGGCAACGCTCGCCCGCTCGATGGCAGTGGAAATGGATTTGCGGCTGGAAGCCGCAGCACTTTCCGAGATGGCGGAGAATACCAAGGCCGATCCGGATTTCCGCATGCCGGCGGTGGATTGGGACCGCACCGCCAAGGACGTGCTCACGCTGGAGTGGATCGAGGGCACACCGCTGCACGACCGCGCGACATTGGAGGCCAAGGGTTTCGACCTGCCGCAGCTCGGCCGTTCGCTCATACAAACTTTTCTGCGGCACGCGCTGCGCGATGGTTTCTTCCACGCCGACATGCATCCGGGCAATCTCTTCGTTGATGACAAAGGGCGTCTGGTCGCGGTCGATTTCGGCATCATGGGGCGGCTGCGGCCGAAGGAGCGCCGGTTTTTGGCGGAAATCCTCCACGGCTTCATCACGCGCAACTACCGGCGCACGGCGGAGGTGCATTTCGAGGCCGGCTATGTGCCGGCGCAGCATTCGGTGGAGAGCTTCGCACAAGCGATCCGCGCCATCGGCGAGCCGATCCATAACCGCTCCGCCGAAGATATTTCCATGGCGAAGCTCTTGATGCTGCTGTTCGAGGTCACCGGCCTGTTCGACATGCGCACGCGGCCGGAACTGCTGCTGCTGCAAAAAACCATGGTGGTGGTCGAGGGCGTGGGGCGCGCGCTCGATCCCAAGCTCGACATGTGGAAAGTGTCCGAGCCGGTGGTGCGCGAATGGGTGGAGCGGCACCTCGGGCCGGTCGGGCGGATTGAAGATATCGCCGAGGGCGCGGGCGAGGTCGGGCGCTTCCTGTCCGGCGTGCCGGGGCTGATGTCGCGCGGGGCCGCAATGGTCGAGCAGCTCGATACCATCACGCGAGATGGATTGGTGCTTTCGCCGCAGACGGTGGAGGCCATTGGGGCGGCCGAGTCGCGCCGCAACCGCTGGGTCGTCGTGGCGCTGTGGGCGATCGCGGGGCTGCTGTTATGGCTGGTCCTGACGGCCAAATGATTGCATTGATTGCAATGCAATCATTAGTATGGTAAGGCCTTGCCCGAACTAGGGAACCGCCATGTCCTCGCTCACCGTCCGCCAGCTCGATGAGCACGTGAAGAAGCGGCTGCGGTTGCGCGCGGCCAGGGCCGGCCGTTCGGTCGAGGACGAGGTGCGCAATATCTTGCGCAGTGCCGCGGCCGACGCCGAAGAATTCACAACGCGCGCGCCGCCCGCCGAATCGCATGAGCAGCATTCCGCACGCGATCGGGCGCACGAGGCGCCGATACTGAGAGTTCTACTCGTGATCGGCGGCGGGATCGCGGCGTACAAATCGCTCGACCTCATCCGGCGGCTCAAAGAGCGCCGCATCGCCGTGCGCGTGATCATGACCGCGGCAGCGCAGGAATTCGTCACGCCACTTTCGGCCGGCGCGCTCGCCGGCGGCAAAGTCTTCACCGATCTGTTCGATGCGGAGAGCGAATTCGACATCGGCCACATCCGGCTCGCGCGTGAGAGCGATCTGATCGTGGCGGCGCCCGCCACCGCCGATCTTCTGGCCAAGATGGCGGGCGGGCACGCCGACGATCTCGCCACGGCCGTGCTGCTCGCAACCGATAAAAAAATCCTGCTGGTGCCGGCGATGAACCCGCGCATGTGGGAGCATCCGGCGACGCGGCGCAATCTCGCGCAGCTTGTCGCCGACGGCGCTGCAATCGTTGGCCCGAATGCGGGCGAGATGGCGGAGGCGGGCGAGGCGGGCGTCGGCCGCATGGCGGAGCCGCTCGAAATCGTGGCGGCTATCGAGATGCTGCATGGCAAGGTGCGGGCGCTCGCGGGCAAGCGCGTCATTGTCACTTCGGGACCAACGCACGAGCCGATCGACCCGGTGCGCTATATCGCCAATCGCTCGTCGGGCAAGCAGGGCCATGCCATTGCGGCAGCGGCGGCGGCGGCGGGAGCCGAAGTGATCCTGATCTCCGGCCCGGTGCATGTGCCCGATCCGTTTGGTGTGAAGGTGGTGAAAGTCGAGACCGCGCGCGCCATGCTGCACGCGGTCGAGGCCGCGCTGCCGGCCGATGTCGGTATTTTCGCGGCGGCTGTGGCGGACTGGCGGACGGTGGAAACCAAAGGCCAGAAGATCAAGAAGACCGGCAAAACCGCGCCGGAATTCTCGCTCGTGGAGAACCCCGACATTCTCTCCACCGTCGCACATGACAAATCGCGCCGGCCGAAATTGCTCATCGGATTCGCGGCCGAGACCGAGAAGGTGATCGAGAACGCCAAGGCAAAGCTTGCGCGCAAGGGCTGCGACTGGATCGTCGCCAACGATGTCTCGCCCGCATCCGGGGTCATGGGCGGCGATCGCAATACAATTCACGTGGTCACGCGTGCGGGTGTCGAATCGTTGCCGCCGCAATCGAAGGACGCGGTCGCCGATGCGCTGGTTTCCCGGATCGCGGCGGCGTTTGCGGAAATCGCAAAATGAGCGCCATCGAAGTGCGCATCATGCGGCTGCCGCACGCCGCCGATCTGCCGCTGCCGGCCTATCAGAGCGCGCACGCGGCCGGGCTTGATCTCGTCGCCGCGGTGCCGGCCGATGCACCGGTGTCGATCGCGCCCGGCAAATGGGCGGCGATCCCGACCGGACTTGCGCTTGCGCTGCCGCCGGGAACGGAAGGCCAGGTGCGGCCGCGCTCCGGGCTTGCGGCGCGGCATGGCGTCACCGTGCTCAATGCGCCCGGCACGATCGATGCGGACTATCGCGGTGAAATACAGATTCTGCTGGTTAATTTCGGCAACGAGACGTTTTCTGTGACACGCGGCTCGCGCATTGCCCAATTGGTGATCGCGCCCGTGCTGCATGCGCAGGTGATGGAGGTGCAAACGCTCGATGAAACAACGCGTGGCGCGAAAGGATTCGGTTCGACAGGGCAGGAATGATAGACGACCGGCTTTGTCCGTGTTGTCCGGACGGGCCATGGCAAGGTCCTGGATCCAGAGGCGCGCCGTCCATCATGCCTCAACCCATCGTTCACGGTCTGGACTCTTTCGGGCGGATTCCGCTTGAGAGTAAAGTCCGATGATTCGCGGGCGGCGCGTTTGGTTGGCCGGCCGTCGACCCTTAAGGCGCCGTTCGGCCGCCGTTTGGGACAAAAGCATCTGTAGCCGTGCCGGTATCGTCGTTCGGCCTCCGCCGCGTGGAGGGTTGACGGATTCGCTTATCCGGCACTTGTGGCAGGCGGCATTTGGGGCGAACAGCATTTGGGGCAAGCGGGCATGCCGGACACGAGCCGGGAGACGGGCGGGGGGTTTCATGCTCATCCGCGGCGAGGCGGATTTTTGATCGCTTATGTCGTTAATGCCCATTTCGTTGCGGCGACGCTTGCCGCGGCAATGACGCTGGTGCCGATACCAGCCGGCGCCGAGGAGCTGGCAACTTTCTCCCTCACTCTCGGCGCGGTCGCATCGCTTGCTCCGCACGAGATCGCGGGCTTTGCATTCATCGTCGGCTTGCTGGGCTTTGGCGTCACCACGGCCATCGTGCTCCTGCGCACGCGCGCGCGTGCGGCAGCCATAGAGGCAAGCCTGCACGATGACATCATCGCGGCCCGGGCCGAGCGCGACCGCGTCAACACCTTGCTGTTCTCGGAGCCGCAAGTTCTGGTGACCTGGGCGGCCACCGGCGGCGAGCCCACTATTCTCGGCGACACGACGCAGATCACTGCCGCCACAATGCCGCAGCGCGTGCTCGCGTTCGGAAGCTGGCTCGACCCGGACAAGGCGCAAGCCATAGAGCATGCGGTCGATGCGCTGCGCGCGAGCGGCGAGCCGTTCGCGATGTCGCTCTTGACGCTCTCAGGGGGCGCGATCGATGCGGAAGGGCGCGCGATCGGCGGCTGCGCGGTGCTGCGGCTGCGCGATGTAAGCGGGTTCAAGCGCGAATTGGCCGAACTCAATGCGCGCTACGAGAGGCTTGCAGCGAACATCGAATCGCTGCGCACGCTGATCGATGCGCTGCCCGCTCCGGTGTGGGTGCGCGACACAGCCGGTGCGCTGATATTCGCCAATACAGCCTATGCCAGCGCGGTGGAGGCCAGGGATGGCACCGACGCAGTCAGCCGCGGGATCGAATTGCTCGATCGGCCCGCGCGCGAGCTAGCGCGTGCCGCGCGCGCCGCCGGCAAGATTTTTAGCGATCGTGGCCCGGCCATCGTGGCCGGCGGCCGCCGTATCCTCCAAGTGCTCGATGTGCCGACGCGCTGCGGCAGCGCCGGGCTCGGCTTCGACGTCACCGAGATCGATAACCTGCGCGCCGAGCTCAAGAGCCTGGCGGACGCGCACCGCCGCACGCTCGATCAGCTCGCGACCGGCGTTGCCATTTTCACGGCCGAGCAAAAACTCACTTTCTACAATGCGGCCTTTTGCTCGCTGTGGGATCTCGATGCCGCCTACCTCGACCAGAATCCGTCCGATTCGGAAGTGCTTGACCGGCTGCGCGCTGCGCGCAAGCTGCCGGAGGAGCCGGATTACCGGGCTTGGAAGAGCGCCCTGCACGAGGCCTATCGCGCCACCGAAGCAAAAGAGCATCTGTGGCACCTGCCGAACGCGCGCACGCTCCGCGTCGTCACCACGCCCAATCCGCAGGGCGGCGTCACCTACGTGTTCGAGGACGTCACGGAACGGCTTGATCTGGTGCGCCGCTACGATGCGCTGATCCGCGTGCAGGGCGAAACGCTGGACAATCTGGTCGAGGCGATCGCGGTGTTCGGCAGCGACGGCCGCGTGCGGCTGCATAATCCGGCGTTCGCAAAGATGTGGAAGCTCGACTCGAACGCGCTCTCCGAGCATCCGCATATCGAAGCCGTGATCGACTGGTGCCGAATGCTATACGGCGACGACGTGCTGTGGCGAAAGCTGCGCACGAGCGTGACCGCAATCGAGGACCGCGCGCAGGTCATCGGCCGGCTCGAGCGCAAGGACGGCAGCGTGGTCGATCTCGTCACCATGCCGTTGCCCGATGGCGCTACGCTGGTCGCCTTCCAGGATGTCACCGACACCGTCAATGTCGAGCGGGTGCTGCGCGAGCGCAACGAGGCGCTGGTGGCCGCGGACGCGCTCAAAATCAATTTTGTGCACCATGTTTCCTACGAGCTGCGCTCGCCGCTGACCAATATCATCGGCTTTGCCCATTTCCTGCGCGAACCGGCGACCGGACCGTTGACCGCCAAGCAGGAGGAATATCTCGGTTACATCACCACATCCACCAATGCGCTGCTCGCGATCATCAACGACATCCTCGATCTTGCCACCATCGATGCCGGGTCGATGACGCTCAACCTCGGCACGGTCAATATCCGCAAGTCCATGGATGCCGCCGCCGAAGGCATCAAGGACCGCTTGGTGAAGGATGACATCAAGCTTGAAATCAAGGCCGCGCCCGATATCGGCAGCTTCATCGCCGATGAGCGGCGCATCCGCCAGATTCTGTTCAATCTGCTGTCCAACGCGGTGGGCTTCTCGCCGGCGGGCGAGACCGTGACGCTTGCGGCCGAGCGGCGCGACGAGGCGATTGTGTTCTCGGTCATCGATCGCGGCCCCGGCATCCCGCCGGAGATGATGCACCGGGTGTTCGACTGGTTCGAAACGCACCCGCACGGTTCGCGCCATCGCGGCGCCGGGCTCGGGCTTTCGCTGGTGCGCTCCTTCGTCGAGCTGCACGGCGGTGAGATCAGCATCGATTCCATGGTCGGCCGCGGCACCGCGGTGAGCTGCCGGTTCCCGATCGAGCAGGCGGCCAAACGGACGGCGGCCTAGAGTCTGATTCAGCAGCATTGAATCAGACAGTGCCGCATACTCGCTTCACCTCTCCCGCTTGCGGGGGAGGTCGGATCGCGGAGCGATCCGGGAGGGGGAAAATACTTAACAGAGCGAACAGTTTTCGCGTTTTACGGCATCGTTCCCCCACCCCAACCCTCCCCCGCAAGCGGGGGAGGGAGCGCTCTGCCGGCGCGGCAGCCGCTGCACTCTCAATGGATCAGACTCTAGCTTTTCGTTTGACCATAATCTTTTTCGAAAACCGGTTGCCACCCCCGGATCAAGTCCGGGGGCAGGCATTTTCGGGATCATGCTTTGGTCATTGCCTGCGGTCGCGGGGCATGACAAAAAGGAACAGGCAAGAACTGATGCTCCCGACCTCGTCCGTCAGATCGAGCTTTGCGATCACGCTGGCAGACGAGCCGGCGATGCACAAGTTCATGCGCGATGTCGCGGCCGTGCTCGAGCCCGGCGATCTGGTGACGCTCTCGGGCGATCTCGGCGCCGGCAAGACCACATTCGCCCGCGCGCTCATCCGGCATCTGGCCGAAGACCAGACCATCGTGGTGCCGAGCCCGACGTTTACGCTGATGCAGACCTACGATTTGACGAGATTTCCGCTGGTGCACGCCGATTTTTTCCGGCTCGAGAGTCCGGCCGAACTCGCCGAGCTCGGGTTCGACGACCTGCCCAAGGACGCCGTGGTGCTGCTGGAGTGGCCGGACCGGGCGGCGGCCGTTCTTCCGCCGGACCGTCTCGATGTGGCGTTCACGCTTGCGCCCAAGCAAGGTTCCGATTATCGCAACGTGCGGCTCACCGGCTACGGCAGCTTTGCGCAGCGCGCCGAGCGCATCTTCGCGGTGCGCCGTTTTCTCGATACCACCCCGTTCGCGGATGCGACGCGCCGGCGCATCCAGGGCGACGCATCCACGCGGAGCTACGAGCGGCTCGCGCTGGGAGACAAGCGCGCCATGCTGATGATCTCCCCGCGCCGTCCCGACGGCCCGCCGGTGCGCGACGGCAAGCCCTACAGCCAAATCGCGCATCTCGCCGAGGACGTCAAACCGTTCGTTGCGGTCGCGAATGGGCTGCGCCAGATCGGCTTGTCGGCACCGCAAGTTCTCGATGCCGAACTCAGCTTAGGCTTGCTGCTGATCGAGGACCTCGGTACCGAGCCGGTGGTGGCGGGCGATCCGCCGGCGCCGATCGAGGAACGCTATAGCATCGCCGTCGAGGTGCTGGTGGCGTTGCATCGCTACCAGCTTTCGGATTTGCTGCCGGTCTCTCCGCACGTCGGATACAAGCTGCCGCGCTACGACATGGATGCGTTTGTCATCGAGGCGGAGCTGCTGCTCGACTGGTATCTGCCGCGGATGGGCATCGAAGTCACGCAAGACATGCGCAAGAACTATGTCGCGCTCTGGCGCAAGGCGCTGCAGCCGGCGATCGAGGCCAAGCCGACTTGGGTGTTGCGCGACTTCCACTCGCCCAATCTGATTTGGCTGCCGGAGCGCAAGGATTTGCGACGGGTCGGCATCCTCGATTTCCAGGACGCGGTGATGGGGCCTCCCGCCTACGATCTTGCCTCGCTGTTGCAGGATGCGCGCGTGGATGTGCCGTTTGACATGGAAATCGCGCTGCTCGGCCAGTACGTGCGCAGCCGTCGAGAGATCGATGAGGAATTCGATCCGCCCAGTTTCATCTCCCTCTACTCCACGCTCGCCGCCCAGCGCGCATCGAAGATTCTCGGAATATTTGCGCGCCTCGACCGGCGTGACGGCAAACCGCAATATTTGCGTCACATGCCGCGGGTATGGCGCTATCTGCAACGCGCGCTGGCGCATCCGTCGTTGGCGTCGCTCAAGACCTGGTACGCCATGAGGGTCCCAGCGTGGAAAGAGTGAAGCGAACGGCAGCCGGCATGACAACGCAACCCGGCATAAGGCCCAATCCGCGCGGCGCCATGGTGCTCGCGGCCGGTAAGGGCGAGCGCATGCGGCCGATCACCGATCGCATTCCCAAGCCCTTGGTCGCCGTCGGCGGCAAGGCGCTGATCGATCACGTGCTCGACCGGCTGGCCGCGGCCGGGGTCGAGCGCGCCGTGGTCAATGTGCATTACTTCGCCGATCAGCTTGAGCGGCACCTGGCCGCGCGCCAGCAGCCGCAGATCGTCATTTCCGACGAGCGCGAGCGGCTGCTCGATACCGGCGGCGGCGTGGTTATGGCGCTTGGCAAGTTAGGGCCAGATCCGTTCTTTCATATCAATTCCGACACGATCTGGATCGACGGAGTGCGGCCTAACCTCGATCGGCTTGCCGCCGGTTTCGATCCGGCCGGCATGGACGCGCTCTTGCTGCTCGCGCCTACGGCGACCAGCATCGGCTATTTTGGGCGCGGCGACTATCGCATGCTGCCCGATGGCCGCCTGGCTCGACGCGTCGAGCGCGAGGTCGCGCCTTTTGTCTATGCCGGCGCCGCGATCTTGACGCCCGAGCTGTTCAAGGGCGCGCCGGAGGGCGCGTTTTCGCTCACAAAGCTGTTCGACCGGGCGCAAGAGACCGGACGGCTTTTCGGGCTGCGGCTCGAAGGCGTGTGGATGCATGTGGGCACGCCGGAAGCCATCGCCATCGCCGAGGACGCGATCCGAGCCAGCGCGATGTGATGTCCTAGTGTGGTGGTTCAGAAGTTCCCTTCATCCCCGCCTCTGAGTCCGTCAAGGGAACTTCTGAACCAAAACCACACTAGAATCATACATTGCTAGTGTCCTTTCGAATCCGAAGTTCGCTAACGGGGGTGCTGAGAATATAAGCGAACTTCGGATTCGGGACACTAGTGATATTTTGTGCTTTCTCTAGGCCGTGATTTGCCGCTTGCGCTTGCGGCGTGCGGCCGCGCAAAACATGTATGATTCAGCATGACGAATCCCACGCCCCGCGTGTTCACCATTCCGGCTTCGGCGCCGTTCCTGCCGACGCTGATTGCCGCGCTGGCGGAGGGCCGGATCGTGCCCGGCTTTCCCGCCGCGCGCGATCCGCTCGCGCTCGCCGCCGCCACGCTCTATCTGCCGACGCAGCGGGCGTGCCGCTTGGCGCGCGAACTGTTTCTCGACGCCATCGGCGGCGAGGCCGCGATCCTGCCGCGCATTGTCGCCATCGGCGCCATTGACGAAGACGAGATCATCTTTGCCGATGCGGCGACCGGGGGGCTCGCCCATGCAGCGCTCGAACTCCCCGAGGCGCTCGACCGGTTCGAGCGAAGAATACTGCTGGCCGAGCTGGTGCTTAAATGGGCGGGCTCGGCCGAGATGCGCGGGGAGAGCGGCGCCTCGCTGGTCGCCAACAGCCCGGCCGCCGCGCTCGCGCTCGCCGACGATCTTGCCCGCCTGATGGACGATATGACCACGCGGCAGGTGCCGTGGACCAAGCTCGACGGTCTGGTTCCCGATGAACTGGACGAATACTGGCAGCTTACGCTGAAGTTTCTCAAAATCGCGCGCGAGCAATGGCCGGCAATCCTGACCGAACGCGGCAGGATCGAACCGACGGAGCGGCGCGACCGGCTGATTGCGGCGGAAGCCGCGCGGCTGGCGGCAAGCCACGACGGCCCGGTAATCGCCGCGGGTTCGACCGGCTCGATGCCGTCGACCGCGGCGCTGCTCGCGACCATCGCCAAGCTGCCGCAGGGCGCGGTGGTGCTGCCCGGGCTCGACATGCACCTCGATACGGCCGCGTGGGACCTGATCGCGGGCGAGCGCGAGCGCGGCCATCCATCGCCCGGCCATCCGCAATTCGCCATGGGGGTATTGCTCCGCCGCATTGGCATCGATCGTGAAATGGTACGTGAGCTTGCTCCGCCTCAATCGCACAATCGCGAGATCGTCGTTTCCGAGGCGCTGCGGCCGGCGGCCGCGACCGAGCGCTGGCAGGAGCGCTTAGGCGCTACGGATTTTTCCGCCCAGGCGGACGCGGCGCTGGCCGGGGTCGCCATGATCGAGGCCGCCAATGCCGAAGAGGAAGCGGCCGCGATTGCGGTGGCGCTGCGCGAGGCAGTCGAGGAGCCCGGCAAGACCGCGGCGCTGGTCACGCCCGATCGCGCGCTTGGGCGCCGCGTGCTCGCAGCGCTCGCGCGCTGGAACGTCGCGGTGGAGGATTCCGGCGGTGAAGCGCTCGCTGACATGCCCGCTGGGGTGTTCGCGCGGCTCGCCGCTGCGGCCGCGCTTGAAGGGTTGGCGCCGGTGACGCTGCTGGCGCTGCTCAAGCATCCGCTGTTGCGGCTCAACGCAAGCGAGGGCAGCCATGCGCGCGCAATCGTGGCGCTTGAATGCGCGATCCTGCGCGGGCCGCGCCCGAAGGAAGGCAGCGCGGGGCTCGCGCACGCCTTCGCAAGCTTCCGGGCGGAGCTTGAGAAATTCAAGCGGGGCGAGACTTGCGCGCTGCACCGGTCCGATCCTCGCACCGAACTCTTAGATTTAGAGCTCGATGCCGCCGCTGATCTCATTGGGCAACTCAAGACCGCACTGGCGCCGCTGGAAACTCACGGTGCGGCGCTAATGTCATTTGCAGAGCTTTCCGCGCGCCATCGCGCCGTCATCGATTCCTTGAGCAAAGATAACACGAGCGTCGGCGCGGTTTTCACCGATGCCGATGGTGTGGCGCTTGCCGCTGCATTCGAGGACATCGGCAGAGCCAGCCGTCTAGCCGTGGCGCCGGCCGATTATGCTGAGCTGTTTTACGCCATCATTGCCGACCGGGTGGTGCGAGGGCCGCAGAAAAACGTGCGCGTGCGCATCTTCGGTCCGCTCGAAGCGCGGCTGCAATCGGTCGATCGCATGGTGCTCGGCGGCCTGGTCGAGGGCGTGTGGCCGCCGGAGGCGCGCGCGGACCCTTGGCTCAGCCGGCCGATGCGGCATGCGCTCGCGCTCGATCTGCCGGAACTGCGTATCGGGCTTTCCGCGCATGATTTCGCGCAGGCGCTGGGCCATCGCGAAGTCATCCTGACGCGGGCGAGCAAGCTCGCCGGCGCGCCGACGGTGGCGTCGCGTTTTGTGCAGCGGCTTGCGGCGGTGGCGGGTCCGGCGCGATGGGCGGCCGCGCGGTCGCGCGGCGAGAAATATCTTGCGCTGGCGCGCGCGCTCGACCGGCCGAGCGAGAGCAAGCCGGCGGAGCGCCCGGCGCCGAAGCCGCCGCTCGCCGCGCGGCCAACGCAACTGAGCGTCACCGAAATCGAGGATTGGCTGCGCGATCCCTACACCATCTATGCCAAGCGCGTGTTGCGGCTTGTCCCGCTTGATCCGGTCGACACGCCGCCGGGCGCGGCCGATCGCGGCACCGTCATGCACGCGGCGATCGGCGCGTTCACGCAAAAATTCGCCGCTGGCCTGCCGGCCGATCCGGCCGCCGCGCTGATCGCAATTGGCGAGCAGCAGTTCGCGGCGCTGGCCGATTACCCGGAAGCGCGCGCGTTCTGGTGGCCGCGCTTTGTCCGCATCGCGCATTGGTTCGCCGGCTTCGAACAGGCGCGGCGCGCCGGCATCGCAAAACTGCATGCGGAAATCGGCGGCCGCATCGACATTGCGCTCGGTGCGCGCACATTCCGGCTGACCGCGCGCGCCGACCGCATCGAGCAGCGCAAGGACGGCACTTACGCCATTCTCGATTACAAGACCGGCCAAGCGCCGAGCGAGAAACAGGTGCGCATTGGGCTTGCGCCGCAGCTGACGCTCGAAGCGGCCATGCTGCGCTGCGGCGGCTTCCCCGGCATCGCCGCGGGCGCGTCGATTGCCGAGATCATGTACGTCGGGCTCAAAGGCGGCGAACCGGCGGGAAATGAAAAGGAGATCGTGTTCAAGGACAGCACGCCCGACGCGGAAGCCGATCGCGCCTTTGAGAAGCTCAAAGTTCTCGTAACCCGCTTTACGGACGAGAACCAACCCTATCTGCCGCTGGTGTTGCCAAAATGGAAGGGGCGCTACGGCGATTACGATCATCTCGCGCGCGTGAAGGAATGGTCGCAATACGGCGGCGCGGACGAGGCGGGCGGGACATGAGCGCAGCGCGCACCATCCCCGAGGCGGTAAGCCGCGCGCAGGTCGCGGCGTCCGATCCGAACGTCTCCGCCTGGGTTGCGGCCAATGCCGGCTCGGGCAAGACGCATGTGCTCGCCCAGCGCGTGATCCGGCTGCTGCTCTCGGGCGTCGATCCGGCGCGTATCCTTTGCATCACCTTCACCAAGGCGGCGGCGGCGAACATGGCGAACCGGGTGTTCGACACGCTTTCTGATTGGACAGCGCTCGACGATGGCGCACTCGACGACGCGATGAGAATAATCGGAGCCGGCAAGATCGACGCCGGCTTGCGCGCGCGGGCGCGGCAATTGTTCGCGCTCGCGCTGGAGACTCCGGGCGGGCTGAAAGTACAGACCATTCACGCCTTCTGCGCGCATCTGCTGCATCTGTTTCCGTTCGAGGCCAACGTCGCCGCCCGCTTCACCGTGCTGGACGAAGCGGCCGAGGCGAAACTGCTCGACCGGCTTTGTCTTGCGAGCTTGCTCGATGCGGCGGCGCGTCCGGACAGCCCGCGCGGGCGTGCACTGGCGGTTGCAATTGCCGCCGCGGCCGATCAGACATTTCGTGATTTGCTGGGCGAGGCGATTGCCAAGCGCGACAAGCTCACCGCGTGGATCAAGGCGGCGGGCGGCGTGGAGGCAACGATCGCGCAGCTTTCGCGCGTGCTTGGGGTCGACCCGACGGACAGCAAAGAAATATTCGAGACGGAACTCTTTGGCACGACGCCGATCAAGCCAGCGGAATGGCCGGCGTTTGCCGCAGCGCTGGCGGAAGGATCAAAAACCGACAAGGAGCAGAGCGCCAGATTTGCATCGCTGGCGAAGCTCGCCCATAGCGACCGCCGCGATGTCTATCTCGATATTTTCTGCACCAAAGAACGTGCACGGCGCGCGCGCATCGTCACCCAGACGATCCAAACCAGGCACCCGGCGCTTTTTGAGCGCTTAATTGCGGAACAAGATCGCATCTGCGCGTTGATCGAGCGCCAGCGCGCCATCGCGGTGCGCGACCGCACCGCAGCCCTCATCACCATTGCTTCCGATGTGATAGAGCGCTTTCGCGCCGAAAAAGAACGGCGCGGCCTGCTCGACTACGACGACCTGATCGACAAGACGCTGGCCTTGCTTTCAACCACGTCGGCGGAATGGGTGCACTACAGGCTCGACCGCGGCATCGACCATGTGCTGATCGATGAAGCGCAGGACACCAGCCCCAAGCAATGGAACATCATCAGCAGGCTGGTGGGGGAATTCACCGCCGGCGCCGGCGCGCGCGGCCTGGTGAAACGGACGATCTTCGCGGTCGGCGACGAGAAGCAATCGATCTTCTCGTTCCAGGGCGCGGCGCCGCTCAAGTTCGCCGAAATGCGGCGGCATTTCGAGCGCGCGCATCGCGAAAGCAAACTTGAATTTGTCTATCGCACATTCGGGCATTCGTTCCGCTCCGGCGCGAACGTGCTCGGCGCGGTCGATGAGGTGTTTCGGGCGCGCGCCGTGTTCATGAGCGTCACTACGGACGAGACCGGCGTGCCGCCGCATGTGGCGCTGGAAGACGCAGCGCCGGGTCTGGTTGAAATCTGGCCGCTGCTCAGGCCCGACCAAACACGCGAGATCGAAGGCTGGGATGCGCCGTTCGATTCACTCACGCAAACCAGCCCGCAGGTGCGGCTCGCGCGCAAGATCGCCAAGACGATCGGCCTTTGGCTGCGGCGGGGCGCGCGGCCGGGCGAAGTGCTGATCCTGGTGCGGCGGCGCGGAGCGCAATTCGAGGCCATCATCCGCGCGCTCAAAGATGCCAGCATCGCGGTGGCAGGCGCCGACCGTCTGGTGCTGAGCGAGCATATGGCGGTGATGGATCTGATCGCGCTTGCGGATGCGTTGCTGCTGCCGGACGACGATCTGGCGCTCGCGAGTGTGCTCAAGAGCCCGCTGTTCGGCCTCGACGACGAGCATTTGTTCGACGTCGCGTGGAACCGTAAAGGCACGCTGCGCGCGGCGCTAAAGACCAAGGCCGGAGATGATCCATTGTTCGCGGAGGCCGCGGCGCGGCTCGATCGGCTCGCACAGGCGGCGAAGCATGAGACGCCGTTTGTCTTCTACGCGCGGCTGCTCAATGCGCAAGGCGGACGCAAGCGCTTCCTGGCGCGGCTCGGGCACGAGGCAACCGATGCGCTCGATGAATTTCTCAATCTTGCATTGGACTATGAGCGCGGCGAGACGCCATCGCTGCAGGGCTTTGCCGCCTGGCTGCGCGCGGCGCGCACAAGCATCAAGCGCGACATGGAAATCGCGCGCGATGAGGTGCGGGTGATGACGGTGCACGGCGCCAAGGGGCTGGAGGCGCGCACGGTGATCCTCGCCGACACCACGACTCCGCCGAAAGGCTGGCATCCGCCGCGGCTTTTAGCGGTGCCGGTCGCGCAGGCTGCGCCGGGCGCGCCGGACTGCCTGATCTGGGCCGGCCCCAAGAACGACGACATCGGACCGATGGCGGAAGCGCGCGCGGCGGCGCATAAGGCGGCCGAGGACGAATACCGCCGGCTGCTTTACGTTGCAATGACGCGTGCCGCCGAGCAGTTGATTGTCTGCGGCACCGAGGGCGAGGATCGACGCCCGGAAGGCTGCTGGTACGATCTCGTGCACGATGCGCTCGCTGCGGACTTGGCTGAAGAACCGGCGGACGATGGCGAGGGCACGGTGTGGCGCTATCGCAAGATGCCGGTGGAACCCGCGGTTCCGGCAAAGACGCCCGACTCGGAATCAAAGCCGAGCGTGCTTCCGCCGTGGCTGATGCGCGACGCACCCACAGAAGCGTCAAAACCCATCGTGATTTCTCCGTCGCGCGCCTTCGAAGACGTGTTCACCTCTCCCCGCGCGCGGGGAGAGGTCGGATCGCGAAGCGATCCGGGTGAGGGGGCATCGCTACGATCTGAGCATTTCGAAACGCCCCCTCACCCCGACCCTCTCCAGTCGAAGTCGGATGTATCCGACTTCGACCGCTTAATAGGTGACCGAACTCGGGTAAACCCGAGTTCGGGTGCACGCGGGGAGAGGGAGTTCGCGCTGCGGCGCGGCAATCTCGTGCATCGGTTGATGCAATCCTTGCCCGATATTGCGACGGAACGGCGCGCGAACGCGGCGCACCGATTCCTTGCTCACGCCGGGCGGGAGTTGAGCGAGGCCGAGCACGACGAAATCTTGCGCCAAGTACAGGCGGTGCTTGATGCGCCAAATTTTGCCGCGCTGTTCGCGCCGGGCAGCCGCGCGGAATTGCCAATTGTGGGACGGTTAGGCACACATCCGATCTCGGGCCAAGTGGACCGGCTAGCGATCACGCCGGAAGCCGTGCTGATCGCCGATTACAAGACCAACCGGCCGGCGCCGCGCACCTTTGAGGAAGCGAAGAATCGCTATCCGGGTTATGTCACGCAGCTTGCGCTCTATCGCGCGGTGCTGGCGCGCCTCTACAAGGACCGGCCGGTGCGCGCGGTGCTGGTATGGACCGAAGTCCCTCAATTAATGGAGATTCCGGCCGCCTCCCTGGACGCCGCGTTAGCCACAATCAGCCACGCGTAAGCCGCCTTGACGCTTGCGCGCGGCGTTCATACGTTCGGTTCTCCCCGGGGATTCGCAGATTTATTCCCAATTCTAAACGAGGTGTTCCATGGCCGTTGGCAAGGTTTCCGATGCGAATTTCGACGCTGAAGTCTTGAAAGCGACCGGGCCGGTCGTGGTCGATTTCTGGGCTGAATGGTGCGGGCCCTGCAAGATGATCGGGCCGCATCTCGAGGAGATCGCGGGAGCGATGGGCGACAAGGTGAAAATCGTCAAGCTCAATGTGGATGAGAATCCGGCGACCGCATCGAAATACGGCATCATGTCGATCCCGACCTTGATGATCTTCAAAAACGGCGAGCTGGCCTCGCGCCAGGTCGGCGCCGCACCCCGGCAAAAGCTCGAACAGTGGATCACCGCATCGGTTTGACGGCAATCGCAGCAAATCCGTGCGACGGCCGGCGAAAGCCGGCCGTTTGGCGTTTTATACCAACGGCGAAAATACTTGACCCGTCATCCTAAGGTGGCCGCCATAAGCGCGTTAACGCGCGTCTTCGACGCGCTATGGCGGCCCTCGAAGGATGAACGGCCCCGACGCTGCAACACCTTGGCCGTCGACCCACCGATCTCGGGTTTACCCGAGATCGGAATTTCAATGCGCAAGTCGGCCAAGGCCGACTTGCGGTGGCTCGCTTCGCTCGCGCCTCAGGGTGACGGAGATGAGTCAGTGATTGCTGCCGTTGGTATTATTGCGGCGGCGTGCCGTTGAGCGCAAGCACCTCGCCGGCGAGATAAAGCGAACCGGTGATGAGGATGCGCGGCGATGGATTGAGATCGAATCGCGCGACGGCGGCCAGCGCGGCTTGGAGATGGTCGCGGCTTTCGGCCGGAATGCCGACGGCGCGCGCACGCTCGACGATGCTTTCGGGGGGAAGCGTGTTCGCCTGGCGCGGAATCGGCAGCGCGATCAGACGGCGCGCGAGGCCCGCGAAATTGCGCAGGAAGCCTTCGCAGTCCTTGCTGGCGAGCATGCCGACAATGAGCACCAAGGGGCGCGGCACGCGTTCTTCGATATCGCCCAGCGCGGCCGCGATCGCCCGGCCGCCTTCCGGGTTGTGGCCGCCGTCGAGCCAGAGCTCGCTGCCCATGGGCGCGAGCGCCACGAGCCGACCTTGCGAGAGCAGCTGCAAGCGCGCCGGCCAATCGGCGCGCAGGAGGCCGGTCTCGTACGCATTGAGCGCAAGACCTGCGATCGCAGGAGCTGCGAGCGCAAGTTTTGCACTCGCCGCGCGCAGGGCGGCAATCGCAAGGCCTGCATTGTCGAATTGATGGCGGCCCGGCAGTTTGGGCGCCGGCAGATCGAGCAATCCATCCTCGTCCTGATAAACCAGGCGCCCGTGTTCCTTGTGCACATTCCAATGCTCGCCCGCGATATGCAGCGGTGCCCGCAGGCTTGCCGCGCACCGCTCGATCACGGCGAGCGCCTCGGGCGGCTGCGGCGCCACCACCACCGGCACCGCAGGCTTGATGATGCCGGCCTTTTCCGCCGCGATCCCCGAAAGCTTGTCGCCGAGAAATTCGGCGTGGTCGAGCGAGATGGGCGTGATGACCGAGACCAGCGGGCGCGCGATGACGTTGGTGGCGTCGAGCCTTCCGCCAAGGCCGACTTCCAGCAGCAGAGCATCCGCCGGGTGGCGCGAGAACAGCAGGAAGGCGGCTGCGGTCTCGATCTCAAACACGGTGATGGGCGTAGCGCCATTCGCCCGCTCGCATTCGGCCAGCGCGGCGGCAAGCTCGTCATCGGAAACAAGCCTGCCGCCATCGGATGCGCCGAGGCGAAAGCGCTCGTTGAAGCGCACCAGATGCGGCGAAGTATAGACATGGACGCGCCGGCCGGCGGCTTCGAGCATGGCGCGGGCAAAGGCGATGGTCGAGCCCTTGCCGTTGGTGCCAGCCACATGGATCACCGGCGGCAGATGGCGTTCCGGATGGCCGAGCGCGTCGAGGATGCGCCACATGCGATCGAGCGACAGATCGATCCGCTTGGGATGGAGTGCCAGCAGCCGCGCGAGGATGGAGTCGTAGGTCGTCATGGGCGGTGGCGTGCGCAACAATCTATTTCACCTCCCCCTGGAGGGGGGAGGTCGGTCCGCGAAGCGGACCGGGTGGGGGTGATGTTGCTTATCGTGATGGGGATTTCACCCCACCCCGTCTCGCTACGCTCGACGACCCTCCCCCTCCAGGGGAGGGTAAAGAAATCCGCTCACGCCTTGACCCGCGCCGGCAGACTCGCGCGCGCGCGCAAAGGCGGGGCCTTGGTCAGGATCCGGCACAGATCGGACAGCGTCGCGCGCAGCTTGTGGCGATGGACCACCATGTCCACCATGCCGTGCTCTTTGAGATATTCCGCGCGCTGGAAGCCCTCGGGCAGCTTCTCGCGGATGGTCTGTTCGATCACGCGCGGGCCGGCAAAACCGATCAGCGCGCCGGGCTCGGCGATATGCACATCGCCCAGCATGGCATAGGAGGCGGTGACGCCGCCGGTGGTCGGATTGGTGAGCACGACGATGTAGGGCTTGCAGGACTCGCGCATTTTCTGCACGGCGACCGTGGTGCGCGGCAATTGCATGAGCGAGAGGATGCCCTCCTGCATGCGCGCGCCGCCGGATGCGGCGAACATGATGAACGGCGTGCCGCGGTCGACCGCGGTCTCAAGGCCCGCGATGACCGCCTCCCCCGCCGCCATGCCGAGCGAGCCGCCCATGAAATCGAAATCCTGCACGGCGATGACCACCGGCGCGCCGTCGAGCTTGCCTAAGCCCAGCTTGACCGCATCGGTCATGCCGGTCTTGGCGCGGGCGTCGCGCAGCCGGTCGATGTAGCGCTGCTCGTCGCGGAATCGCAGCGGATCGGTCGCGACGTCCGGCACAGCGATGTCGAGCCAGGTCTCGCCGTCGAACATGGATTTGAGCCGCACCGCCGCGCTCATGCGCATATGGTAGTTGGAGCTGGGAATAACGAACTGATTGGCTTCGACGTCCTTGTAGAACACGAGCTGCCCGGTCTCCGGGCACTTGATCCAGAGATTTTCCGGCGTCTCGCGGCGATTGAGAAAGCTGCGAATTTTCGGCCGGACAACGTTGGTGAGCCAGTTCATGCGGTCTCTCTGCGACTTAGAGTCTAATTTCGTCTTGATAGAATCAGAGTCGAACTCTAGCTTTTATTGGAGCATGATCTTTTCCGAAAACCGGTACCCACTTTTCGGGATCATGCTCAGTGGTCTATATTTAAGCACGCCAAGCCTGGGTTCACAGCCCTGACTTTATGCCGAAGCGGCCTATTTTCCGCCGCGCATGCCGCGGGCAAGCACGGCGACGAGCTTGGTCACCGCCTTGATTGTACGGGCGGTGGCCCTGCCCTTGCGATCGAGACTGTTTTTCACTGCATTGACCAGCGCCGAGCCGACCACGACGCCGTCGGCGCACTTTGCGATAGCGTGCGCGTCCTTCGCGCTGCGCACCCCGAAGCCGACCGCCACGGGAAGTTTTGTATGACGTTTGATGCGGGCGACGGCGGCGCCGACTTTGTTCAGATCGGGCGCGGCGGAGCCGGTGATGCCGGTGATCGAGACGTAATAGACAAAGCCCGAGGTGTTCGCGAGCACCGCCGGCAGGCGTTCGTCGTCGGTCGTCGGGGTTGCGAGCCGAATGAAACTCAATCCCGCCTTAAGCGCGGGCAAGCACAGCTCCTGGTCTTCCTCGGGCGGCAAATCGACCACGATCATTCCATCGACGCCGGCGGCCTTGGCGTCTGTGAGGAAGCGATCGACGCCATAGACATAGATCGGATTGTAGTAACCCATGAGCACGATCGGCGTTGTATCGTCGCGCTGGCGAAATGCGCGCACCAGACCGAGCGTCTTGACCATGGTCTGCCCGGCGGCAAGCGCGCGCAGGCCGGCTGCCTGGATCGTGGGGCCGTCGGCCATCGGATCGGTGAACGGCATGCCGAGTTCGATCATGTCGGCGCCGGCCGCGGGCAGCGCCTTGATGATCGCCAGCGAAGTTTTCGGATCGGGATCGCCGGCCATCAGGAAGGTGACGAGCGCGGCGCGGCGTTCGCCTTTGAGCGCGGCAAATTTCCGATCGATGCGGGTGGTCATTTCTTGGCCGGCCGGTTTGTATCGATCAGCGGCAGGATTTTCTGATTCCGTTCTCTCATCTCGGCCATACGCAAGTTGATGGTGCCGAGCATGATCCCGCCGAACGCAAGGATGAAGTGAATCCATTCCTTCCGGCTGATCTCCGGGCCGGCCGTGAACAGCCGCGCTTTGAGGAAATATAGCAAGTAACAGACCGAGATGACGACGATCATCCAGCCGACGCGCTTCTGCCGGCTCATTCCGTTCCAGGCGGCGATCAGCGCCCGCATCAGAATTTGCCCCCGAGGTGCCTGGTGACGCTCTCCAGATCCTTGTCGCCGCGGCCGGATAGATTCACCACCATCAGATGATCCTTCGGCTTCTTCGGCGCGATGTCCGCAACTTTTGCTAGCGCGTGACATGGCTCGAGCGCCGGAATGATCCCTTCAAGCCGGCTGCAAAGCTGGAATGCCGCGAGCGCCTCCTTATCGGTCGCCGACAGAAACTTGATGCGCCCGACGTCGGCGAGCCAGGCGTGCTCGGGTCCGATGCCGGGATAGTCGAGGCCGGCTGAAATCGAATGCGCCTCCGCGATCTGTCCGTCTCCGTCCATCAAGAGATAGCTGCGGCTGCCGTGCAGCACGCCGGGGCGCCCGCCGGCGATCGAGGCCGCATGCTTGCCGCTTTTGAGACCGTGGCCCGCTGCCTCGACACCATAGATTTCAATGTCGGTGTCGTCGAGGAACGGGTGGAAAAGCCCCATGGCGTTCGAGCCGCCGCCAATGCAGGCGATCAGCGAGTTCGGCTGACGGCCTTCCGCCTCCTGTATCTGCTCGCGGGTCTCGTTGCCGATGACCGATTGAAAATCGCGCACCATCATCGGATAGGGATGCGGACCGGCGACCGTTCCGATGCAGTAGAAGGTGTTTGCAACGTTGGTGACCCAGTCGCGCAGCGCCTCGTTCATGGCGTCCTTGAGTGTCTTGGCGCCTGATTTGACGGGACGTACCTCGGCGCCCAAAGCCTTCATGCGCAACACATTCGGCTGCTGGCGGTCGACATCGATCGCGCCCATGTAGACCACGCATTCGAGTCCGAACTTGGCGCACATCGTCGCGGTCGCAACGCCGTGCATGCCGGCGCCGGTCTCGGCGATCACGCGCGGCTTGCCCATGCGCTTGGCCAGCATGGTCTGGCCGAGCACATTGTTCACCTTGTGCGCGCCGGTGTGGTTGAGGTCCTCGCGCTTGAAATAGATTTTGGCGCCGCCAGCGCCGCCCTTGGCGGCGGCAACGTCGCGAAGGCGCTGCGTGAACCGCTCGGCGAAATAGAGCGGGCTCGGGCGACCGACGTAATGCGTCAGATAGCCGTCCATTTCGCGCTGGAAGGCGGGATCGGCCTTGGCCGCGGCATAAGCCTTTTCCAGCTCGAGAATGAGCGGCATCAGCGTCTCGGCGACGAAGCGTCCGCCGTAGATGCCGAAATGCCCGCGCTCGTCGGGGCCGGTGCGGTAGGAATTCGGCTGCTGGACCGTCATGCGGATTGGTTCACTTTCCCAAGCTGCGACTCGGCCGCGCGCGCGGCGCGCACAAAGGCGCGGATCTTGTCGGGATCCTTGATGCCGGGCGCGCGCTCGACGCCCGAGGACACATCGACCGCATTGGCGCGCGTGATGCGTACGGCTTCGGCGACATTGCCGGCGTCGAGCCCGCCCGAGAGCATGAACGGCACGGCAAGATTGGGTTTTTCCAGCAATCGCCAGTCGAACGCCTTGCCGAGCCCACCGGGGCGCGTGGCCTCGCGCGGCGCGCGCGCATCGAACAAGAGCCAGTCGGAAACCTTGGCATAGAGGTGGATGGGCGAGAGGTCCTCGCGCTTCTCCACCGGCAGCGCCTTGACCACCGGAATGCCAAAACGCGCGCGCACCACCACGACGCGATCGGGCGTCTCCTGACCATGCAGCTGCAGCAAATCGGGCTTGAGCGCTTCGATGATGGCGGCGAGCAGATCATCGCTGGCGTTGACCGAGAGCGCGACCTTGCGCGCGTTGCCTTTGACGCGCTCGCCGAGAGCGCGCGCGGCGGCAACGCCGAGGTGGCGCGGCGAGGGTTCGAAGAACACGAATCCCACCATGTCCGCGCCGGCCTCAAGCGCCGCGTCGAGCGCATCGGGGGATTTGAGGCCGCAGATTTTGACGAGGAGAGTCATGGTCCGTTGCGTTCGACAATTGAAATTAACGCGTCAAGCTCGCTCGCCAGCGGATCGACACGGTTCTTGATGACATCGGCGATAATTTCGAGATCGACCTGCCAATAGGCGTGAACAAGGAGATTGCGAAGATTGCCGATCTTTCTCCACTCTACGTTGGGGGCTGCGCCCTTTACCTCTGCCGAAACCTTGCTCAGCGTCTCACCGATAACCACCAGGTCGTATAGCGCCGCGTGCTGAGGCTGCCTTGCGCCGGCCAACTCGTCGGCCGACAGCCCTCCAGCATTGTCGCGCGCATGCCGTGCAAAATCCCGCGCGTCACGCAGGCGATCGAGATCGGATCGATTCATACCGCCTGGACAAGACGGGGAAATTCCTCTGCCTCGCTACCCTTCAAGCCGCTCTTGAGGACAATTCCTACCGGACGACCGAGCAAGTCGCCCAAGTCGATCTCGGCCCCCGAGAGCCCCAGCAAATCCAAGCCCGGCCTCTTCTCGGCAAGAAAATCAAGGGCATTGTCGTCGAATACGTGGCCGACGCTTCCCCGTGGCAGCAAGCCGATGATCTTGATCGGGTATTTGGCCTCGATCGCTGTAACATGCATACGCAGGATCGCGCGGTTGATGTCGGGCACGTTCATGAGCAGAATCCTCGCGCGAATTTATAGCACAGATATGCTCCGGCTGCCGCCCATGATGGGCTTGATCGCAGCTCGATATAGCACTATATCGATTATCGATTAAGGGGTATCCATTGCATGACCGATCAAGACGTACGCCTCACCCAGCCAACCCTCAAGGTGCTGCGGTTTCTCCTTGAGAAGCCGCGCGAGGGGCGCTCGGGTGCCGAGATGTCCAGGGCGACCCAGGTCGGCTCGGGCACGCTCTATCCGATGCTGGCGCGGCTTGAAGGCGCGGGCTGGTTTTCGAGCGAATGGGAGGCGATCGATCCGCGCGAAGCGGGGCGGCCACGGCGGCGGTTCTACAAGCTGACGGCGCTCGGCCAGAACAACGCGCGCGCGGCGCTGGCCGATTTGCAGATGGCGGCGGGAGAGCTGGCATGGAACTATTGATTGTGATGATCCTAATTGTTGGATCGTTCATTGTCGGGATCGTTGGCAACGTGATTGCGAGCGAACTCTACGATTCGGCTCCTTCGCTAGCACATCGGTTAATCGAGATCGCTGTCGGTCGACTGCCAGAACACGACCGCGCACGATTTCGGGAAGAATGGAACGCTCATATCGATGAATGTTCGAGCAAGCTTGGTAAACTCTGGCATGCTGCTGGTTGCCTTTTTGGTGCCCATGCGGTCGCCAAAGCACTCGCGAGACCCCAGGCGAGTAAACGAACGTCCGGCGGCCAACGAGTGAGTCCGACTACAAACAAACAAACGGACGATCAAAACAAAAGCGCTCAAATTCAATTTGCAAAGGATGAATTAGAACATATGAAGCGCATCGCGGAACTTCAAACTTTTTTACAGAAACAGTTCCTTCACACAATTAACAGCGGGCCCATTAGGGAGCAGATACTCAAGAATTTTCGAACCTACCTTTCGTAATCTGACATAGTTTTACGAGACATCGACCACATCAAAACACTTTTGCATTCTCATAATTGCAAAGCATTACGAGAAATAATTTGCGTGATCAAAAACTTATTAAACAATTAAAAGTCCGCGCCATATCAGCATCGCCGTCGCCAAATCCTCGATTCAGTGCCGACCGACCTGCACAGAGTTGACCTTCCGTACCCCCGCCGCTTACGCCGCCGGCGGGAAGATGAGCGGCGCGGGTATTTCACGCGCGGGCGGCAGGGCGCGCCGATCATCGGGCGGCCAGTGTCGCTCGGCCAATTCTCGCCGCAACAGCTGCGATTCGGACTCGGCCTTGCGGGCGCGGACGCGCCATTTGTGCTGGCCGAACCAGACGCACATTCCGCCGATGACAACGCCGACGCCAACGAGCGCAAAGATCAGAATAAACAATGGAAATTTGAGCGCATAGGCCGGTTGCGCGGAATCAAACGGGTCAAACGAGAGCGTTACGATCTGACGGTTCGCCACCGCGAACATGACGAGCACAATCACCAGAGGAACGAGGATGAAAACCCTGACGATTTTGCGCATCATGGCCTCCTAACAAAGGCTCTTAACAAATTTTCTTTTGACGCGCTCTAGAGTCTGATCCATTTTGATGGAATCAGAGCCAAGCACTAACATTTTGTTTGAGCATGATCTTTTCCGACCTTCCTTCGCCCGCCGAAGCGGGCTCTTGACCGCCGAAGTCCGCCTTCGGACGAAGGCGGTTGGCGAAGGCGGGAAACCGGTTCCCACCCCGGATCAAGTCCGGGGCAGGCTTTTTCGGGATCATGCTCCA
>CAZNSG010000059.1:0-5561 GCA_964575715.1 uncultured Hyphomicrobiales bacterium | reverse complement strand
AAATCTGCATGTCCGGTTCGATGAGCGGGATGTGGAAACGGAGCCATGGTGGAACTATTGAGGCACCGCCAGACGAAAGAGGCGGCAACAGATAGGTTCCACCTACAGCCACCGCGTCACATCTCGACTCTACCCGATCGCCACCGAAATGTTGCGCCGCGGCGAACGTCGAAAGGTGCCACTTTCGACCAAATGCACCGCAGCAAAACTGCAACGTTATTCGATTACCTCGTCGGCGCGAGCGATCTAGGCGGCAGACAGCTTAGAGTCCGCGATCGATCTTAGTTCACCGATTGCTGCTTGGAGCTGCCGCGTGAGATCAATCGTCGTCAACTTCCCAATCGGCAACCCCGCTGTCGGGATCGGCGACCCGAATGTCACCCGGATAAGAGGTCGGTGCAGGAAATGCGCGACTTGCATCTGCTCCGGGCCTTGAAAGAAGGCGGGCACAAGTGGGACACGAGCGTGAAGCGCGATCGTCGCAGCCCCGCGCTTGAAGGCAATATTTTCCGCGCCGCGCGTGCCGCTCGGGAAGATTAGGATGATTTCACCGCGCTGCAGAATATCGACGGCAGTCTTGATCGAACTTGGCGACGGGTCTATGCGGTCAATCGGAACGGAACCGCCGTGCTCCAAGACCCATCGTGATAGTGTCGAACGGAAAAGCTCCTGCTTTGACATATATCGCAGCTGTCTTGGGTAAACGGCATAGGCCATCCATAGGCTGTCCGCCCAGCCAACGTGATTGCAGGCTATCACCGCCCCCATCCCGCTGAACCGAAAAAAGTCTGGCCGATTGATGACCTCCGGCTTGCCGACGCGCTCGAAGAGAACTTTTAACCCAGGCGAGATGACCGTGAGAACATTCATACAACATGTCCTGACTGAAAATGACTCTCTGCATAGCATAGTCGTCAACGACGATGTCCGCGTCGAGTCCGTTTGGTGCCAATCTCAACCAAAATGCACCGCACAAAACTGCATGCTTGACTGTCGCGGAATCCCCATGCGTGCCGCAAACAAACCGGCGGCGCCTGTCGCCCCACGCGTGAGCCAGGACAAGCGCCGCCGTGGTATCGGACGCCCATCTCGACGCGGGCCCCGACCGTGCTCATCATGGACAGCCCTGGACGCTTAGTGCGCGCCCGATGCGACCGTGATCGCACCGGCTCTGGCGGAAAGCGTACTCCCGAGGCGGAAGCCGATGTTGTTGTTCCGGTTATCGGTGGTGTTCCTGTTGCGGTTGGCCGAGCGGAGGTTCTGTGGATTGTCGTTCCAGGAACCGCCGCGCAGGACACGGCGACAAGGGGCCGTCCAGGCTTCAAGGGTATTGGCCGGATCGAACCAGCCGCCCCGGAAGATCGCATGGCGCAAGCGCCACGTATTTGCATGTTGAGCGTGAGCAATCCAGGCTCCCACACGCGCAATGACATCGCCCAGCTCAATCGTTCCCGCGCGCCACTGGTCGCGCAGACCGCGCAGGCGATTGCGAAAACGCAGCACGTTGTCATTGAGGAGGCGCCGACGGTTGTCGGCATGGAGTTCGTAACCGAGGAACTGCGACGGCTCGGTGCACGACAATATCATGGTCTTGTGCGGATGTAGCTTGAGCCGTCGGCCAGCAAGATATTTTTCGATCCGTAACCGCCAGTCCGCCAATACCGCAGGGTCATTGTGGAACAGTGCAAAGTCATCGACGTAGCGCACATAAGGCGCGTGCAGTATTTCGGTGACGAAGTGATCGAAGCCATCGAGATATAGGTTCGCAAAGAACTGGCTGGTCAGATTGCCAATTGGCAGGCCGCGACAGCGCTGTATCGGTGAAAAGAGATCGTCACCGTCGAAATAGAGATTGACCGGCTCCTGCGCATTCGAGCCATCAACGATCAAATCCAGAAGCGCCAGCGTAGCCGGGCAAACAATGCGGCGGTGGAAGGCGGATTTGAGGATCGCGTGGTCAATCGCCGGAAAATAGCGGTAGATGTCGCAGCGTAGAACGTGGGCGTGCCGGTCGCGATAATGCTCGTAGGCGTCGATTGCCCGATGCGTGCCCTTGCCGATCCGGTTGGCGAACGTGTGGTCAATGAACCCGGCCTCGAAGATCGGCTCCACGACTGCACACAGCGCATGATGCACAACGCGGTCCCGAAACGGGGCGGCCGAGACCATACGCTTTTTGGGGTCATTGACCTCGAAGGCTACGTAGCGGCCCGGGCGGTAGACACGATCGTGAAGCTGTCTCTCCAATGCAAGAAGCTCGCCTTCCAGATTGGCGAAGAACGACGCCGCACCAGGCTTTTTGCGTTTGCCCTTGATCGCCCGACGGGCAGCGGCGTGCAATGCCTGGAAATTGGCGATCCGACCGAACAGGTGGTCATGCCGTCGCGGCATATTTACTGCGTTCCGCTTCCCTGTTTAAGGCGCTGTTCGCCTTCAGCCATCCGCCGATCTGGCGTCCCGTTTCGTCAAGCGTGCGAGCCGCGTGCTCATAGCGATCTCGGTCCAGCACTTTCAGATCGGTAGCGAGTCGGAGCAAGAAGCGTAGCTTCTCGATCCCCAGGTTTGCTTGGCGTAGGTGTTGCAAGCGTTCCTTGGTGTAGGTGGCCTCGATCAGAGCTTCGAGAACGTCGAGCGCGGTTCTTTCGATCCGTTCCCCGACCGTGAATTTGTGCGCTCTTGGGAACTTTTCGATTGCTGGGATCAGCCACAACAGGAACTGGTAGTGCGATTCGACTGCTGCCCCAGTGCGCTTGGAATTATCATTCCAACAATCCTCAACCCACTCCCATACGTTGCCGTGCATATCGTGCAGGCCGAAGGCATTGGCGGCGAACGAGCCGACCGGAGCCGTTTGTTTGCGGTCCCACTGACTGCCGCAGCCGTCGCAGTTGGCGTTCCCCATGCCGATGTCGTCGCCCCAGGAAAAGGCCGTCGTGCTGCCGGCGCGCGCCGCATATTCCCATTCAGCCTCAGTAAGCAGCCGATATGATTTTCCGGTCAGCTTGGAAAGCCAAGCAACGTATTTCTTGGCATCGTCCCATGTCACGTTGATCACCGGTCGATTTCCGCGTCCCCAGCCGCTGTCAGAAACCTGACCGCAGCCGGCAAATACAACGCAGGCATCCCAATCGTCGAACGTCATCTCGAACTTAGAGACGGCAAACGGTTTGGCAATCGTAACCTTATGCTGATCGCTCTTTTCTCCCATCATGAATTCGCCTGCCGACACGACCACCATCACCGGGCATTGGCTGCATTCCTTGAATTCCTGTTTCGCCAATAGCGATCCTTCCGCCTTTGTCGAGAGAACATTCCGCCACACATCCCACCGCAGTTTCAGGTCTTCGCTTTTCTCCCAGCCCAACACGCCCAGCCCTACAACGATGACAAGCCCCAGCACGCCCGCGACGGCGCGAACGCGCTGGTTCCACCGGTGCTTGATGCTGCGGTCGATGAACTCCCGATCCGCCTGCGACAGATCATCCGCGCGCTTTGCGAGCCAGCCTTGCCCTTGCGTCAGTGCCAAGCCCATGAGCAGCGCGTTGTTCTTGGCGCCATCCGGTGCTGCGTGCCACGCTCGTTGTGCCGCTTCGAGACCGCTTCGCCAAGCGAGGAATTCGCGCTCGGCGGCGATCCATTCCCGCAGCTTGCCCCAGCGACGGAAGATGGCTTCATGCGCCACCTCCGCATAGGGCTCACCGGCTACCGGCGTGCCTTTTACATGGGTTGCGTTGGTCTGCGGCGTCACCGCCGTTTCGCCGGCCTCCGGTGTTCCGGTGATGAGCAGCCGGTAGGGATGGTCGGCAAGCTCGGATACCAGACGCCATTCCTCGTCCGTGAACTCAGCGCGCAATGCACGACGCCGCGTCGGCTCGCCGTCCTCGCGGACTGTGGCAAGTTTGAGCGTGAAAATACGTCGTAGCTTGTCCTCGGATTGGGTATCGCGGGCAAGGAAGGCATCGGCGCGCTCTACCAGCACGCTGCCAAGCTCAATCGCCTCCGCCGGCAATCTCAGCATGCCGTCGCCGCGCTTGACCATCTGCGTCCACATGTCGTCGAGCAGATAAGACAGCAGCGGCAGCGCACCGGCATCCTTTGTTGACTCCGCTGCCGCACGCTGGGCGATATCAGCCGCTAGGCGTTTGGTCTCGAATTCGGCCTTGAGAAGCTTTGCCGGCCGGCTCACGACCTCTCGTAGTTCGGCCTCGCGCAGCGGCGGCACATTTATCTGTCTATGTGCCGCATAAAGCGGCTCGTCATTTTGCAGCTTGCCGAGAAAATCGGATCGCATGCTCATGAGCGCGTGCAAGCGCGGGTCACCAAGACCGTGCGCTATCACCTCCGAGAAGCAGCGGCGTTGGTGTTCCTCGGAACGAACATAAAGCTCCTCGCCCTGATCGATGTAGAGGAAGAACGCGGGCGGCTTCGGCTGTTGCAGTTCCTCATAGCGACGTTCGGTCGCGTCCAGGAGGTGGCGAAGGCTCAGCTTGCCGTCGAGGAGCCCTTCCAGCCACTCCGCTTGCCGCTTCGACCAAAGCGGATCGGTCGCCTCGAACTGCCAGGTACGCAGAAAGGGATCAATGAGTGCCTTGAGCGGCTCGGTTCCCGGACGTAGCTTTATAAAGCACCAACGGCGACTGTCGGCAAAGGCCTGCGGCCACGGACCGGCATTTTCGAAACGCTCAGACCAAGCTTGCCGCGACAGCGAAGCCAGCACGCCAGCCTGCGCCAACGACGATTTGCCAACCCCCGAATTGCCGAGAATTATAGGAAGCTTGTCGGGTGCTGACTCAAGCACCTTGATCACCTCGACGGTTTCGCGTGTCCGGCCAAAAAAGTAGTCGCTGTCCGTCTCGGTCATGGCGGCAAGGCCGCGATAGGGCGCCGCGTGCCGCCACAGCTCGCCTTGCCGCGTTCCGCCGCCTGCCACCGCGTCCATCAGTTTTGCGACGGTCTGCTCGGACGAGGGGTCCTTGGTGACGATCCAATGCAGCTGATGCAGGAATTCCAGTCCCGGGGCGGGTTGACCGTCGAGCAGCACTAGGATGACCGGAAAGCCCGGCGTCTTCACATGCTTATCGAAAGCCTCGTAGTACTCGGGCGTCTGCCACCGCCCGATCTTGTTTTCCCCGATGACTAAAACGAAAACATTGGCCTCGGCGATTTCCTTCGCCAGTGCAGGCAGCCAGAAGCTGCCGGCACGCAAGCTCTCGGGTGCGAAGAAAAACGTAGCCTCAGGGTCCTTGCGCGCAAGCGCGGCCTTAAGGCTCTCGGTGAGCCTCAGGTCCTGGGTATTGTAGCTGAGAAACCACCGCCGCATGCAGGGACCGCTTCAATTTTGGCTTGTAATTTCATCGATCAAATCAGGAAATTGCGACTGCCGGAATAGGGTTCCAATGTTAATTTGCTCTGCAACAATTTCGAGCCGCGCATGACTGCTTGGGGTGTGCGCCGTGACAAGGCGGCGTTTTCCAGTGGGTGCAAGCCCCACCCGGCAACCGCTCCAGCCGGAAGCAATCGGAGCAGTCATGGAGGTAACGAAGTGGCTGAAGCCTTCGATT
>CAZNSG010000058.1:0-17735 GCA_964575715.1 uncultured Hyphomicrobiales bacterium | reverse complement strand
CCGGCATGCCCTGGGCGAGGCGCGAAAGCTCGCCGAAGCTGAGCGACGGCTTGTTGCCGCCGCGCGCGCTGGCGCGGCCGTCCTCCACATCGATCATGCTTTCCAGCACGCCGAGCGCGCGGGCGGCAAGCGCAACAATCTGCCCGCGCACATTTTCGCCGGCCATCATGGCCGAGTTGCCGGCGTTGATTGCCTGCCGGCTGGCAAACGCGCCGATGCCTTGCGCAATCGCGCCGGTGTCGCCGACAGTCATGACTATGTCTTCAATCCGGCAGCCGAGATTGTCGGCAATGATCTGCGATAGCGTCGTCTGCTGGCCCTGGCCCTGGTTGGTGGCGCCTGTGGCGACCGCCACTTTGCCGTTCGGCAGCACGCGCACGGTGACGCCCTCGAACGGCCCCAAGCCGGTGCCCTCGACATAATTGCCGATGCCGATACCAATATATTTGCCTTGCGCGCGCGCCTTTGCCTGCCGCGCGCGAAATCCTTCGTAGTCGGCAAGCGCTATGGCGCGCTCCTGACTCCTGGGAAAATCGCCGCTGGCATAGACCAGCGGTTTGCCATCGCGAAACGTGAGCCCGACCGAGTAGGGCATCTGTTTGGGCTGTATAATATTGCGCCGGCGGACCTCGGCGCGGTCGATGCGCAACTCATGCGCCACCCGGTCGATCAGCCGCTCCATGGCGAACACCGCCTGCGGCCGGCCGGCGCCGCGCACCACCGTGGTCGGCACCCGGTTGGTGAGCGCCACCGTCACTTCGAACTTATAGGCCGGCACCACATAGGGGCCGGGAAACGTCGTCGCCGCGATATAGGGTACGATGATGCCCCAGGGCACATAGGCGCCGGTGTCGTGCAGCATGGTGCCGCGCAAGGCCAGGATTTTTCCCTCTTTGTCGACCGCAATGGCGACCTTCCAATACTGGTCGCGCTCTTGCGTTGCTGAAATGAAATGCTCGCGCCGGTCCTCGATCCATTTCACCGGCCGGCCGAGCTTCATCGCCGCGGCCGGAATGACTGCTTCCTCGGCATAGAACGGCGCCTTGGTGCCAAAACCGCCGCCGACAAAGGGCGCGATCACGCGGATGGATTCGAGATCGCGCTCGAACAGATCGGCGAGCGTGCCGCGGCCAAGGTGCGGGGTCTGGGTCGAGGACCAAACTTCGAGCATGTCGGTTGCCGGATCGTGGCGCGCGAGCACGGCGCGGCCTTCCAGCGACATGGCGCCGCCGCGATGCTGGAATATTTCCTCCTCGTACACATGCGGCGCGTTTTTGAATGCCGCATCGACGTCGCCATAGCCCATAGGAACAAAGGCGGCGATGTTGGAGGCAAGATCACTGTGCACGCGCGCCGCACCCGGCTTGGCCGCATCGCGCGGGTCGCTCACCGCCGGCAAAACATCGAAATCGATCTTGACGGCGGCGGCGGCGTCCTCCGCCACATAGCGGTTCTCCGCCACCACCACGGCAATGGTCTGGCCGACATAGCAGACTTCCTCGCGCGCGAGCGCCAACTGCGTGCGCGCGATCTTGATCGCAGGATTGGGAACCAGCATCGGAATCTGCCCGCTCGCCATGCGCGGGGGCAGATCGTCGGCAATGAGCACGGCATGAATGCCGGGCATTGCCCGTGCCGCCTTGGTGCCGATGGCGCGGATGCGCGCATGCGCGTGCGGGCTGCGTACGAAGCAGGCGTGCAACGTGCCGGGCAGCTTGATGTCGTCGACGTAACGGGCGCGCCCGGTGAGCAGCGCCGGGTCCTCCGTGCGCGTTACCCGCGCGCCGAAATGCTTGGCGCCCACGCTTGCTCCTTCCGTTTATTCACTCTCTGGATTTTCTCATAACACTACGTAGCCCGTTCATAGATCGTTCGCCGGAACGATAGTTGGATCAAGCCGCGTCCGCGGGCTGCACGCGCTTCTTGATCGCCGCACCATGCGCGCGCTCGACCGTAGAGATGTCATACTGGCTCTGCAGGTCGAGCCAAAACTGCGCGCTGTTGCCGAAATAACGCCCGAGACGCACGGCCGTGTCGGCGGTGATCGAGCGCCGCCCGTTGAGGATGTCGGTGATGCGGCCTGACGGTACGCCAAGGTTGAGCGCAAGCCGGTTGGCACTCAGCACGCGGGCCGCTAGCTCGCGCTTTAGAAGTCGGCCGGGATGTGCAACAGGAGCCATGGTTCTATCCTCTGTGATAGTCGACGATCTCAACATTATAAGCATCGCCCTCCCGAAACTCGAAGCAGATGCGCCAGCGGGCGTTCACAGTCATTGCCCATTGCCCTTTCCGGTCGCCCTTGAGCTTGTGCAGCGCGATACTCTTAAGCGGGCTCAAGTCATGCAACGTCTTGGCAACGTTCAAGGCCAGCAACAGATCCTCTGCCGCGATGAAGTCCAGGCCGCGAAATTGGTTGGGCTGCTGACCCTCCCAAACCTTGCGGCTTGTCGCATTGCGCCACGACCGGATCATGGCAAGAATATACTACGTCAAACGGTGAGAAGCAATTCGGCAGCGGCAGATTGTTGGTCAGCACATTGGGTCATATTCGACCGCGCCGCTTTTGTGGCGTTATGTGCGTCATCGGCCCGCGGCGTAGCCCTGCATGCCGCGCGGGTTGGCGGCGGCGCGCCGGCGGGGCCCGAGCTTTGATGCTGCGGTGAGCCGGCCTTCCGACCAATCCGGCTCGACCTCGATGATGTGCCCGCGCCGTTGCAACTCGTCGCGCGTCGCCTTGGGCACCCGGCCCTCGATCTGCAACACACCGGGCCGTGCGGTGCGCGGCCAGAACGAGATCGGGAAATGTTCGGAATGCCAAGCCGGTGCGTCGATCGCTTCCTGCAGGTTGAGATTGGCGTGCACGTGACGCAGGAAGAACTGCGTGGTCCACTGGTCCTGCTGATCGCCGCCGGGCGTGCCCCAGGCCATGTACTGCTCGCCATCGCGCAACGCCAGCGTGGGCGAGAGCGTCGTGCGCGGGCGTTTTCCCGGCGCCAGCGCGGCTGGGTGGCCTTCCTCCAGCCAGAACATCTGCGCGCGCGTGCCCAGACAAAAGCCAAGCTCCGGAATGACCGGCGACGATTGCAGCCAGCCGCCGGACGGCGTCGCTGAGACCATGTTGCCGGCCCGATCGACGATGTCGAAATGCACGGTGTCGCCGCGCATCTCTCCAAGCCGTCCGGCCGTGGGTTCGCCCGCGCCCAGCGCGCCGAGACCTTGCCTTTGGCCTTCCTCGCGCCGCAGCTTGAGCACGGAGCCAAAGCCCTCGACCGAACCGGGGCGCTGGTCGAGCGAAGCTTTGTCGGTGACCAGCTTGCGCCGCTCGGCGTTATAGGCATCCGACAGCAGCGTGGTCATCGGCACTTCGACGAAATCCGGGTCGCCATAGAATTTTTCGCGGTCGGCATAGGCGAGCTTCGAACATTCTACCACGAGATGGATGAAATCGGGCCCGACCATGTCGAGGCCGTCGAGCGAAAAACCTTTGAGCAAGGCAAGCTGCTGCAGCATCACCGGTCCCTGGCTCCAGGCGCCGGGCTTGCACACGGTGTAGCGGCCATAGTCGTAGGTGAGCGGCGCTTCCACGCGGGGCTGCCAGCGCGCCATGTCGTCGCCGGTGAGCACGCCGCGATGCGGCTGTCCGCTCGTGTCCATCACATCCTGCGTGCGGCAGAATTTATCGATGGCTTCCGCCACGAATCCTTGCGACCAGATTTTGCGCGCGCGCTCGATCTGCTGCTCGCGATTGGAACCTGCGCTTTCGGCTTCCTTGAGTACGCGCGTGTAAGTGGCGGCGAGCGTCTTGTTGGAAAACAGCGTTCCGGTCGCCGGCACCTTGCCGCCGGGCAGATAGACCGCAGCCGATGTCGGCCAATGTTGGCGGAACAATTGCTCCACGGTCGCAATCGTGGCATTGGCGCGTTCGACCAGCGGATGGCCGCTCTGCGCATAGCCGATCGCGGGCGCGAGCACGTCGGAGAGCCGCAGGGTGCCATAATCGCGCAGCAGCATCATCCAGGTCTCGAACGTGCCCGGAACGCACGCCGCGAGCAGTCCGGTGCCCGGCACCATGTCGAGGTCTTCGCCGCGGTAATGCGCGATGGTGGCGCGCGCCGGCGCCGGACCCTGGCCGCAGATCACTTCCGGCTTGCTCTTGCGCACGTCATAGAGGATCACCGGCACGTCGCCGCCCGGGCCGTTGAGATGCGGCTCGACCACCTGCAGCGTGAAAGCGGTGGCGACCGCGGCATCGAAGGCATTGCCGCCCCGCTCCAGCGTTCCCATGCCTACCGCGGTGGCGATCCAATGGGTGGAGGCGACCACGCCGAACGTGCCCTCGATCTCGGGCCGGGTGGTGAAGGGATTGGGATTGATATTGGCTGCCATTGTTCGGTCGCCTCATTTGGTGCTGCGGTTCTTGTGTTGTTATTCTAATGCCGTAAAAATCGCGCCATGACCATATCAGACCCACTGCCCTCAAACGAGGCCGGTCCGCAACTGCTGCGCTACTGGATCGAGCGGGCGGCCGCGCGCGATCCGGATAAGCCTTTCATCGTTTGCGCCGATGACGGGCGCAGCATCAGTTACGGTCAATTGCGGGAATTGACGCGCCGCATGGCGGCGTATCTGCGCGGGCAGGGGATTGGCGCCAACGAGCGCGTCGTATTGCTCTCCAACAATTCCATCGAGCATCTTGCCTGTTATTTCGGCGTGATGGCGTATGGCGCCACCATCTGCACCGTGCATGTGGAAATGAACCGCAATCAGCTTGACAATATTTTTGCGCGGCTCAATGCCCGGCTGGTGCTTTACGAGGCCGGATTGCAGCTCGACGAATTGCTGGCGCAAGTGTCGGCGCCTTGTCTTGCGCTTGGACTATGGGATCGTCCGGCGCCGGATTCATTTTATGCCGCTGTTGCAAATAGCGCGCCGAGCGATGCGCCTCTCGCCGCCAGGCCGACCGACGATGCCGTGATCCTGTTCACCTCCGGCACCAGCGAGCGGCCGAAGGGCGTGATCCTGAGCTTTCGCGAGCTGTTGGCCAACGCCCAGCCGACGGCGGAAGGTTTTGGCCTGACCGCCGAGGATCGCATTTACGATTTTCGCTCCTTCAACTGGTGCTCGGCGCAGACGCTGAGCGCGCTGCCGCCGCTCTATTGCGGAGCGACGCTGATCTTAGGAACGCGATTCTCGCGCAGCCGGTTTTTCGCGCACATCAAGCGCTATGGCGCGACCGTCGCGACCGGCAATCCCACCACGCTTAACCTGTTGCTCAACGGCGACGATGCAGTGCGGCGCGGCGATCTGCCCGCGCTGCGCTACATCACCTCAAGCTCGGCGCCGCTGACGGTGGAGGAATGGCGGCGCTTCGAACAACGCTTCGGCATTGCGGTTGCGCAGGGCTACGGCTCGAGCGAGACCGGCTGGATCGCGGCGGTGACCGGCGAGGAGCGCCGCTTTGGCACGGCCGGGCGGCCGCTGCCCTATCACAACTTGACGATTGTCGATGGGCAGGGAATGCGCCTGCCGGTCGGCGAGATCGGCCAGGTCGAGATCGGCGCATTCGCCGACAACGACTACCGCTATCTCGCCGAGGACGGCTCGGTGAAGGTCAATAGCCGCGGGCGTATCCGTACCGGCGATCTCGGCAGTCTCGATGCGGAAGGCTTTCTGCGGCTGACCGGGCGCGAGAAGGAGCTGATCATCCGCGGCGGGGTCAACATCTCGCCGGTGGAGATCGACTCGATCTTGATGCAGCAGGCGGACGTGATCGAGGCGGCGACGGTGGGCGTGCCCGATCGGGTCTATGGCGAAGAAGTGGTCGCCTATGTGGTGCTGCGGCCGGGCGCGAGCATCGGCGCGGACGACATCCTGCGCCATTGCAACGCCATGCTACCGGCGTTCAAGGCGCCGAAACGAATTGTGCTGAGTGCAGCATTGCCAAAAACCGAGCGCGGCAAGCTCGACCGCAAGGCGCTGGTGGAATCATTTCTTCGTCATTCCGGCCGAGCGACCCCGGACTTGATCCAGGGGAGCGAGGGCCGGAATCCATAAGCACCGCAGTTGCAGCTGTCGCACAAACTAAGAACATGGATTCCGGGTTCGCGGGCTTCGCCCGCGCCCCGGAATGACCAGAAAATTATCTCCCCGTCCTCGCCAGTGGCTTCGCGACCTCGCGGGCGTGTTCGGTGAAAAGCTGCGCGACCGGGCTGAGCGTGCGGTTCTTCAGCGTGACGATGCCGGTTGGCACGCGGGCAAGTGGCGGTTCAACATGCAAGACCTTGATCTCCGGGTGCCCGGCGGAGAATCTCAATACCGAAGCCGGGAAAATCGAAAGAAAGCGGCCGGTCGCCAGGAGCCTCATACGCACCTCGGGGGGAGCGACGACCACGGCCGCACGAGGATAATCGAGCCCGCTAGTGCGAAAGGCTTCCATTGCGACTGACCCAGCCGCGCCTTCTGGCGGTGGCAGCACCCACAATTCATTCGCCAGCTCGGTAAGCTCAATCCTGCGACGCCGCACCCACGGACTTTGCACGCCCGCCGCGACGACATACAAGTCGTCAAAGAGAAACTCGAAATCCAGTTGCTCGTCGGCTAGGGAGCCGGCTTTCCGTGCGATCACGAGGTCGACGTTACGCTCGGCCAGTTCACGGTGCACTGAAGTCGTGTGTGTGGTCACGAGATGAAACACGATGCGCGGATAGCGCCGGGAGAGCCGATCGACGACAGCGGAAACGAAGCTGGCGGCTAGAAAGGTGCTGCTTCCGATCCGCACTTCCCCGGACGCAGGGTCGGCGAGAAACTCGATCTTTTTCACGCCCTGGCGCAGCTCGTCGAATACGGCCGCACCGCAATCGAGCAGCGCGCGACCGTACTCGGTCGGCTCGACGCCTTGGCGGTGGCGGTCGAGCAGGCGGACGCCGAGCGCATGCTCCAGTTCCGCGATCGATCGCGAAATGGCGGGCTGTGAGATGTTGAGGCGTTGCGCCGCCCGACCCATGCTGCCGGCCTGCACCACGGTCATGAGGACGTGCAGGTCTTGCAGCTTCATCCGGCGTCCGATGCGATCGCTCAGTTGCATGGCGGCACCCATGTGTTGTTGTTATGACATCATCAGACAATAGCATTATGGGCTTATGACGGCATCGGCTATCGTCCGAGGTCAAGGTGACAAGAGGAGAACGCCATGAAACTTCCACGCCGTCGATTTCTGCAGCTGGCAGCGGGTGCTGCCGCTCTCCCGGCCGCCGCGCGCTTCGCCTGGGCGCAATCGTATCCGACAAAGCCGGTGCGCTGGATTAGCGGCTTGGCCGCTGGTGGCACGGCTGACATTCTCGCGCGCCTGATCGGTCAACGGCTGTCGGAGCGGCTTGGTCAGCCATTCATTATCGAGAACAGGCCGGGCGCCGGCGGCACTCTCGGCACTGAGGCGGTCGTGCGCGCGCCTGCCGACGGCTATACGCTCCTGATGTTCAACTCAGCGGCCGCGACCAACGCGACGCTCTACGAGAAGCTCAACTACAATTTCATCCGCGACATCGCGCCGGTCGCGGGCATCAGCCGCGAGGCCAGCGTCCTGGTGGTGCATCCAACAGTTCCAACCAAGACGGTTCCGGAATTCATCGCCTATGCCAAGGCCAATCCGGCCAAACTCAGCATGGCGTCGGCCGGCATTGGCGGCGCGTCCCATATGGCCGGCGAATTGTTCAAGACGATGACCCGCATCAATCTGGTCCACGTGCCTTATCGCGGGTCGCCGCCGGCGATTACCGACCTGTTCAGCGGACAGGTGCATGTCATGTTCGCCGGCATGCCCTCGATAATTGATTACATCAGAGCCGGCAAGCTGCGGCCGTTGGCGGTGACCACCGTGATGCGCTCGGAGGCGCTGCCGGATATCCCGACCGTGGGCGAATTCGTGCCGGGCTACGAGGCGAGCGCGTGGTATGGCGTCGGCGCGCCAAAGAACACGCCCGTCGAAATAGTCGAGAACCTCAACAAGGAAATCAACGCGTTCCTCGCCGACTCCAAGATGAAGGCTCGGGTCGCCAATACGGGCGGCACGGTGCTTGCTGGCTCGCCCGCCGACTTCGGCAAGCTCATCGCGGACGAAACCGCGAAGTGGGGCAAGGTGATCCGGGCAGCCAGCATGAAAGCGGACTAGGGTTCGGACCGAGCGCGAGGAAAGACATGCGAAACATCGCACGCCAAGTCTGGCGCTGGCTCGGATGGACGCCAGTGCAGACCTTCATCCTGTGTCCGCTCGCGGTGATCGCCTTCGAGCTTGTGCTCAATCGCGGCCGACTGACCATCGTCGCCTGGGGCGCGCCGCTCATGGCGTGGGGATATCTGCAATACTTGTTGATCGGACGCTATCGTCTACCGCGCGCCGACGGCAGTCGCGGCATGGAAGTGCCGCCGGATCGGATCATCGCCTCCGGAATCTACTATTATACGCGCAATCCGATGTATCTCGGCCACCTCATCTTTCTGCTCGGGCTTGCGCTCACGCTCTGGTCGTGGTTCGCGCTGATCGTGCTTGCCGGCCGCGCGGTCTGGTTTCACCTCCGCGTGCTGCGGGACGAAGCACGGCTCGAAAGAATCTTCGGCACCGAATACGACGCTTATCGAGCGCGGGTGAAGCGATGGATACCGCGTGTACTCTAGGGCGGCAATTACCGAGTTACACCGGTTGATGCCGGGCTATCTCCCCGTTCTGGCCAGCGACTTCACCCAGCCGACCATGCGCGATTTCGCGTTCTCGATATCCTTCTGCGCGAAGAAATCCTCCGGCTTCACCTTATCGACCGGATAGACTGGCCGCATGAAGTCGCTCTCATAACCAAATGGAACCGTGGCATCGATGCCCATGCCGCCCTCGAAATGGGTGTTCGAGGCGGTCCATTGCTTCTCGCCCGCGGTCATGCGCTCGGCCGGCATGAACGTCTGCCCGCGCCCGCCGGGGATCGGGTTGAGGATGTCGGTCTTGGGGTTGACGCGCGTGGTCAGGCACCACATCACGTCGTCCATGGAATAGGGATCGGTGTCCTCGGACACGGCGATCGCCAGCCGCATGCCCTGCGAGCAGGCGAGAATGGCGCCGAGGAAATTGCGCTGCCAGCCTTCGTCGATCTTGTGGCGTTTCTTTACTTGAATGATGCAGCCGCCCCAGTCGGTCATGCAGTAGGGGATCACCACGTCCTGCACGATGCCGGGTTGCAAGCGGTTGCACAGCTCGAAGATCGCCGACTCGCGCACCGTGGTGTCGATGTTGTGGTCGTCGAGCATGTGCACGCCGAGGCAGTAGATGATCGGCTTGGTCTCAGGCTTGCGCATGGTCACCGCGGTGACGTGGAAAGTCGGCGCCTTGTACGACTTGCCCATGTAGCCCGCCCATTCGGGGTGGAAATGGTAGCGGCCCTGCACGCCGGCATCCTCCGCTTCCTTGGTCTCGAAGCGGCGGTCGCGCGGATTGACATAGCCTTCGAGCACCAACTCGGCGTCGGCGAGCGCCATGGCGTCGACCGTGCGCGCCTTCACGAGTCGAATGGGCGCGCCCTGCACCGCGCCGGCAATGCCGATCTCGTCGCAGCCCATGGGCAGGATGGCGTAGTCGAAGCCGGCGCCGGCCAAAAGCGTGCACGCCGGCGGCACGCCAAAGCACATGGTGATCGGCACCGGCTCGTTCTCCTTGTAATATTTGTTGACCACCTGCCACATGTGCGAGCCGGGCGAGATCTGGAACGTGCCGACGTTGCCCCAGCGGAAATTCATGCGGTTGTAGCCGAGGTCCGAGCCGCCATCGAACTGCGCGCCGGTGACGCAGCGGATGCCCGAGCCGACGGTGAGTTCGGGCTCGTAGGCGGTGTGCCGGATCGGCACCATGTACGTGTTCACGTCGTCGGGTTTTTCGATGACGTGTTCCTGGCAGGGCGCCTGGTTCTGTGGAATCTCCACCGGCTTGAGCGGATGCGAGAGCGCGTGCGCCAGTTTGCCGGTGCGCTCCACGTCGTTCGCCCAGCCGAACATCTTGTTGATCACGTTCATGTCGCCGAACAGATTGGTGACCACGCGATGATGCGGCTTGCCCTTGACGTTGTTGAATAGCACCGGGCAGCCGCCATCGAGATGTTTCTGCAAACCGGTGATTTCCAGATCGGGATTGACCGGTTTGTCGGTCTCGATCAGGTCGCCTTCGGATCGAAGCCGCTCCAGCGTTTCGCGCAGATCGCGCGGCCGGTCCGTGGCTGGCTCTGTTTTCTTCTTGCGGATTGCTTCCTGCATGATTTTTCAACTCCGTGTCTGAACCTGTATTAGCGTGGTGGAATCTGCACCTGCTCGGCAAATTGTTCCTTGGTCAATGGTGCCATCGTGAATTTCATATCCACTGCATCTCTGGCGATGGTCTCCAGTCCCACGATCCGGTCCGGGTTGAGTGCTGTCTTGGGGAAAAGCCGCCATCGCCAGCAGCCTAGCTTTTTCCAAGGCGCGTTCCAAGGCACACGCAATGGACAATCTTGTTTCCATCGACCGTGCCGCGTCTGCCGTCAGAATTATATTTCGCATGTGCAAAACGGCGCGCGGATGGCGCGTGCTTTTTGTCAATCCACCTGCGCGCCGGAGGCTTTCACCACCGCGGTCCATTTCGGGATCTCGGCCTTGATGTAGGCGGCGAATTCGGCCGGCGAATTGCCGACGATATCGACGCCAAGGTCGCCCAATGATTTTCGCACGGCGGGATCGTTGAGCGCGGTCACGATCGCGCGGCTGAGCTTGTCAGTCACGTCCTTCGGCGTGCCGGCTGGTGCCACCAGGCCGTGCCAGGTGGTGGCATCAAAACCCTTGAGCCCGAGTTCGTCCACCGTGGCAATGTCCGGCAGTATGGCGGTGCGCTTGGGGGTGGTGACCGCCAGCGGCCGCACCAGGCCGCTCCTGATGTGGCCGACCACGGAGGCGGCCGTTGCGAACATCATCTGCGTCTGTCCCCCGATCAGCTCTTGCAGTGCGGGTGCCGCGCCCTTGTAGGCGACATGCACGATGTCGATCTTGGCCTCGGTCTTGAACAGCTCGCCGGCAAGATGCGCCGCCGCGCCGTAGCCCGAAGAAGCAAAATTCAGTTTTCCCGGATTGACTTTGGCGAGCGCGATCAGCTCGGCCATGGAATTGGCCGGCACTTTCGGATTGACCACCAGGATATTGGCCTGCGTGCCGATCAGGCTGAGCGGGATGAAATCGCGCTCCGCATCGTAATTGATCTTCTTGTAAAGCGCCGCGTTGGTGGCAAGGATGCTGTTGTTGCCGTTGAGCAGAGTGTGGCCGTCGGGCGCCGCGCGCGCGACTTGCTCGGCCGCGATATTGCCGCCGGCGCCGGGCCGGTTCTCGACAATGAACGGCTGGCCGAGAATCTGTTCCAGCTTCCTGCCCAGGATGCGCGCCAGCACGTCGCTGGGACCGCCGGGCGGGAACGCAACCACGATGGTGACGGTCCGCGTCGGATAGTCGGCGGCGATGGCGGAAAGGGCAAAGAACAAAGCGGCCGCAAGACTTGCCAGGAAAACCGAAAATGTCTTGCGCACAGGCTTCTCCTTTGTTCTTCGACTGTTATTCGACACTTTAAGACCCTCGGCGATATCCCGCAGTCCGCCTGCTAGGCATATCTGGTGACAAAACTAGCACGCCCGGACGCCAGAAAGGCAACCGCCGCGCCGGCCTCCTCGAAAATCCCCCTGCGCCCGTGCGGTCGCGGGCACAAAATCGGTTGCGATGCGATCAGCAGGAGAAATGTGGCGGACACGGTGGAATGGGCGAAACTGACCCCAAGCCGACGCCGATCAAGCTCCTAAGCCCGCCGTAACGGTGGTGCGATCATGTGTCGGATGGCGCCGGTGAGCCGGGATTTGCGCATTGGCGACAGCCATTGATAACGACGCGGCTTCTCGATTGTTGACATGTCAGCCGAATCGATATGCACTCAAGTTCGCCTCGATGGGCAAAGAAGTAAGAACGCCCGGACTCACGGGTCTAAGAAACACCAAGCGGTAATCCAACCGCCTCCCCGTCGCGAATCCTGAACCACTATGCCCGCTTGCACGTAGCTGACGCTGCGTTGCGGCCACATAAGGAGCTTTAGCATGGGAGATAATTCTGTGAGCCTGCCCGAACAAATTGAGGAGGGCGAAGTCGAGATCGGGTGGTCGCGGCTGCGACTGAGAGTTCTTGAACGCGACGGCCAGCGCTGCCGGAATTGCGGTTCCGAAAAATCCCTTGAAGCGCATCACTGGGGACCGATAGCGAAAGAAAGCGAAGGTATCAGCCGATGGGGCTATCCCAAGAACAGAGGCCAACGCACCGTACCCGAATCGGCTCTCGTCACGCTCTGCCAAATTTGTCATAACGCGCTCACACAGGCGCGCAAGATAAGACAGGTTGCTGACAAGCCGGAGCTGCTTGGTTCGGTGACTGTGCCGATGCGCGACTGGCACAATATTTTCGAGTTGTGGGAGCTGAACGGCAGGAAGCTACCGATCAAAGTTGTCAGACAAAGCTGGTACGGCGCTGCTGGGAAATTCATGCTCGTAGAGAAGATCGAAATCCGAAAATGGCCATATGGCCTTGCGTGGGGCCGCTATCATCAAGGCGGCGGGCCTAAGGATGAGAAGCACGAGAAGATAAGTTGTGCAGGTTCGTATCAGTGGAAGCTTGTGATGTAAGCGCGTCTCCTTATCGTGTCCCACTTTCTGCGCAATCCGGGGCCAACGGTGCCGTCGCTCTTAGGCTTATCCCGGATTTTGCTTCGCTCTATCCGGGCTACAAGTAACGCGCCATACAAAAAGACGCGATTGGCACATCGCGACGTTTCACGTGGTGGGCTGGTTTGTCTGCAATCGGAGGTGAAGCAGCAAGACTAGCGGCATCTGGGTTTATTGCCTTTGGTGCCATCGCCGCCGAGCTTTAGAGCCGCGCCGACGCGCCGCCATCCACCGCCCAAGTGCTGCCGGTGACAAAGCTAGCCTGCTCGGATGCCAGAAACGCCACCACCGCGGCAACCTCCGCGGACGTGCCCATGCGTCCGAGCGGAATTCGCGACGTGCGCGGCGCCATCACTTCGGCTTCCGATTTCCCGGTCTTTTTCATCGCCTGCTGGATATTCTCTTCATGCCGTTCGGTGCGAATGCTGCTCGGCACCACGGCATTGACCAGAATACCATCCTTGCCGAGATCGGTCGCCAGCGCCACGGTCAAATTCAGCAGCGCAGCATTGTTGAGCCCCACGGTAATGGCGCCGAGCTGCGGGCGCCAGGCGGCGCCGCCCGCGATATTGACGATGCGCCCCCATTTGCGCGCACGCATATGGGGAACGGCGTAGCGCGTGCAGCGCACGGTGCCGTTCAATTTATGCTCAAAAGTTTCGGCGAGCTTGTCGTCGTCGAGCGTGGAGAAATCTCCCGAGCCCACATGCACCGCATTATTCACCAAAATATCGAGCCGGCCGAATTCGCTCAAGCTGCGTTCGAACAGCGCACGCACCGCGGCGTCTTTGGTAAGATCCGTTGGGATGCCAAGCAGCCTGCCACTCGCTTTGGGGGCAAGCGCCGCGCACGCGTCCGCATTGCGCGCCGGATCGAGGCTGGCGAGCACCACATGCGCGCCCTCGGCCGCGAGTGCTGCTGCGCAGGCGCGGCCGATGCCGCGGCTTGCGCCGGTGACAATTGCGACGCGGTCTTTCAATCCAAGATCCATTTGTTCATTTCCTCGCGTCCAACTGGTAATCCGTCATCCTGAGGTGCGAGCCGCGTCAGCGGTGAGCCTCGAAGGATGAACGGCCCCGCTGTTGCAACAGCCGGGCCGTCGCCCTTCGAGGCTTGCGCTTCGCGCAAGCACCTCAGGGTGACGGGGAGAAACAGGTTACCCCGTGTACTCCAGAATATGCATGCCGGCGCCGGCGCGGTCGATCAGATAGAGCCGGCCGTGCTCGTCGGCGCCGATATCGTTCGATTGCACCGCCGGCCGGCCGCCGTCGAGCGCCGGCACGTAGCAGCCGACTTCTTTCGGATTGAACGGATCGCTCACATTGACCGCGCGCAGGCCGGCGTTGAAGTAGGTGAGAAAAACCAGATCCTTCCACGGCCCTTCCGCCGGAAGATTTTCCAAAATGTTGTGCGCGCCGTAGCGGCCGGGGCGGTTGTAGTACTTCTCGCGCTCCGGCATGAAGGTCGCGATCGGGATTAATTTATCCTCCTTGCGGGCGTCGATCACCCACATGAACTGCGCGTCCCAGTATTTCTGTTTGCCGCGCGCTTCGTCGGTGACAATGAGATAGGGGCGCTCGCCAATCGGCCAGCAGGTGTGGTTGGAGCCGGGAAACGGCGGCGCCCAGGACAAGTGGCCGGCGAGCTTCATGTTGCGCAAATCCGTGCAGTCGATGATGGAAATGCCGCCGCCCCACCACGCGCAATACATGCGGTTGCCGCGGATCATGGGCGGGCCATGCAGCGTGATGGCTTCTTCGTGCGGGGCGGCGTCGCCTTCCTCGCCGCTGCCGTCTGCCTTCATCCAAGGCAAGCCCCACTGGCTGACGATCTCGGGCTTGAGCGGATCGCTGATGTCCAGCGTCCAGATCACGCGCTTGTTCCAGCCCGGCGCGTTGTTCGGCAGGAAGGCAAGCTTGCGCTTGTTGTCGACCCAGAAGCGATGCGGGCCGGTGCCCGGCGTGTCGTAGAAGCCGATCTGCTTGGGCTCGCCGCCTTTGCTGATATCGAAAATGAAAAGCCCGGTGCGCGCGTTGCGGCCGGCCTCGCCGGAAAGCCGCTCGGAATTGACATAGAGAATATCGCCGTCGACCACGCGCAGTTTGTGCGAATGCACGCCGGGCGGGGATTTTACCTCGGCGACCTTGCGCGGTTTGCGCGGGTCGCGCACGTCGTGGACGGTAAAACCTTCCGGCCCGTTGAAGCTCGCGCTGCCGACGCCGCCGACATAGGCGAAGCCCTTGTTGATTTCCACGATACTGCCGCCGCCCCAGGCGGCGGACGCATCGTGTCCGAGCAGGCGGAAGTTCTTTGCTTCTTCGGGGAAGGTCGTGCTCATTGTATCAATTCCTTATCGGCGCTTACCTCTCCCCGCTTGCGGGGAGAGGTCGGTCCTCGCCGAAGGCGAGGGCCGGGTGAGGGGGCGTTTCCGCGTCAAGTGCGGCGGCGATCGTCTCCAGCACTCCATTCATGTTCTGGATGACTTCGTTATTCCAAAAGCGCAGCACGCGGTAGCGATGATTTGTGAGCCACTGCTCGCGTATCGCATCACGTTTGTCTGTGGCGTGCTGGCCACCATCGACCTCGATGATCAATCGTTGTTCGCGACAGATGAAGTCTACGATAAATGGGCCAATTGATTCTTGTCGGACGATCTTATGGCCACCAATCGCGCGCAATCTAATTCGATTCCACAGTAGCAATTCTGCGTGCGTAGAATCACGGCGAAGTCTCCGGGATAATTTGGTTTTTACAACTTTTGCGCCACGCATGTTGCTACGCCCCCTCACCCGACGCCCTGCGGGCGTCGACCTCTCCCCGCAAGCGGGGAGAGGTAATTCGAATTCTTAGCCCGGCTGATAGCGCCCGCCGAAGGCCGGCTGGCTTTGCCCCAGACCCGGCAGCTCCCACACGCCGGCGCCTCCTGGATTCTTGTCGGCGCCGATGTTGGCGTCGATCAGATACGGTTTGTTGGCGGCGACCGCCATTCTTATCGCATCGCCGAGATCGCCGGCGCGGTCGACGCGCACGCCGTCAACGCCGGCCGAGCGCGCCATGGCGGCGAAATCGGGGTTGTAGGGCGCGCCGGTCGCCGGGTGCCGAAAGTCGGTGGCAAGCTCGCGCCCGCCGAGATAGCCGCGCTGCAGGCCGCGGATCGAGGCATAGGCGTAATTGTTCCACACCACCCACACCACCGGCAGCGCGTATTCGACCGCGGTGCCGAGCACGCTCGCGTGCATAAAGAACGCGCCGTCGCCGCAGACCGATACGCACGGACGCTCGGGTGCCGCGAATTTCGCGCCCAGCACGCCGGCGACGCCAAATCCCATCGGGCCAAAGCCCATGGAGCCGATGAGCGAGTCCGGGCGGCGCGGCTGGCAAAATTGCAGCAGCCAATTGTGATGCACGCCGATATCGCTCACGAGGATTGCATCTTCGGGCAGCGCCTTGTCGATCTCGTGCACCGCGCGCTGGGGCGGAATCGGCGTGCCATCTTCGATAAAGCCCGGCGCGATATAGGTGTCCCATTGCTTGCGATAGCCGGCGATGACGCTGAGCCATTGCTTGCGCGCTGCGGCGCTCTCGCCGACGTTCTTGCGCGCAGAAAGTTCGCCCAGCATCTGGCGCAGGAAGGTACGCACATCCGCCATCAAGCCGAGCGCGACCGGATAATTGCGCGCGATCTCGTCGGGGTCGATGTCGACGTGGATCAGCTTGGTCGGCGGAATGGTGAAGGAATAGCCCGGCAGCCAGGAACTCGACGTGCGGTCGTCGAAGCGCACGCCGAGCGCGAGCAGCACGTCGGCGGTGCGCGCGGCATGATTGGACTGATAGGGCCCGTTGCGCGCGACCAGCCCAAGCGCCAGCGGATGATTGGAATCGATCGCGCCGGTGCCGCTGGCCGACCAGGCCACGGGAATTTGCAGCTTTTCGGCGAGCGCCAGCAGATCGGCGGCGGCGCCGCCGTATTTTACGCCCTGGCCCACCAGGATCACCGGCCGCTCGGCTTTGAGCAGCATGTCAACGGCTTGCTTGACGCCTTCGGGATCGGCGCCGCAGCGGCAGGAGATATTGGCGTTCCAATCTTCGGGCTTTGGCGTTTCTTCGGCGGCGGCCTCCTTGAAGACGTCGAACGGCACATCGAGCACCACCGGCCCGGGCCGCCCCGTGACCATCGTCTTCCACGCCTGGCGGATGGCGAGCGGCACCATTTCGCCGCGCGTCGGCTGAAACACTTTCTTGCACATGGTGCGCACGGTGGAAGGAAAATCGGCCTGATAATGGCGATAGAGTTCCTGGAACGCGCCGCGATTGAACTGGCTGGTCGGGATATTGCCGGTCACCGCCAGGAACGGCACGGAATCGAGGTAGGCGTTGGCGAGCGCGATCGGCAGATTGACCGAACCGGGACCGCAGGAAGTGAAGGTCGCCACCGGCTGGCCGCAGACGCGGTAATACACATCCGCCATGAAACCGGCGACCGTCTCGTGGTGCACGGAGATCGTCTTGATGTCGGCTTGCCGCTCATAGAGCGCATCGATGAACTGAATATTGCCGTGGCCGCACAGGCCGAAGGCGTAGGGCACCTTCTCGCGGATGAGATAATCGACGATGACCTGGCCGCCATCGAGCATGTTTTTTGGCATTGGGTTTATTCTCGCTTTGGGGTGCAGTAGTCCGTAGGGTGGGCTGAGCCATAAGCGCGTTCACGCGCGTCATTGACGCGCTATGGCGAAGCCCACCGCATTACGACAAGCACGCGAGCGATTGGACCGCGTGGGCTCGGCGCGGAGCCTGTCATCGGGCCGCGCTTCGCGCGGACCCGTTGGCGCCTTAGCCCACCCTACACCGGTTGAACGTCAGCGTGCGAGTCGCTTGAGCGCGCGCTCGTAATAGCTCAAATCGATGTAGCGCTCCGGCGCCGACATGGTTCCGCCCTCGACCTCGTGGCGCAGCGCCAGCACGTTATTGAAGCCCTCGACG
>CAZNSG010000057.1:0-3939 GCA_964575715.1 uncultured Hyphomicrobiales bacterium | reverse complement strand
CGGCGATTTCGGAACGCGCTGGGTCACCGAGACGCTGGCGTTTAAGCCCTATCCGTGCGGAACGATGACCCACCCCTACATCGACTGCGCGCGGCGGCTCGCTTCGCGCGGCATCAAGGCTGAAGACATCATTGCGATGGTCTGCGATGTGGGCGAGGGCACCGTGCACCGGCTGTGGGAGCCGCTCGCGGCCAAGCAGAAGCCGCCCAACGGCTATGCCGGAAAATTTTCCACGCCCTATTGCATCGCCACCGGCTTCGTGCGCGGCAATGTGGGACTGAGCGATTTTAGCGACGAGGCGGTCAAGGACACGGCGGTGCGCGCGCTCGCCGCAAAAGTGCGCTACCGGATCGACCCGAACAACCCCTATCCGAACAATTTTACCGGCCACATCCGCGCCACCTTGCGCGACGGCAGCATTGTCGAGGAGCGCCAGCCGCACATGCGCGGCGGCGCGCATGAGCCGTTGACGCGCGGCGATATCGAGGAGAAGTTCGCGCTCAATGCCCGCCACGGCGGCTGGGAGCACGCGCGCGCCAAGGCGGCGCTGGCATGGATCGCAAAGTTGTACGCAGGGCGGATCGATCTGTCCGCGCTGAGGGGATAGGTTACTCCGCATGGTCATTCCGGGGCCCGAGCGCAGCGAGGGAGCCCGGAATCCATCATCGCAAGCTGGAAGTATGGATTCCGGGCTCGCCACGCCTTCGCCCTTCCGCCTTCGCCAAGGCTACGGCGGACAAGTCGGGCGATGGCGGGCGCCCCGGAATGACAAAAATGGGATTGTAAATGCCTAACAACAAGGAACTCTCCGGCCGCGTCGCGATCGTCACCGGCGGCGGGCGCAACATCGGACGCGCCATTGCGCTTGCGCTCTCAGCCGGCGGCGCGGCGGTGATCGTCAACGCGCGGACCAACCACACTGAGGCCGAAACGGTGGCGCGCGAGATCGAAAGCCGGGGCGGGCGCGCGCACGCCGTTCTGGCCGACGTGACCGATGCCGCCGCGGTGGAGAAGATGGCCGCCGCCGCGGTCGAGCGTTTCGGGCGCATCGATTATCTGATCAATAACGCGGCGCCGCGGCCGGAGACGCCGCTCGAAAAAATCACGCTTGCTGAATGGCGCGCGGTGACCGGCACCATCCTCGACGGCGCGTTCATTTGCGTCAAAGCCTGCCTGCGCGAGCTGAAAAAAAGCGGCGCCGGTGCGATTATCAACATCGGCGGCTTGAGCGCTCACACCGGCGCCAAGGATCGCGCTCATGTGGTGGCGGCCAAGGCCGGGCTTGCGGGGCTGACCCGTGCGCTGGCGCACGATCTCGCCGCCGACCAGGTGACCGTGAACTGCGTCGCGCCCGGCCTGGTCGCCACCACGCGCGCGAGTGGCGGCGAGCCCAGGCACCATTCCATCCACCACACGCTTTCCGGCCAGCGCGGCGCGTCCGACGATATTGCAACCGTGGTGCGTTTTCTGTGCGGCCCGGGCGCGCGCTACATCACCGGGCAGACCATCCACGCCAATGGCGGGGCGTATCTGGGGTAAACCCTCTCCCCGCACATTCACTTTACCTCCCCCTGGAGGGGGGAGGTCGCTCGCCGTAGCCCGAAGGGCGAAGGCGTGGCGGGTGGGGGTGAACTTTATTCCGCAATTTATCACCCCACCCCGGCTCTCCGCCTCCGCTGCGCTTCGGCGGATCGCCGACCCTCCCCCTCCAGGGGAGGGTGAAAGAGTGTGTGCTGCATGGTGGTGGCGAAATGCCGGAAGTGCTAATCCCTCGGCTAAGAGGAACCGGCAAAAAAACGAGGACACCATGTACGCAGAGCTCGGGCTTTACATCGACGGCAAATGGCTCAACGGCGCGGGCCGCAAGGGCGAAGAGGTCATCAATCCGGCGACCGAAAAGCCGCTCGCCAGCCTGCCCCATGCCAGCCAAGCCGATCTCGATCAGGCGCTGGAGGCCGCCAAGAAAGGCTTTGCCGTCTGGCGCGCCACCTCCACCTTCGACCGCGCCAAAATCATGCGCAAGGCCGCCGAACTGATGCGCGAGCGTTTTGACGCGATCGCCAAGTTCATGGTGGCTGAGCAGGGCAAGGTCTATGTGGAGGCGCGCGCGGAAGTGCTCACGTCCGCCGAGATCATCGAATGGTATGCGGAAGAAGGCCGCCGCTCCTACGGCCGCATCGTGCCCGGCCGCGGAAAAGGTATTCGTCAACTCGTGGTGCACGAACCGGTTGGAATCGTCGCCGCGTTCACGCCTTGGAATTTCCCCGTGCTCACGCCGGCGCGCAAAATCGGCGGCGCGCTTGCCGCCGGCTGTTCGCTGATCTTAAAGGCCTCGGAGGAAACACCCGGCTCCTGCGTCGAGCTGGTGCGCTGCTTCGCCGATGCCGGGCTGCCCGCCGGCGTGCTCAATCTGGTGTTTGGCGTGCCGGCGGAAGTGTCCGAGCATCTGCTGGCGAAAGACGCGGTGCGGAAAATTTCGTTCACCGGTTCGATTCCCGTGGGCAAGCATCTCGCGGCACTCGCCGCCAAGGGCATGAAACGCACCACCATGGAGCTGGGCGGGCACTCCCCCGTCGTAGTGTTCGGCGACGCCGATCCGGAGAAGGCCGCCGACACCATCGCGGCCTTCAAGTACCGCAACGCCGGCCAGGTCTGCATCTCGCCCACGCGCTTCTATGTGCAGGAAGATGTCTATGGCCGGTTTCTCAAACGCTTCACCGAATACGCCAATGGGCTCAAACTCGGCGACGGAATGGAAAAGGGCATCACGCTCGGGCCGTTGGCGAACGCGCGCCGCATCGACGCCATGGACGGCTTTGTCGCCGATGCCAAGGCGCGCGGCGGCAAAATCGTCACCGGGGGAAAGCGGCGCGGCAACCAGGGCTTCTTCTATGAGCCCACCGTGATCACCGATGTGCCGGACGATTCAAAAATCATGACGCAGGAGCCGTTCGGCCCGCTCGCGCCCATCGTCACCTTCAAGACCTTCGACGAGGTGGTCGCGCGCGCCAATTCATTGCCGTTTGGGCTTGCGGCCTATGCCTTCACCACATCGAGCACCACCGCGGCCGCGATCGGCGACGCCATCGAGTCCGGCATGGTGGGCGTCAACTCGATTGCGGTCTCGACGCCGGAGACGCCGTTCGGCGGCGTGAAGGAGAGCGGCCACGGCAGCGAAGGCGGCATCGAGGGCCTCGGCGCGTATTTCAACACCAAGTTTATTTCGCAGGGGTGAGGCTGTTGCTCCGTCCTCATCCTTCGAGACGCCACGCCTTCGCCTTCCGGGCGGAGTTTACCATCGGGCCGGCCTTCGGCCGGACCCGTTGGGCGGGCTCCTCTGGATGAGGCGGGGAAAGTTAGTCCAAACGCACTAAATTCGTTCTAGGATTATAATCATATTTCCGCCATATTCCCCTGGCATTGCTGGCTCCATCCCGTCCCATGAAAAGGGGCGTTCGCGATCGTCACAACGCGGGGCGGGGAAGCGGTGGCCGCGTTTTTTGGGTGCCAGACGTAACCCAGAGCGCGGCGGCCCAAGCCGCAACGGTCCCGGCGCGCCTACCGCGCGCCACCAGGGATCCGCTGACGGCGGCGCCCGGCGCGGTCAGATATGCGCCGGAAGGATGCGGAAATTCCGCACATGCGCCGCCAGGTCCCGCCAGCGGTGGGTAGGCTTCCAAGCCGAAAGGATGGAGGCCTGAAACGGTCAGCCCACCGGGGGTCGTGCGGAGCAGGCCTATAAACATCGCGCGCGGGGCGCCGAGGGTTTCGGCGGACTTGCGGCACTACAATGCAAGAATGCCTTGATGCCGTGAGGTGTCGAGGTCCGCGGGTCTGTTGAGACCCCGGTGTCCCGCGCGCCCTTTCGGGGGCAAACGGAATTGGAATACGGGCGCACCAATCTCGGGTTTACCCGAGATTGGAAAATTTGGATTCCCA
>CAZNSG010000056.1:0-22286 GCA_964575715.1 uncultured Hyphomicrobiales bacterium | reverse complement strand
GTATGCAATTGCCCTTGATTGGGCAGGTCGCGATCCGGTCGAAAACTCACGCCGACAATGAAGTAATCCGGGATAACAAGAGCTTACGATAACACTTGATGCTCACGCTCTGTTGGCACAGTCCTTGCGGAACTCTCACTTTGTTTAACGCATAAAGCCTTGGGAGGCTGCCATGAAGCGTCGCGAATTCCTCAAATCAATGACTGCCGCCGCCGCCGGCGGGATGGTGTCGGCACCTGCGATCTGGTCTCCGGCCAAGGCGCAATCGCGCCAGGAGACGTTGCTCTTCATCACGGAGAGCGGGCCCAACGGTTTCGACATCCACGGCGTCGGCACCAACCGGCCCGGCTACGAAGTGTCGTGGAATTGCTATGACCGGCTGATGTCGCACGGCGTGAAGACACTGCCCGACGGCACGGCCTCATACGATCGCGACAAGTTCACGCCCGAACTCGCCGAGGAATGGAAGACCGGCGATAATTCGATCACCTTCAAGCTGCGCAAGAATGCCGCGTTCCATGACGGCACGCCGATCACCGCCAACGACGTCAAATGGTCGTTCGACCGCGCGGTGACGGTGGGCGGATTTCCGACCTTCCAGATGAAGGCGGGCTCGCTGGAGAAGCCCGAGCAATTCGTGGCGGTGGACGACAACACGTTCCGCATCGACTTCATCCGCAAGGACAAGCTGACCATCCCGGACCTCGCCGTCATCGTGCCGGCGGTCTATCACTCTCAATTGGTGAGGAAGAACGCCAGCGAAAAGGACCCCTGGGGGCTCGACTATACCAAGACCAATATCGCCGGCGGCGGCGCCTATAAGGTGGCGAGCTGGCAGGCCGGCAGCGAAGTGATCTACGAGCGCAACAAAAATTGGAAAGGCGGCGCGCTGCCGAAGGTGCGACGCATCGTCTGGCGCGTGGTGCCGTCCGCCGGTAACCGACGCGCGCTGGTCGAGCGAGGCGATGCCGACATCTCATTCGATCTACCGAACAAGGATTTCGTCGAACTCAAGCAGGCCGGAAAGGTCAGCGTGGTCTCGACGCCCATCGGCAACGGCATCTGGTATCTCGGCATGAACTGCAAGAATCCGCCGTTCAACAACGTCAAGGTGCGCCAGGCGGTGGCCTATGCGGTGCCCTATCAAAAGATCATGGATGCGGTGATGTTCGGCCTTGCCAATCCGATGTACGGCGACAAGGACAATGTCGCGACCGGTTTCGCCTGGCCGCAGCCGCATGGCTACAACGCCGACATCGCCAAGGCCAAGGCGCTGCTGGCGGAAGCCGGATTCCCGAGCGGATTTGAAACCACGATCTCGTTCGATTTAGGCTTTGCCGTCTCCAGCGAGCCGACCTGCGTGCTGATCCAGGAGAGCCTGGCGCAGATCGGGATCAAGGCTACCATCAACAAGATCCCGGGCGCGAACTGGCGCAATGAGCTGTTGAAAAAAGAACTGCCGATGATCGTGAATTTCTTCTCCGGCTGGCTGGATTATCCGGAGTATTTCTTCTTCTGGTGCTATCACGGCCAAAATGCCGTGTTCAACACCATGAGCTACCAGGACAAGGAGATGGACGCGTTTATCGACGCGGCACGCAAGGCGGCGGCCGAGAACGACAAGGCGGGCTACGAGAAGAGCGTGAAGGGTTTCATCGACAAATCCTTTGCTGAAGTGCCGCGCATCCCGCTGTTCCAGCCCTACCTCAACGTGGCGATGCAGAAAAACGTCTCAGGATATCGCTATTGGTTCCACCGCCAGCTGGATTATCGCTCGCTCGCCAAGGCGTAAGCTAATACCAACGGCGGCAAAGCTTAACCCGTCATCCTGAGGTGGCCGCGTAGCGGCCCTCGAAGGATGAACGGCCACCGATCTTGGGTTTACCCAAGATCGGCATATTAAGAGCGTAAGTCGGGTAAACTCGACTTGCGATGCCGTCGCCCACCGATCTCGGGTTTACCCGAGATCGGAATTACAATGCGCAAGTCGGCCAAGGCCGACTTGCGGTGGCTCGCCGCTTTGCGGCTCGCACCTCAGGGTGACGGCGATGAGCCAGTGACTGCTGCCGCTAATACTAATTCGCGCCGGGTATTGTGTGGGGTCATGGGAAACTTGGTGCTCAAGCGCCTGCTGGTCGCCGTGCCGAGCCTGGTCGGGGTGGTGATCGTTACCTTCCTGCTGACGCGGGCCTTGCCCGGCGATCCGGCGGCCTATTTCGCCGGACCGGCAGCGACCAAGGAGGCGATCGAACAGATCCGGGTGACGCTCGGCCTCGATAAGCCGCTGCTCGTGCAGTTCGCGCGCTATGTGGGCGATCTCGCTCGCGGCGATCTCGGCAATTCGCTCACCACCGGCCAGCCGGTGGCAAAAGAGATCAGGACCCGGCTTCCGGCCTCGGCGGAGCTCACGCTGCTGGGGCTCTTGGTTTCGATGTCGATCGCGGTGCCGCTGGGAATTTTGGCGGCGACGCGGCCGGGATCGCTGGTCGATCACGCCTGCCGGGTGCTGACGACCGCCGGAGTTTCATTACCGGTGTTCTTCACCGGCCTGATCCTGCTCTATGTCTTCTATTACCTGCTGGGCTGGGCGCCGCCGCCGCTCGGACGGCTCGATATCTTCTTCAGCCCGCCACGCCATGTGACCGGATTCTACCTGATCGACAGCCTGATCGCCGGCGATGGCGGGCTGTTCTTCGCCAGCCTCAAGCAACTGATCCTGCCGGCACTCACGCTCGGAATCTTCTCGCTTGCGCCGATCGCGCGCATGACGCGCGCCTCCATGCTCGCCGTGCTGTCTTCGGATTTTGTGCGCACCGCGCGCGCGAGCGGGCTGTCGTCTTTCACGGTGGTCGTCACCTATGCGTTTCGGAACGCCATGCTGCCGGTCGTCACCACGCTCGGCATGGTGTTTTCTTTCCTGCTCGGCGCCAATGTGCTGGTGGAAAAGGTGTTCGCCTGGCCCGGCATCGGCTCGTTCGCGGTGGAAGCGCTGATTGCGTCCGATTTCGCGCCGGTGCAGGGCTTCGTGCTGACGATGGCGGTCATGTATGTCACGCTCAATCTCCTAATCGATATTCTCTACGGGCTGATCGATCCGCGCATGAGGCTCGAAGCATGAAGTCGATCGGCATATGCAAGCGCGCTCCCTCCCCCAGTTCGCGCTGGCGAGCCCGTAAGGCGAGCGGCCAGCGCGAACACTTGAAAAATTTGCCGCGCCGGACCCTCGCCTCGCTCGGCGGCGCGGCGACGGGGGAGGGTTGGGAAGGCGGGTATTCTTCGATGCAACATGCAACATCTCAAGTACCCCCCACCCGGCGGCCTTTGGCCGCCGACCTCCCCCGCAAGGGGGGAGGTGAAGAAAAGGGTGCAGACGCATGAGCGCGCTCGCCGCCACCGCCCGGCATGCGCGCTATGTAATCGGCGAGAACCCGGTCACGGGTCTGGCCTTCGCACTATTCGTGTTGATTGTACTCGCCGCCGCGTTTGGGCCCTACGTGGTCCCGTACGATCCGCTGGCGAGCGACACGGTGGCCGCATTGCAACCGCCCTCGGCGGCGCATTGGTTCGGCACCGACCAGCTCGGCCGCGACGTGTTCAGCCGGGTCATCGTGGCGACGCGGCTGGATTTTTTCATCGCGATCGCGTCAGTCGCGCTGGTGTTCCTGATGGGCGGGCTTGCCGGCGTTGCCGCCGGCTTTTTCGGCGGCTGGACCGACCGCATCGTCGGCCGCGCCGCCGACACCATCATGGCTTTTCCGCTGTTCGTGCTTGCCATGGGCATCGTCGCGGCGCTCGGCAACACGGTGCAGAACATCATCCTCGCCACCGCGATCGTGAACTTTCCGCTCTATGCGCGCGTCGCGCGCGCCGAGGCCAATGTGCGGCGCGAGGCCGGCTTCGTCGAAGCGGCGCGATTGTCTGGCAACAGCGAATTGCGCATCCTGTGGATGCAGGTGCTGCCGAACGTGTTCCCGATCCTGGTGGTGCAGATGTCGCTCACCATGGGATATGCCATTCTCAACGCGGCCGGCCTGTCGTTCATCGGTCTCGGTGTGCGGGCGCCGACCGCCGAATGGGGGATCATGGTGGCCGAGGGCGCGACATTCATCATTTCCGGCGAATGGTGGATCGCATTGTTTCCAGGCGCTGCCCTGATGCTCGCGGTGTTCTGTTTCAATCTGCTCGGCGATGGCTTGCGCGACATCGTCGATCCGCGGAGGCGCACATGACGGCAGCGATCTCGTTTCCCACTCATTCCCGCGCAAGCGGGAATCCAGAGCTACGTGATCAGACTCTGCCTCGTGTGGCCCTAGGTCCCCGACGTAAGGGCGTTCACGCCCGTCTTCGACGGGCTATGCGCGGGGACGAGCGGAAGATTGACGTCGATCGTGCGTGGAGCTTGGCGCCATGACCGCTGCGCCGGCGCTGACGGTGGAAAATCTCTCGGTCGAATTCCGCACGCGTTCGGGCGTGGTCAAGGCGCTGGACGGCGTGAGTTTCGCGGTGGCCAAAGGCGAGACCTTGGCGATCGTGGGCGAGTCGGGCTCGGGCAAGTCGGTCACCGCCTATGCGGTGATGGGCATTCTCGATCCGGCGGGGCTGGTCACCGCGGGTGAAGCCAGACTCGGCGGACTTGACCTCTTGCGCGCAAGTGCGTCCGAATTGGCCGATGTGCGCGGGCGGGAAATCGCGATGATCTTCCAAAATCCGCGCGCCGCACTCAACCCGATCCGTCCGGTCGGCCGCCAGATCGCCGATGTGCTCATTCGCCATGGCAACGTGCCGCGCGGGGAAGCGCCGGAGCGGGCCATCGAACTCCTGCGCACGGTCGGCATTCCCGATCCCGCCCGCCGCGCCAAGGCGTTTCCGTTCGAAATGTCCGGCGGCATGTGCCAGCGCGTGATGATTGCAATCGCGCTTGCAGCCAAACCGGCGCTGCTGATCGCGGACGAGCCGACCACCGGGCTCGATGTCACCACCCAGGCCGTGATCATGGATCTGATTTCCGATCTCGCCTCCGAGTCCGGCATGGCGACGATCTTCATCACCCATGATCTCGCGCTCGCGGCGCAGCGTGCGGGCCGCATTGCCGTGATGCATGCCGGCCACGTGATCGAGTGCGCCGCGACCCGCGAGCTGTTCGCACGCCCGCGTCATCCCTACACCGCGGAGCTGATCGCGGCGACGCCGGACCGCGCGGCGGATTTGAGCGAGCTCGCATCGATCCCTGGCTCGCTGCCCGATTTGCGGCGCACGGATTTGCCGCATTGCCGATATTCCGAGCGCTGCCCGCGCAAGATCGCCGATTGCGACCGCGCCTTGCCGCGCTCGCCCACCAATGCCGAGCATAGGGTTGCCTGCTGGAATCCGCTGCGATGAAGAAAATCAACAAGGAGCTACGGAACGACTCCCTCCCCCTGCAAGGGGGAGGGTTGGGGTGGAGGTCACTTGCAGGCGCAGAATTCGACCCCCACCCGGCGAGCTACGCTCCAAAGCCGATGCTTCGCATCGGCGTTCTCGACGTCAAGAACGGCGGCCAAAGGCCGCCTATACCTCCCCCTTTCAGGGGGAGGTATCAGAGGCGTCTGCGATGAACGTGCTGCTCGACGTCGCCGAACTCTCGAAGCGTTTTCCGGTCGGCCGCGTGGCGGGCCCAATCGGACGCCTGCGCCGGCGGTTGCGGGGCGGGCCGGAGCGTCTGCCGATGGTGCACGCGGTGGACAATGTGAGCTTCGTGATCGGCAGGGGCGAGACCGTCGGGCTGGTCGGCGAATCGGGATGCGGCAAGTCGACGCTAGTGCGTGTGATCACGCGGCTGATCGATCCGAGCGAAGGCAGCATCAAGCTCGGCAGACGCGAACTGTCGCTGCTGCCCAGCCGGCGCTTTGCCAGAGATTCCGCCCGTGCGGCCATCCAGATGGTATTCCAGGACGCGGGCGAGAGCATCAATCCGCGCTTTACCGTCTTCGACGCCATCGCCGACCCGCTGCGACGCCTGAAAAAACTTAAAGGTGCGGCGCTCAAGTCCAAGGTCGAACAGGCGGCGCAGCAATGCGGGTTGCCGCTCGAATTTCTCGGCCGGTTTCCGCATCAGCTTTCCGGCGGCCAGCGCGCCCGGGTCGGGATCGCGCGCGCGGTCGCAGTCGAGCCCGACCTTCTGGTGCTCGACGAGCCGACCGCCGCGCTCGATGTCTCGGTGCAGGTTGTGATCCTGCAACTGCTGCAGCGGCTGAAAGAAGAACTCGGCATCAGCTATCTGTTCGTCTCGCATGATTTGAGCGTGGTGCGGCTGCTGTGCGACCGCGTGCTGGTCATGTATCTGGGCAAGATTGTCGAGGCGGGGCCGGCGCGCGAAGTGTTCGATCATCCGCTGCATCCCTACACGCGCGCATTGGTAGATGCAGTCCCAAGCTTGGATAGCAAGTTTGCGGACCACCTGCGGCTGCCCGGCGAGCCGATGAGTCCGATCGATCCGGACCCGAATGTCTGCCGGTTCTATGGACGCTGCCCGCGCGGCGTCGAGCTGTGCAAATCGGCGATGCCGGCGTTGCGCCGGTTGGGTAACCAAGATGTGGCGTGTCATTTCGCCGGCGAGAAGGAAAATCCGTCATGACGCGCAAGTCCAGCAAGCGAGCGTCGTCCCCATCGCTCTCCCGTAAACGGAGCGCGAGCAGGATACGCCGTACAGCGAAAAAACCCGATCCGCTCGATGCCGTCATCGACGCAGCCGCGCGATCGCTGGCACTCAAGATCGACAAGGCATGGCGGCCGGCGATCCGCGCCAATCTACAGGTCACGCATCACCATGGCGCATTGGTCATGGCTTTTGCGTTGCCGGATGACGCCGAGCCCGCGCCGGTGTTCGAGCCATGAGCGCGGTCGGCGCGTGGTCCTCGGTTTCCGAGATCGCGAGCGCAGTCGCCGCCGGGCAGAGCGCGCTGGCGATCATGGAGGCGGTGCTTGCGCGCATCGAGTCGCACAACGGTTCGCTCAATTGCTTTACGACGGTTGTGGCCGAGCGCGCCCGCAAGCGCGCCCGCGCGATCGATCGGGCACGCAGCGAAGGCCGGCCGCTCGGGCCGCTCGCCGGCGTGCCGTTCGCGGTCAAGAATTTGTTCGATGTGTCCGGCCTGCCGACGCTGGCGGGCTCCAAGATCAACCGCGGTCGCAAACCGGCCGCGCGCGACGCAACCGCCATCGAGCGCCTGGAGGCCGCAGGCGCAGTGCTAGTCGGCGCGCTCAACATGGGCGAATACGCCTATGACTTTACCGGCGAGAACATTCACGACGGGCCGTCGCGCAATCCGCACGATTTGAGCCGCATGACTGGCGGCTCCTCGGGCGGATCGGGCGGCGCGGTGGCGGGCGGGCTGGTGCCGCTCGCGCTCGGCTCGGATACCAACGGCTCGATCCGCGTGCCGGCATCGTTTTGCGGAATTTTCGGGCTCAAGCCCACCTATGGACGGCTCTCGCGCGCGCGCACGTTTCCGTTTGTCGCGAGCCTCGATCATGTCGGACCGCTCGCGCGCTCGGCGCGCGATCTTGCGCTCGCCTACGATGCCATGGCGGGACACGATGCCGACGATCCCGTATGTGTGAAACGGCCGGCGGAGCCGGTGATGCCGTTGCTCGATCGCGGGACGGCCGGGCTGCGCATTGCGGTGGCCGGTGGATATTTCCGCAAAGGAGCGTTTGCCGAGGCGCGGGCGGCGGTCGAGCGGGTCGCTAAGGCGCTCAACGTGCGGCGCGAGATCGAAATTCCACAAGCCGAGCGGGCGCGCTCGGCGGCCTATGTGATAACCGCAACTGAAGGCGCGGCGCTGCACCTCGATCGCCTGCGTTCACGGGCGAGAGATTTCGATCCGGCGGTGCGCGACCGCTTGATTGCCGGCGCGCTGGTGCCGGCCGCGCTCTTGGTCCAGGCGCAGAAATTCCGCCGCTGGTATCGCGCGCGAGTGCTTGAATTGTTCGACACGGTCGATGCCATCCTGGCGCCCGCGACGCCCTGCACCGCGCCGGTCCTTGGACAGCAGACATTCACGCTTGACGGAGTTGAAATGCCGCTGCGGCCGAATCTCGGAATTTACACGCAGCCGATTTCGTTTGTCGGACTGCCGGTGGTGGCGGTGCCGGTGCCGCTCACTCCGCTACCGATCGGCGTGCAGATCATTGCCGCGCCGTGGCGCGAGGATGTCGCGCTGCGGATCGCACACGCACTTGAAAAGGCGGGCGCCGTCGGCGCGCCAAAGCCGGCACTTTAAGGGAGAAGCCGAATGGAAATCGACCAGCCGGATGTCGTCAAGGAGGTGAAGGCCGCATTCGAGCGCTACGAGCGGGCGCTGGTGTCCAACGACGTCGCGACGCTCAATGCGATGTTTCGCGACGATCCGCGCACCATTCGCTATGGCGCGGCGGAAAACCTCTATGGCTACGCGGAAATTCAGAAATTCCGCGCCGCGCGCGCGCCGGCGGGCCTGGCGCGGACGCTGTCGAGAACGGTGATCACCACCTACGGCCGCGATTTCGCCATGGCCTCGACGATGTTTCATCGCGCCACCATGCCGGGAAAAATCGGCCGCCAGACGCAAGCCTGGGTCCGCTTCGATGACGGCTGGCGCATTGTCGCGGCACACGTCAGCGTGATCGACCAATTGCGAGCGGAATGACCATGAGCATCGCGATCGAGAACAACCGCCGGACGCTGGCGGAAGAGCTGCGCCTGCAGCTTGCCGACGAGATCATCGCAGGCGTGCTCGAACCGGGCGCCGCGCTGGACGAAACTTTCCTGGCGCGGCGCTTTCGCGTCTCGCGCACGCCGGTGCGGGAGGCAATCCGGCAACTGGCCGCCAGCGGCCTGGTCGAGGCACGCGCCCATCGCGGCGCACTGGTGGCGCGCCCGAGCGCAGAACGGCTGCTCGGCATGTTCGAGGCGATGGCGGAGCTCGAAGCGCTGTGCGCGAGCCTTGCGGCCGAACGCATGACCGGCGCCGAGCGGCAGTCGCTCGAAAGCACGCACGAGGATATGCGCGCGCTCATCCAAGTCGGCGACCCGCAGCACTTTCACGAAGTCAACGAGGCGTTCCACAACGCCATCTATGCCGGCGCGCACAATGGCTATCTCGCGGAGATGACGCTGGCGACGCGCGCGCGGGTGCAGCCATTCCGCCGCGCGCAGTTCCGCAATCTCGGGCGGCTCGCCAAGTCGCATGTGGAGCACGACTGCGTGGTGGAGGCGATCATGCGCGGGGATCGCAACGGAGCTGCGAGTGCGATGCGCGCGCACATCATCACGGTGCGCGAGGAGTATGAAGTCTACGCCGGTAAGCGGTAATACCAACAGCAGGAAATACTGAATCAGCTCCGTCACCCTGAGGTGCGCGCCGCAAAGCGGCGAGCCACCGCAAGTCGGCCTTGGCCGACTTGCGCATTGTAATTCCGATCTCGGGTAAACCCGAGATCGGTGGGCGACGGCATCGCAAGTCGGGTTTACCCGACTTGCGCACTTGAAATACCAATCTCGGGTAAACCCGAGATTGGTGGCCGTGCATCCTTCGAGGCTCGGCCTTCGGCCGAGCACCTCAGGATGACGGGTCAAACATTAACGCCGTTGGTATTACGCCTTGTGCGCGGCCATGAAGCCGCGCCAGCCGCCGAAGCTGGAGATGTCGCGTGCGCCGCCAACAGCGTCGGATTCAACCAAGAAGCCTTTCACCATGCGGCCATCAGCGAGGCTAAGCGTGCCGATCGACAGGGGGGGCGGCACCGCGGCAACGAATTGTCCGAATGCGGCCACGGGGAGCGCCCAGATTTCGACTTCGATCGCGGCGCCCTCGCCTTGCGCGACGCGCAAGAGGCCCGGTTTGCGCGGCTTGGTGTCGGCGAGCGCATAGAGCCGATATTCGGACGCCGTGGTCGCAACTTCGAGAAAGCGCGCCCCGAGACTTTTGAGTTCGCCGTTGAGCGGCATGCCGGAGAGATGCGCGCCGACCACAGCAAGCGCAATTTCATCGGCCGCAGGCGCCGCGGGATGGGCGGCAAGCTCCGGCTGGCCAAGCGCAAGCGCGCCGAGCGGAAGGCCGGTGTCGGCATGAAAACGCCGGCCAATCGAGCAGAGCAGCGCATCGTGACCAGCGGGCGCCAGAAATGTGACGCCGAACGGCGTGCCGTCAGCCGCAATGCTGGCCGGCACCGAGAGGGCGGCAAGATCAAGCAGATTGACGAAGTTGGTATAGGTTCCGAGCCTGCTGTTGAGACCGATCGGTTCGGCCAGGATTTCGGCTACCGTATAGGCGGCGGGCGCGGTCGGCACCATCAGCGCATCGACGCGCGCGAGCAGCGCTTGCGCCTTGGCACGCAGTTCGGCCAAGCGGTAGAACGCGCGAAAGGCGTCGGCGGCGGATGATTTTTTTCCGCCAGCGATGATTTTGCGTGTCACCGGGTGAACTTGCTTCGGGTGCCGGTCGATGAATTCGCCGACCGCGGCATAGCGCTCGGCGATCCAGGGGCCTTCGTAGAGCAGCCGCGCCGCTTCCAAAAACGGCGCCAGATCGGTCTCGACAATCGTCAGCCCTAGTTTTGCGACGCACTTTAATGCGGCATCGAACGAGGCCTTCGCGCGCTTGTCGCCGAAGAATTGGCGATCGGCCGCGCGCGGCACAGCGAGCCGCAAGGCCGGCGCCAGCTCGCCGGGCATGCCGAGCCGCAACGATCGCGTATAGGAATCCGCGCCGTCGGGGCCGGCCATGGCCGCGAGCGCGGTCCAGGCATCGTCGGTGGACAGCGCGAATACCGAGACGCAATCGAGCGAACGGCAGGCGGGAACCACGCCTGCGTTCGACACCAGTCCAAGACTGGGCTTGAGGCCCACGATGTTGTTGAGCCCGGCGGGGATGCGGCCGGAGCCGGCGGTATCGGTCCCGAGCGCGAGCGGCACGAGGCCGGCGGCGACCGCAACGGCAGATCCCGAACTCGACCCGCCGGGAATGAGTTTCGGATTGTGCGGGTTGCGCGGGATGCCGTAGGGCGAGCGCACGCCGACCAGGCCGGTGGCGAACTGATCGAGGTTGGTCTTGCCGATGATGATCGCGCCCGCGCGCCTAAGCCGCGCCACCGCGGTCGAATCCTGGGTCGGCCGATAAGCGAATGCCGGGCATCCGGCCGTGGTGGGCAGGCCTTTGACGTCGATGTTGTCCTTGACCGCGACCGGAACGCCATAGAGCGGGCGACCGGCATGGCCTTCGGCCGCGAGCGCCTTTGCCTCCGCGATGGCCTTGGTCTGCTCGCGCAGCGTAATAAAAACCGCATCGTCACCATGGGCGCGAATGCGCTCATAGCTGCGCGCAACGGTGTCGGCCGGGCGCATTGTTCGCGCCCGGTGTGCCTCGACGATGGCGGCGACGGTTTCGGTCAAAACCAGTTCCAGAATTCGGGGGGTAAAGCGCGTTGTCGGATGGAGGTGCAGGCTAAGCCCATTGAAGCACTAACATTCCTGCGACGAAAGTGGCTGCCGGATCGGCCGGCATAGGGCTTCAAACCCTCCCAGTGAGCCGGGAGATTTATATTGATCCGCTTGGTCTTTCCGCATCGAATAGCAACTGGCTGGGATATTTTTTTTATTGCATTGGCTCAGTCGCGAGGACACAATCATGCGCCTTAAACGGGCATACGCCTTAAAAGGGCGATGGATCGGAATACGCATGCGGGGCACAAAAACGGCGTACCGAATGATGACCGATTTTAACACATCAAGGAGGGAAGCGATGATAACGAGATCAATTGCCCTTGCGTTGCTTGCGAGTGTCATGGTCGGCGGTGCTGCCGTGAATCGTGCCCAAGCTTTGGTCACGGGTCCCGCGACGGCTTCGCTCGTATTCACCGGCGATGAGACGTTCACAAACGCCCGTTGGGTCTGCGGTCCATCCCGCTGTGAATGGCATGCATGGGGCGGTTGGGGTCCGCGTCAATCCAGGTCCTCAAATTGGGGCCCGCCCCGCACGTGGGGTTGCTTCTGGGAGAAGAATCGCCGTGGCCAATGGCGGGAACGCTGCCCGCGCTGAGCTTGCGCGCATTCGCGAATAAATTGTCCATCGAAGTGCGCCGGCGTGGACTTTCACGCCGGCGTAATTGTGCCGGGTTTTGATGAAATCAGAGCGGGCTCTCAGTCAACATTCCGGCTGGACCGCTCGATGGTGGCCGGTCATGCCGCTTCGCGGCGGAAGGCCTGACCGGGTTCCGATTTATTGTCCATCTTGTTCTTGGTCGCTTATTCTTGGCCGACGCGACGCATCCAATGATGCCCGCCGCGATAATCTCCGCCGCGGCCAATGGCAATCGACTGCGAAGCGCTCAGGTACCAATTGCTTGATTTGAGCGCGTTGCGGAGCGGCGTCTTGGGCGAATGGCCCCGCCGTTCCTTCGAATGTGGAGTGGCTATGGTCTTGGTTATTGTTCGTGGCATTTTGCACTCCTCGATTGCCGCCCGCGTCACGACCAAGCGTTAACACTTCGTTACGCTTGTGCCATATTCATTATCGACAAAGCGACAAGAATGCACTTGGCATCTTGTCTGCACTATTGCGCTTTACGTCCCGGACCCCACATTGTTCTGCAAAGGCAAGCGGTGGATTGTTGGAGAGCTGCCCATAAGGCGGAAATATATCGAGGTTTCCGTTCTCTCCAGGTGGCGGTGCTGTCGGCAGGTACAAATACTCCAAGCAGAGCCGTGTTCGGCGCGGTCGCCATCGGCACCCGAGTCGTAACATCTGCGTGCTGCCGGCGGCGGATCCCTCGCATTGAAAGGCGCAAGCCATGCAAGTTTCTCCAGTCCTGCAAGGCGAATCATTAAAGCGCCTGATCCAGGGAACTGCCATCGGCGCCGTCGTGACGATGTTTATTGGATTTTACTGGGGCGGCTGGGTCACCGGCGGCACCGCCTGGAAAATGGCAAAACGCGATGCCAAGGATGCAACGATTGCGGCGCTTGCGCCAATCTGCGTGGACAAATTCCAGAACCAAGCCGATGTCGAAAAGAATCTGAACAACCTGAAAAAAATCAGTTTATGGCAACAGGCCTCCTTCATCGAAAGAGGCGGTTGGGCAACGATGCCAGGAGCGACCTCAGCCGACTTGGGCGTGGCGCAGGCTTGTGCGGAGATGCTTGGTAATCCGAAATTCGTAAGCCAACATTGAGAACGATGCACCCATGGGCGCAAGCAAGTAAGATGGTCCGAAAGTTGCGGGTCGTTTTAAATTGGGGCGGCTCGAGTTAGTGGCTGGCGTTTGGGAGCGATGGAGTGCATAACTTGTATATGATCGAACTTGACCCTACCGACTACTCGGTCGTGGTGAAACATAAGGCGAAGCCGCCGAACCCATGGCGATGGGAGATTTATTGTGCCGGGAGAAAAAGCCCGTTAGTGCAATCGCCGGCATATTTTCCAACCATGACATCAGCAAATCGGGCCGGCAAAGAGGCTCTCAAGCTGTTCTTGGACAATCTCCGCGCCTAGCGCCTTGCTGGTTTTGATGGAATCAGAGCCTGGCTCTAGCTGCGTGATCGAGCATGATCTTAACCGAAAACCGGTTACCCCCGAATCATAGGCGAGCCCTCGGGTCTTGCCTTCGGCAAGCCCAATTAGGGCGTTCACGCCCGTCTTCGACGGGCTATGGACAGGCTCCGCGACGCCGTCCTGCGGACGGCTATAGGCGAGCGAAGCGACGCCGTCCTGCGGACGGCTATGGTCCGGGGGCAGGCATTTTCGAGGGCATAATCGAGCCGTCTAAAGCGCACGATCCCGCAGAGACAACGGATTTTGCCAAGCGGCATACGGGCGGAAAGCCACAACGGTTTTCACAGTGTTTATCGGATTACGGCGTGATGCCAGAGAAGAAGGAACGTCTGAACTCTTAGACAACGAGGTCATCGCATGAAGAGAGCGCTACCCGAAGATATGCTCATGGATCCGGACCAGACTCGGTTCAGCGTTCTGCGTAATTGGGTACTTGATAACCAAGTAACCGAAATCAGCATGAACGAACGGCAGTTCTGGAATTTCGTTCATCTGCAGCCAGTCGCCGAGAAACCCTGGGCGACGTATATGGGACGCATCATCATAGTGCGGGACATGTCGGATGAAGTTCAAAAGCGGCTTGGTCTCCCAGGGGATCGACAAGGGCAAATCTAGCTGAGGCCGGGTTGCGCTATTGCTCAAACCGAGGCCTTGGACCCGCAACGATAATCGAAGGTTAGATTTCATCCGCGAGGCCGGTGCATTGTGCCTTTGCGCGATGCGACAAAGTTCGATTTCGCTCGACTATCGCTTGGCATTGGCTTAAGGTCACAGTCGCTTAGACGCGCAAACGTCGCGTTTTTGCTGCCAAACGAGCAAATCGCCATGCCAACCGGGCGCTCAATCTGGGTGCCCGTTGCCCTTGCCCCGACGCAAGTCGGGCGAAAGGATTGTCTATTATTTTTGCCATGACGCTTCCTGCGCAGACTAAGCCTGCCCTCTGGGGCGCGATTGGCGGCGCCGTGGCGCTCCTTGCCTAATTCAGGGGGCCCGTTCCGGTGTCATGAGTTCCGGCAGACGACGTGCGATTTTGACTTTCTTTCACAATAACCAACAAAAGGAACATCTCTTGCAGATCCTCGTGCGCGACAACAATATCGACCAAGCTCTCCGCGTCTTGAAAAAGAAAATGCAGCGCGAAGGCATCTTCCGGGAGATGAAGCAGCGGCGATTCTTCGAGAAACCGTCTGAGCGAACGGTTCGCGAAAGGGCCGAAGCAATCCGCCGGGCGCGCAAGCTCGCACGCAAGCAGGCGCAGCGTGAGGGACTCATTGCCGATCCGCGCAAGAAGAAACTCTTGGAGGCAAAAGCGCTCGGTCAGCGCCAGGCAACAGGAGACCGCCCGCGTTCGCCAATGGGCCAAAATCGCGGTTCAACCCCTAGGTTTTCGGCACCTCGATAATTTTGTTTATCCCGGCCGCGGAGTCGTACACCGACACCTGAACGATCGGGTGACCTTGCTTGATTACCAACCCTGCATTTTCAGCAGCCTCAAGGGTCAGAAATGACGCTTTGGTCTGCCGATCGACCTGAAGTCGAAATGGGCCCGTGTCCGGTCGCTTGCGCTGACTTGGTAGTTCCTGCGCAGGTTCGTCCGCGTCGGGTTTCTTGATTACGGCCCTAAGCTCTGGTCGAGTAGCCATCTTTTATCTCTCCTTGGACGTTTTCAAAAACGATACAACGATTTGCATGTCCTAGAGCCTTATCGGTTTTGATGGAATCAAAGCCGGGCGCTAGCTATTCATTGCGCATGAGATTTTCCAACCTCACTTCGCCATCCGACCCTGGCTTCGCCGAGGCGTGAACGGGCGCTTGACCGCCGAAGTCCGCCTTCGGACGAAGGCGGTTGGCGAAGGCAGGAAACCGGTTCCCACCACGCGGAACTCGGGCTTGCCCGAGTTCCGAAGCATAGTACGCCGGAAGTCGGGTAAACCCGACTTCCGGTATCATAGGCGAGCCCTCGGGTCTTGCCGGAGTTCACCCTTGGGCTTGCCGAAGGCAAGACCCGAGGGGCAAGCCCAATTAGGGCGTTCACGCCCGTCTTCGACGGGCTATGGACAGGCTCCGCGACGCCGTCCTTCGTACGGCTATGTCCGCGGGCTGGCTTTTGCAGCATGCTCCAGAGACGTATCAGAATTATGCTTCCGACTTATTACTTGGCCGCCAAAGCTGAAATCCCACCGCATCGATCGCACTTTCAATCGCCTTGCGTGAGAAATTGAATGGGGGAGGCCTTTCAGTAGCTACAATGCCGGTTGCGGTCCAAGGACCATGCTGCCGCGGGAGTTTGCTCCCGCCGGGGTCGCCGGCGAAGGCACGCAATTCTCTTCGCGTCTCGGATTTGAATATGAATATACGCATAGATTGCCCCTTTGCGGCTAGAGTCGCCTGAGCCGACGCCGACATGATTCAAATGTCAGCGACGCTGGATTCATTCGTTCAGCGCGGTGCGACAACGCGACCGGAATTGTCCGCGCCTGAATTGGTGCCGGAGTGATATAATTCTCTTCGGCAAGCGAGTGCGTGATCTGTGCGGCGAGACCGAAATCTTGAAACGCGGTCAATGAACAATCTTTCTGTGATGCGCAAATGCCAGGTCGCTGCACGAATGAGCACGCGATGCCATGTTACTGTCGATGCAAGACATTCCACGCGATCTGGGCTGTCAGCGAAAGTGTGAAGAGCGAGCCAGAAACCGTTAGACGGGCTTCTGTACACGCGGCCCGTTTGAACCTTATCCGATTTATATCGATATGGGGCTTAAAAGTGTTCGTTTCAAGGTCCCTCCCCGCTTCACCCGTCATTAATGCCATTGTCGCCGGCTGCTCATGAGTCCTGGGCAGGCAAAAAACATAAGACTCGCCAAGGGAATCTCCAAGGCGCATATTGGCTGCTTGCTTAGCGGTGCGATCTCGAAGTCGCCGGTGATTTGCGAGAGCGTCGCGCCTTTGCGTTGATGACGCGAACGATTCCTACCAGCCCATTATGAATGCGTTCAGCCGCGGCAGGTCCTAAAGCTCATGACAGTTTACGTCGCCGAGGTGAAAGGCAGGGGCATCGCCGCCTTTCATGCCGAAAGCAGCCTAGAGGCCGAACGTGTCGTGTGCGATCGTCTTTTTCGCGACGATCTCATGGTGCTGGCGACCGATGGCATTCCCCTGTGGGATGGCACGGCCGACGTTGCGGTCCGCCATGCGCTCCCGGGCGAGGACATCAAATGGCGGGCATCGCGCGCCAGGGCCATCGCGCTTGGCAATATCGAGGAAAATGACTACGCATGGATCGCCTTCCTCGTTACGCTTTACGAGCCTGCCCGACGAAAACCGTGATCAATCGAGCCGCGGCTTAGATCTGTAGCCTCATGCGGCGAAGCTGTTCGGCCGCGTTATCGATGAATCGCGGTCCACGAGCACGTCGCCCAAGAGATGCCGAATTAGGTTGTGGTCATGGATGTAATCTGCGAGTGTGAATGTCCCAAGTATCCTTTTGAACCATTCATGGCGCACGTGAACTATGGCACAGGCAGCTATTTCTAGGTTTCTGATCGGTCCATTTGGACTGCATGCATTCGGTTTCTTTGCAGTCGTTCTTTTTCTCACGTTTCTCTGGGCCTTCAACTTTACGAGTTTCTTTTAAGTTCGCATGCCACTACCTCAGTGGCTGGCGTCCGCAAGCTTTGCTGGATTTACTTTAGGCATCACCCCGAATATTACCAACTCTCACAATTGGTCATTCCAGCCGAGCCGCATTTGCGGCGAGAGCCGGAATGACGAGTCAAAATTTATGCGGGTTGGAATAAAGTTGCAGTCCACGCATTTCAAAAGTCGGTACTGACCAGATCGTACGAGCCCTTGCGGCCGCGCGCATAAACCTTGGCTGCGACCGCGTAGATCAAGTCGCGATTCGCATCAAAGGCACCGAGCAGTCCAACCTCATCAAGCTGCATGCCAGGATGGAGCCGCTTCAAGGCATCTTCAGTCATGAAGAACGACGTCTCCATCGCGCTGTCGTGCCCCCAAAACCGGACAGCGTGCCGCGTTGCATCGTAAGATCGGCTTTGGTTCGGAAAACTCAGCGCCATATTCCGTACATCGTTTCTGAGCCGCCAGTTTGTTCGCATGTTCTGCTGCTCGTGTATCATGGCGTATTCCTTCCTACGAAGCCTGGTGTAAGTTTTTCCGGGAACCAGGCCAATGCATATGGCAAGGTCGGCGGATCGGTCTTTATCTTATTCCCGCCAGCCTTTGGCTGCTTTTTCTCGCGGTTGCCATTTAGCTGTCCCTTTGCCACATCGTCCTCTTGCGATTCCGCTCGCGTGACGCAATCGATATTTTGATATCTGCTAAGTTTCGCCGGAGAGCCGCTCGAAGTCGGCGAGCACGGCAGCAATCAACTTCTGCCTCCGGGTATCATGCACGGCCAGCGTAGCGGCAAAGAGGTTAAGAAGATAGCGCGCCTTCTCGGCAACTTCGTGCCAATTTTCCGCCGGTGCCGCTATCAGGTGAGATTCCAGTTCGTCCTGACGAAGGCGTAATTCGCTTTCATTGGCTGCCACTTCCGCCAGCAGCCGGCGAAGCTCGGTGGCCTTTTGCGCCGCCATTCCGCGATGGTGATCCAGATCTATCGTGCTGTCCGTCATGACTGTGCACCCTTGCTCGGCCCCGATTTCGATGTTGTTCAGGGCCCCCCGCTGGGCTGAATCGTTCCCGCCGAAGGCATATGAAGCGTCGGCCGGTCCCGCTCCTGTGCTGCCTCAAGATCACGCGGATCGATGGTTACCATCTCAACTGAGGAAGTATGATGCGATTGCGCCGGCACGAAGATCATGGTCGAGACGCGGCGATAGACCGGGAACGACAAGCCCTCGATAAGCTCTTCGTCGGTCACGATCTGATAGTCTCCGGGCGGCAAAACTCGGTCGACACCCTTCAGCAGGAAGGGTCTGCTGAAGACGACGTTTTTTCTTAGCGTGCGCGTGTTCATTGGCGCTAGGCCGCGGCGCGGCGGATGAGTGGATATTCGAGACTGTCATACAGCCCGCGTATGGCGCGGCCGCCAAACCTCTCCGCATCGACTTCCAGGTAAGCGCCCGCCAACAACTCCAGCGGCAACTCCTCGATGGCGAAACGGATGGCATCCGCGGCACGGACAAACCTTCGGTACCGTATGACCTGACGCCGGGACTTGCGCTTCCTCGCAGGAGACAGCTCCGCTTCGGCGCCGTAGTCAAACAGCTCGGCTTCAATATTGTAGTCAAACGTGGTTTCGCCACTTACATCGATCACGGACATTTCGAGCCTTCGTTTTTTAATCGCTACAAGTTCAGATTACCTCAGCCGGTTGCAACAAGAAGGCTGCAATTCCCAGGCAAACGGCGGTTAGAGCGGCGAGGGCGAAAATCGAAATCCACATCTTGCGTTTTCCTATTACCGAGCGCGGAGGGATACTCTCCATCCCGCGTGGGATTTGGACTGTGGCCACGCGCTCTGCTGGACTTCCCGCAGTGGAGAAGTGTGAATATAGATGAAATATCCCTTGAATGTTCATCATTCAAACGATGAACTCAATTTAAGATCGAAGCGCAGGAATACAAGTCATTCCGGCAGACTTATTTCAAGATACGAGCACCGGCCATGGTTATTCTGTCGAACGATGAGACTGGCGTGGGCAAAATTATCAAATTATTAACGCAACAGATCGGGCTCCGACGGCCGATTGTGGCGCGCTTGCGCGCAAGCTTGCGAGTTAAGACTAACTCTTTCAATCAGTTTTTTAAGTCCAGTTTTTTAAGTCCTCTGACGCATAAGCGGATAGCTATCACTCTCATACAATTTACGAATTTGATCGCTGCCAAATCGCTGTTCATTCACTTCCAAAATCGCTCCTAAAAAAAGCGCCGCCGGCATTTGTTCGATGGCAAATTGAATTCCGGCAGCGGCAGTGGCAAATCTTCTGTAACCCAGCTGACGATTGCCTTTTTTGCTTCGGCTTGGGAATAACTCGGCGGGCGCATGGTAATCAAATTCAATCATCGCTCATCCCGGCATTTTCAGTCGATCGGCAAGTGCCTGCGACAAAGCTTGAACTCTGGCATCGTTGCTGCACGGTCGGGGCGACTGGCGCATGGATCTCACGCCGGCAACGCATGAGCTCGGTGGCAACGCATGAGCTCGGTGGAGAGTGTCTTGCAAAATATCCAAAATATCATTGTCGACGCTCTCGATCTGGTGGTCCAGTGCATTGGGCGGCAGCAGCGCTGGGCTTGCGTTGCGCGCTCGCTTGCGACCGCCATTGAAGTGATCGGCCTGCCGCATCATCGATGTGGTCGGGCTGGGTTTGTTCGATGCTACGCCGAATCTACAGGTAATCATCAAGCCTCGCAAAATAATAAGACGTTACAGAACTTTTGTGAGGTTTTGATACTTGAGCAAAGAGATACCAAAACCCATTTCTGTCGAATTCGAAAAATCTCACCACCCGTCTTTTGTCCATGCGGGTGATGGTGAATTTGGCAGAACCACATTTCCAAAAGCATGGTCGCAGAATATCGCCTTAAACACAATCCAAATCCGGACTTGGGAGCGCGCCCATGGTTGAATCCATTGAATGGAAGCGCAATATCGTCAATCTACCGCAGGCTTGTTTGCGCGCTTATAATGCAGCGGCCGTGAAGCAGGTGAGCGATGTCGTGTTGACGGCGTATGTGACTTGTCCGCACAACTAAAAGGAATGCGTGGTGGCGGACGACCATATCGAAGTCACGGAGGTGGAACATGAAAAATGAGGTCAAGCCGATCCGAAAGAAGAAGGATTACGAGGTGGCACTGAAGGAGACGGAAAAGCTGTGGGGCGCGAAGTCTGGCACACCCGAGGGTGATCGGCTGGATGTGTTGGCGACTTTGATCGACGCCTACGTAGCCGAGCATTACTCCATGGATCCACCCGACCCGATCGAGGCGATCAAGTTCCGCATGGAGCAGCAGGGTTTGCCCCGCAAGGACCTCGAACCGCTGATCGGGACGCGCACCCGTGTCGCTGAAGTGCTCAACCGCAAACGCAGCCTTTCGATTGGGATGATACGCCGTCTGCACGATGCGCTCGGCATCTCAGCCGAAGTGTTGATACGTCCTTCCCGCGGAGAGGAAGCGGCCTGAGGCTCGGGTTGAGCGGCTGTAAATGGCGTCAGTGACCTTTGGACGTCGCGATGGCGGAACAGAAAGCCAGCCCAGAAAGCCAGCCTATGCAACCGCGCTAAACAGCGGGTATTCAGCGAAGCACGGGAAATTTCGGTTCGCGCGGGAATGCGTGGTGGTGGACGCAGTCCACCGCGCACTCGTCTCCGCTATCGAAGTTCCTAGTAACAGGGAAAAATACAGGGAATTTCTCCAAATTCGGCATTCCGCAGCAATTTTCGTGCTTCATCAGCAGGCAAATTCAATGGTTTGCAGCTAAATTCCCTACGCAATGGAACAGGGAATTTTTCGACGCGTATCAGGGATTTTTTGGACGTCGAACGGCGAGAAACAGGGAATTTGTAACCGTCCATTCCTCGCACACTTGTTCCGCATGATTACGAACGCGATCTGTTCTCACTCTCAATTTTCAGATTCGGAGAGGATGAGATGGCGAACGGACATCGAACGTGGAAGCGTCAGGGTGAGGCGTTCTGGCGTGCGCATCATGAGGCGTGGAAGCGTAGCGACTTGAATCAGCGTCAGTATTGTGAGGCTCATGGCCTTCCACAGAAGGCATTCGAGAACTGGCCGAGACCAACCCGTCGGTCGCCCCGGAGAAGCTCAGAATCTGAGAGAAGGTGGTGGCGCCGAGGATGATAAACAGGATCATCCCGGTGATTGCGACCGTACCTTTGAGCGATTTCATCAAGGCATCGAGGTTGAGTGCGCCGTAGAAGCCGGCGAGCGCCATGGTGGCGATTGCGCCGAGTGCGGCCGACTCGGTCGGCGTCGCAAACCCGCCCGACATCGCGCCGATTACCACTGCGAAGATTGTAATCAGCGGTAGCACGTAGAGTATAAGCAGGCGCCAGTTTTCCCAACCCGACCGCGTTTCGATCGGCGTCGGTGGAGCAAGCGAAGGCGTAATCTTCGCGCGCAACATGATATAGGCGACGAATGCGACCGATAGCATCAGGCCGGGCACAACACCGCCGATCAAGAGCTTGGAAATGGAGATCCCCGATAGGCTGCCAAGCAGCACGGTGAGCGCCGAAGGCGGGATCAGCATATCGACGGCTCCGATCGCCATGATCGGCCCGGTCGCCATTGTCGGGTGATAGCCACGCGCCAGCATGACGGGAAGCATCAGCGAGCCGAGCATGGCCGTTGTTGCGATGGTCGAACCCGAGATCGCCGAGAAGACGGTGCCGGCGACCACGGCCACGACCGCGAGCCGGCCCGGAACTTGTTTTATCAGCCGCTCGATCCCATCGATGACTTTGATCGCAATGCCGGTATGGAAGAGAATCTCACCCATCAGGATGAAAAGCGGGATCGGTGTCAAAGAGAAGTTCATCACGGACACGACGCTGTTGCGCACAATCTGTGCGAGCCCGGCTTCACCTCCGAGGAACAGCCACGCACCGATGATATTGATTGCGATGAACGACAAAGCTACCGGCAGGCCAAGAAACAGCAGCACCGTGGATCCGCCAAGCAGCAGCAGCGCGGCATATTGCCAGGACATGATCAGTGCCCCCTT
>CAZNSG010000055.1:0-3690 GCA_964575715.1 uncultured Hyphomicrobiales bacterium | reverse complement strand
CCGGTGCTGAGCAAGGCATTGCGGCGATTGGCGTCAGTCTGTTTTTGCGACGTCATGGGCGCTCACGCCAACATTCGGTTTAAGTCGCCTGCCCTTGATTTCGGCGCCGTTGGTATTCCGTTTGCGGCCGGTGTTCGGCGGTGTTTCATTAAGTTCAACAGCGCTGGGTTGCGTCATTCCATGAGTTTCATTCCAAAGCCGGGCCGCGATCGGCATCGGATCAAGTCCGAACCTGCCCCACCATTTGCTCTCGTTGCCGGCACGATGCAGCTCGCGGTGATGGCTGCGGCAGAGCGGGACGGTAAATTCATCGCTGACCTTGCGGCCGAGCGCTGGGGCTTGCGCAAAACGCAGGTGATGCGGATCTGCCGGTTCTCGACCGCACACCAGGCAGGCTTTGGCTGCGACAAATCGCAGATGGGCTTTGTCGCGACGCCGCGGCGGCGCCTTAAACAAGCGATTATGTTTACCGACAACATCGGGCTTCGATGGCGCCGCGTCCTGCGACTTCGTGTCGCTCGTTGATGGCTCCTTTGCTGCGTCCTCTGTCATTGAATGTGACGCCGGCGCGGAGCTATCATGATCAACACCCTCGCCTACTCCAATGGTCGTCATCCGAGCGCTGAAAGCTTGCTCGAGCGCCTCCGCATCGGCTTTCGTAAGTTTGTTTTTATCTGAAATTGCGCGGATGGCCCAATTCGTCGCCATATCCGGCGTGGATAGATCCATTATTTCCGTTAAAAGTTGCACGCGTAATTCAGCAGATTCGCCGGGCGCAAGGACCGGCTGTAGATCTCGCTTCTTATATTGCTGCCGGATGCCAGAAACGCCAACGGCCGTTCCATTGGGACCTGGTTTTTCGACTTTCTGAATCTCCGAGGATCTCTCGGGTTTATCAGCCACGCCATTTCCGATGTTAAGATCTGGAGCATCAAGATCATCATCGCCGGCAATGCCGACCATCGCGAACAGGGCATAGCGGCGGGCATAGGTCAGGGCTGCCCCCATGCGAGACGGGGTCGCCATATCGCTCATCGGACAGACCGGCCAGTCGGAAGAAATCCACTCACCGGTGGTGTGGGCCAACAGCGTGGTCAGGTTCACAATACCGCTCGCGGGATCCACCGCCGTTGTTTGCATCACGGCGATTTCGTGTCGGCCGAGCGTCTTGCGGATAATGTCGAGCCCACTTGAGAGCGGTGCGTACCGAAAAGACTGATTGGTCTCCCCTCCCCGGCCAGAGCGAATGTTTGCGATGAGAGACTTTTCCGGATTGATCAGCTCAATCTGGGCTTTGGCGAGCGCTGTCGCAAGACCGGCAACTGATTCACTAGACCGGTGCATGAGCGGCCTCCGTCTCCAAGAGATCGAAACTCACGGCACCGGATTTCGAGCGCTTGGCCCGCACCCCATGCCCGATGACTTCCTTGGCATCTTCCGGCATCAAGGTTTTGAGCTCGCTCTTCGCTCGCTCGTGGTCGAGGTACGCCGCGCGGGTGTTGCGAAATAGGCCAGCTAACTCCGCCCAGGAGTTGGATGCGCTCATATCGACGATGCGCACGGCTGCAATTCGTGGCCGCGGCGGCTCGGCGCCGAAGGGTTGCGGGGCCTCACCGGTTTCCACGCAGCGCCAGAATTTCTTCTCCGCCGTCAGCAATAGATGCTGGTAAAGGCAATCGGCGGGTATCGACATTTCGACCCATTTGCCGCCGCCGGTGATGATGGAGAGGACGGCCGCCTTGGCGTTGGTGACCCACATATTATGCTGGAGCTGGGCCATGTATTTTTCGGCCGCTGCTTCTTCGGAAAATGACCATGGCAGCATGAACTTGGCCTCGAACACGGCCCCGCTGCTCTCGACGACCCCATCCAGCGTCGCCGCCATCCAGCGCACGACCGGATGGTGGAGCCGCCTTTGAACGTCTTTGATGACCTGCCCGGAATTGCGCTCGTACCAGAGCCGATTGAGGTTCTCGGTGACCGTCCCAAGCTGGACAATCAAGTTGCCGGACAGGTCCTCCGGCTCGACCTCGCCCCGCTTTTCCCGCCAAAGCCGAACAAGGGCGGTTTCGTCATTGCCCATGACGATCCGGGCGTCCGAACCGCCGATGAATTCCCGACGGTCGGATCGCCTATTCTTAGTGTCAATTGACTGCTGCATGGCTGGCTCCATCTATTTAAAATAGATATAAATGATTATATACGATAGATAATAGGAGTCAATCGATTTTCGACAGAATTGATGGAATCAGTTTTTTATGCAAATTCTGGAACATGGTCACGCCGACACAATGCAGGGCTGCTCGCGGGCTCCTCGATTGGAGCCAACAGGCGCTTGCAGATAAGGCCAGAGTTGGCGTTGTGACAGTTCGTCAATTAGAAGCTGGCACTCATGAACCGCGTCGAGCTACGCTCGAAGTCATCAGGAGATGTTTTGAAACGGCCGGCGTCGAATTCATCGACGAGAATGGTGGTGGACCAGGCGTGCGTTTGCGAAAACGCCAAGGGCCAAAGGCACCTAGGAGATGAATGCTCTATAATACCGGCAGCACCCAACGCCAGCGGTTGAAGCGTTAATCAGCTCCGTCCCGTCTAATTTTGACCGAGATCACGGCCGTTGGCTACCTACCCGTCTCTCCTTCACGAGCGACGCCCATTATGCCGGGTTAGCTCAGCGGTAGAGCAGCGGTTTTGTAAATCGAACAAGCCGATCCCCTCTGGTCGCGGCTTGTCCCTAACTGCCCTATTTCATTGACATTTTTGCGATCGCCGATTCACCGCGTCCCGCCTGATATCGGCCAATCCCTGACCATCCGGTGGCAATTCCGGTGGCAATTTCTGTGGCAAAATATCGGACACATAAAGCGCCGCGCCGTAGCTCAGGGGATAGCCCGTCTGCGCCACAGCCGTGAGCACATATTCGCTCAGCGTATCCGTGCCGCTGGCGGCCGGGGCTTGTTCGGGGCGGCCACACTATGGCTCTCCTGCGAAAACGGTTCCGACGATCCGATTCACCTGATCGCGGTGAGCGATGAAGGCGATCTGGTGACCGACCATCTCGTGCTGGGGCAACGGCGCGGCGTCCACATGAGGCTGGTGACGATGGGTGAGGGATACCGAGGACACTTGTCGCTGTGGCAAAATCGCTTTGAAAAGCTAGTCGCGTTGGCATGATCGCGAGAGTCGCGCGCGGCGGTGGCATTCAAGATAGTGCGTACCAGGTTGAGCGGCCGCCCCCGCGCTTCGTGAGATGTCCTTTCTCGACCAGCTGCCGGAAATGCTCCTTGAGAGTATTGCGGCTGACACCAGTCAGCTTGACGATCTCACCGATGCTCACGCGTCCATGTTCACGAGCGTGATCCAGGATTCGCACGGAAAGATCCGGCAAGCTAGAAAGCACCAGCTTTTCACGTTCGATTTTCTTAGCAAGCCGCCGCATCTGCTGTTGCAGGGCGCGAAGAAAAAATAGTAGCCAAGGTTCCCAATTGGGCGCAGCCGTGCGGATCGTTCCCTGTGTCTGTCGCAGCACGAGATAGTATCCTTCCTTGCTCTGCTCGATGACACTTTCGAGCGAGCTGTACGGCACGTAGGCATAGCCGGCGCGCAGCAGGAGCAAGGTCGTAAGGATTCGGCTCAGCCGACCGTTGCCGTCCTGAAACGGATGAATTTCGAGAAACACGACGGTGAAAA
>CAZNSG010000054.1:0-3335 GCA_964575715.1 uncultured Hyphomicrobiales bacterium | reverse complement strand
GCCGAGAGCAAGGGTGCGGCGTTTCAGAGCGAAACGATAATCCAAACGCCAGTAACGTGCGCCGTCCGGCGCGACGAGAAGATACATTCCGCCGCCGTCACTTAATTTGTACGCCTTAGCTTTCGGCTTGGCGTTGCGGATGCGCGTGTCGGTCAAGGTCATGACGGTATCTCCACGCCCTAATGAGGGAAGGATCAGATTGATTATACCGTCATAGATACCGTCATTTTTTTCGACTGCAAGGGAGCATCAGCAAACACCAGTGGATGGCGGCGGATGTAAAACTATTGGTGTCTCAGTGCTTTTTGGACATTCGCGAACGGGCGCGAACAAATGCGAACGAGAGTATGGCTGAGGACGCAGTCTAGATCGGACCAGTCTCCAAGCCAAATTCCGCGATAACAGGGAAAAATACAGGGAAAATTCCAAGATTGGGCCTGAATTTACGACGAGATCATCACCGTACGCAGTATCCATACGGGTTTTCAGTGAAATTGCTGGCGAAAATTAACAGGGAACGATTTCGGCGTAACAGGGAAAATAACAGGAGATAACAGGGAAAAACGCTTCAATTTTCCATTTCGAGCGTTCGTACTCATTTGTGCATTGTCGTATTCAATCCGATAACACCAGCACCAAAGTGCTTTGATGAGCGCGTGCGATCAACTCGGGGCACCACGACTTCACCACCATGAGGTTCGAGTTTAGGCCTGCAGTGCACATCATGGAATCTCGATGACTCCTGAGCACATCCTTCGAGACAAGCTGCGGAAAATCGAAGCACTGTTTGCCGGAGCGGCAACAGCCGGCGAGAAAGCCGCTGCAGGTGCGGCTGCGGAACGTATCCGCGCACGGCTGGGCCGGACTGCGGGCAAGGAAAAGTCAATCGAGTTGAGGTTCTCGATACCTGATGTCTGGTCTCGGCAATTGTTCATGGCGTTATGCCGACGCTACGGCCTGCGGCCATTCCGCTATCGACGGGTGCACCGTCAAACCATCATCATCAAGGCACCCAAGAGCTTCACTGAGCAGGTGTTGTGGCCGGAATTTCAGGAATTGAGTGCAGCACTTACCGCCTACCTCTCCGAGATCACCGAGAAAGTCATTCGGGAGGAAGTGCACGGCGAGACCGGAGAAGCCGAGGAAGTCGACGAACCTGCGCGGATTAGCGGATGATGATGGTGCGGCGGGAATTGGTCTTTGCCTTGCTATTGGTGCTTGCGGCCATCGGCTCGGCTTCCGCACAAGAAGGCATCGTCGGCGTCGCTTCCGTCATCAACGGTGATACCATCGAAATCCACGGTCAGCGTATTCGGCTGTACGGTATCGATGCACCCGCGAGTGGCCAGTTCTGCGTGCGACCAACGGGCGAACGCTGGCGCTGTGGGCAGCAGGCAAGCTTTGCGTTGGCTGATCGGATCGGACGTACTCCCGTCACCTGTCAGCCGCGCGATTGGGATCGCTATGGCCGCACGGTCGCAATCTGTTTCAAGGGAACCGAGGACCTGAACCGCTGGATGGTCGCCAATGGTTGGGCCATCGCATATCGACAATATTCAATAGACTATGTTGTTGACGAGGACGCGGCCCGACGCCTTCAGATCAATATCTGGTCTGGTAACTTCGATATGCCGTGGGATTGGCGCGCCCAGCACAGAAACCGATGATGCGACAATCGCTATGAAGCCGCAGCCGGAAGCATCGACCCAGGAAGTGTTGGCCGGCCTCGTCGAGCGCGTCACTTACCACAACGCCGAAAACGGCTTCTGCGTTTTGCGAGCGAAGGCGCGCGGGCATCGTGATATCGTGACAGTCGTCGGTCATGCCGCAACCATTGCCGCCGGCGAATGGATTACCGCCACGCGTGGATGGATCAACGACCGCACCCACGGCCAGCAGTTCAAAGCGCAGTTCCTGCGCACCTCGCCCCCGACTTCAGCCGACGGTATCGAGAAGTATCTTTCGTCCGGCATGATCCGGGGCGTTGGTCCGGTTTATGCCAAAAAGCTCGTGCGCGCCTTCGGTGACAAGGTGTTCGACGTGATCGAGGCCGCACCCGATCGGCTGCGCGAGGTCGATGGCATCGGACCGGTTCGCGCTGCCAGCATTCTCGCCGCCTGGGCCGAACAGAAAGCCGTGCGGGAAATCATGGTGTTTCTGCACAGCCATGGTGTCGGCACTGCGCGGGCAGTGCGGATTTTCAAGACTTATGGTGCCGACGCCATCCAGGTGATGACCGAGAACCCATATCGGCTGGCGCGTGATATCCGCGGCATCGGCTTTAAGAGCGCCGACGCCATCGCGATGAAGCTCGGCATCGAGAAGACCGCGATGATGCGGGTCCGTGCGGGGATTTCCTATGCATTGACCGAGGCCATGAATGAGGGCCATTGTGGCTTGCCCACAGAAGAGCTGATACCGCTCGCTGAGAAACTGCTCGAGGTGCCAAGGGAGCTGATCCGCTCTGCACTCGTTCTCGAGCTGCAGGAGGGCGCGGTGGTGGCCGACCGTGTCAGCGAAACGCCCTGTGTATTCCTGGCAGGCCTGCATCGCGCAGAGCGCATCATCGCCGAGCGGCTGATACGACTGGCAAACGGCAAACTGCCCTGGCCTTGGATCGATCCGGACAAGGCCTTGCCGTGGGTCGAGAAGCATATCGGTCTGGCCTTTGCCGAAAGCCAAGTCGCCGCGATCCGGCTTGCACTGATGTCCAAAATGTTGGTCATGACCGGCGGACCTGGCGTCGGCAAGACCACCATTGTCAAAGGGATTCTGCGCATCCTCGCGGCCAAGGGCACCAACATTCTGTTGTGCGCACCGACCGGCCGCGCCGCCAAGCGCATGACCGAGGCAACCGGTTTCGAGGCCAAGACCATTCACCGACTGCTAGAGGTCGACCCCAAGGGCGGTGGCTTCAAGCGCAGCGACGACAATCCGCTCGACTGTGACCTGTTGGTCGTCGACGAGACCTCCATGGTCGATGTCATGCTGATGCAGGCGCTCATGAAGGCTGTGCCGGATAAGGCCGCGCTTTTGATCGTTGGCGATATCGACCAGCTTCCTTCGGTCGGACCCGGCCAAGTGCTGGCCGACGTCATCTCATCGGGCGCCGTACCGGTGGTGCGCCTCACCGAAGTCTTCCGGCAGGCCGCGCAAAGCCGCATCATTACGAGTGCCCATCGTATCAATCAGGGTTCGATCCCGGATCTCAACCCGCCCGGAACCGAGAGTGACTTCTATTTCGTGCTGGCGGACGATCCCGAGACCGCCGTCGGCCGCATCATCGAACTGGTAAAAACACGGATCCCAAAACGGTTCGGTCTCGATCCCATCCG
>CAZNSG010000053.1:0-9822 GCA_964575715.1 uncultured Hyphomicrobiales bacterium | reverse complement strand
ATTTACGGCGGATCGATCCTGCCCGGCACCTTCAAGGGCAAGCCGGTCACCGTGCAAGATGTGTTCGAAGCGGTCGGCAAACATTCGGTCGGTGCCATGTCGGACGCCGATCTCGATACGCTCGAACAGGTCGCTTGCCCCTCGGCCGGCGCCTGCGGGGCGCAATTTACCGCCAACACCATGGCGACAGTCTCCGAGGCGATCGGGCTGGCCTTGCCCTACTCGGCCGGGGCGCCGGCGCCCTACGAGATCCGCGACGCTTTCTGCTCCACCGCCGGTGAGCAGGTCATGAACCTGATCGTGGAAGGCATTCGCCCGCGCGACATCGTCACCAAGAAGGCGCTTGAAAATGCCGCGGCCGTCGTGGCGGCTTCCGGCGGCTCGACCAATGCCGCGCTGCATCTGCCGGCGATCGCGCACGAATGCGGAATTGAGCTCACGCTCTTCGACGTGGCCGAAGTGTTCAAGCGCACACCCTACATCGCCGATCTCAAACCCGGCGGCCGTTACGTGGCGAAGGACATGTTTGAGGCCGGCGGCGTGCCGCTCCTGATGAAGACGCTGCTCGATCACGGCTTTCTGCACGGCGATTGCATGACCGTGACTGGCCGCACAATTGCGCAGAATTTAAAAAGCGTGAAATGGAATCCGGACCAGGACGTGATCCGCCCGGCCAACAAGCCCCTCTCCAAGAACGGCGGCATCGTGGTGCTCAAGGGCAATCTCGCACCCGATGGGGCGATCGTGAAGGTTGCTGGCATGTCCGTACTAAAATTTTCCGGCCCCGCACGCTGCTTCGACTGCGAGGAGGATGCATTCGCGGCGGTCAAGAAGCGCAAATACAAGGAAGGCGAGGTGCTGGTCATTCGCTACGAAGGCCCGAAGGGTGGGCCCGGCATGCGCGAAATGCTCGCAACCACCGCCGCGCTTTATGGCCAGGGCATGGGCGGTAAGGTCGCGCTTATCACCGATGGTCGCTTCTCCGGCGCCACGCGCGGGTTCTGCATCGGCCATGTCGGTCCGGAAGCGGCACTCGGCGGTCCGATTGCCCTGATCTGCGACGGCGACATCATCGAAATCGACGCCGTAAAAGGCTCGTTGAGCGTCAAGCTTTCCGGCGCCGAACTCGCCAAACGCAAGCAGGCGTGGCAGGCGCGGACGGCCAATTTCGCCTCAGGCTATTTGTGGAAATACACCCAGCAGGTTGGACCCGCGCTGCATGGCGCAGTGACTCATCCAGGCGGGTCTGTCGAGACATCGTGTTATGCTGACATCTAAAGGCCGCACAGTCGCGACGATGGCCGGGCTCGTGCTCGTGCTTGGACTCGTGCCGACGCTGCCGTTTGACGGCGCTCGTTCACCGCAGCCGCCTGCGCCCATATCGACGGCCGAGGCGCTGAGCTCTGCCATTGAACAACTCAAAGGTGGCGATAAGGCGCGCGCCGCCATGTCGCTGCAATACGCCGCCGAGAATGGTAATGAACTTGCGCTCTGGCAGCTCGGACACATGTATGCCAAGGGCAACGGAGTGCCGCGCGACGATTACCGTGCCTTCGAATATTTCCGCAAGTTCGCCGACGGCAACGCCAGCGCCAACCCGGCTTCGTCGAGCTCACGCTATGTGGCCGATGCCTTTATCGCGCTTGGTCATTATTATCTCATCGGCATCCCCAATTCACCGGTGACGTCGAATCCAGGGCTGGCACAGCGGATGCTCACCCACGCCGCGTCCTATTTAGGCGATCCCGAGGCGCAATACCGTCTCGCGCGACTAATTCTCGACGGCAAGAGCGCAGGACTGGAGCCGAAGCGGGCAGTTCCGTGGCTGATGCTGGCCGCCAACAAGCGGCACTACGAGGCGCAGGCACTGCTTGGCCGCATCCTGTTCCAGGGCGAGCTCGGGCGGCGCCAACCGGCGTCCGGCCTGATGTGGCTGATCATTGCCTTCGATGGGCCCGGCGCCAACGTACCCTGGATTGCCGAACTGCACGATACCGCCGTCAAGCAGGCGAACGAAAAGGAGCGCGCACAAGCGCTCGTATTGCTCGAACGATGGGTTGAAGGCCGGCGCGAGTAGGGCGATTGCGCAGGGCGACATCACCAGTCAGCGCGCTTCGATTGCCAAGTCCACCCATGCCGGCACGTGATCGGAAGGCTTTTCCCAGGAACGCACATGCCGGTCGATGCCGGCGCCGGTGAGTTGGTCGGCCGCTTGCGGTGAGAGCAGGAGGTGGTCGATCCGTATGCCGTTGTTCTTTTGCCAGGCGCCGGCCTGATAGTCCCAGAAGGTATAAAGCGACGGCTCGTCGCTGGTGGCCCGAACGGCATCGGTCAGACCAAGATGGAGGAGAGCACGGAACTTCTCCCGCGTGCGCGGCAGAAACAGCGCATCACCCGCCCAGGCAGTCGGATCGTATACGTCCAGGGGCGTTGGAATGGCGTTGTAGTCGCCTGCAAGAATAAGTTTCTCTTCTAGTTTAAGTCGTTCATGAGCATAGTTCGAAAGTCGCTCCATCCATTTGAGTTTATATGAATATTTATCAGTGTCGGGCGGATTTCCGTTAGGCAGGTAGACGGATGCGACCCGCACGATGCCGTCTGCGGTCGAAATGCTCGCCTCGAGAAATCGGGCGTGATCGTCATCCGCGTCGCCCGGCAGCCGCGGGGTGACTTCGTCGAACTTGAATTTCGACAATATGGCGACGCCATTATAGGTCTTTTGCCCATGCACGGCCACGTTATATCCGAGCGCTTCCAGCGGCTCGCGTGGAAACGCCTCGTCCACGCATTTCGTTTCCTGCAGGCAGACGACGTCGGGCGCGCGCTCGCCGAGCCAGGCAACAAGGTTATCGATTCGTTGCTTGATAGAATTGATGTTCCAGGTCGCAAAACGCATCGTTTCGGCCTTCTGGCGCGGCCGGGTCACCCCAACATCCCCGCGATCGCGCCCAAAAATGGGAATGGATCACTCGCTAAACTGTTTGAATCAATGATAAATCGGTGAACGACATATGCATAACCAGCAGCAATATGCTAGAATTACACCGTCTCATAAGCAAAGCCTCTTATGCTAGGCAGTTCCATTGCGCTGGGTGAGGGGGCGCGAAGGAGTCTTGGACGAGTGATCGAGATTGCTCGACAATTTCTAGTGACGCGAAAGCGATGGGTCTTGGGCGCAACCGGAGTGGTTGCCCTGGGCCTTGTCATGTTTATTTGGCGCGGACCGTGGGGCGCGGTCATTCAGGCGCCCGGAGGTGGGCAGCGCTCGGCCTCCGTCGAAGTCGCCACCGCGACCAAGAAAAAAGTACGCGTCCGTCTTGATGCGCTTGGCAGCGTAACGACCATTGCAAGCGTTGCGATCAAGACTCGCGTCGACACCGAAATCGTGCGCGTCCATTTTGCCGATGGCGCCAAGGTCGCGCAGGGCGATATCCTCTTCACGCTCGATAGCCGGGCGATCGAGGCGCAGATTCGTCAAGCCGAGGGTCTGGTCGCGCGCGATCAGGCGCAACTCGATGGCGCGGAGCGCGACGTGCGGCGTTATACCGATCTGGTCGCCAAGGGCGCTACGCCCACGATAAATCTCGATAACGCCATGACCCAGGCTGACGCATTCCGCGCTGCGGTGAAGGCCGATCAGGCCGCGCTGGAAAATCTGCGGGTGCAACTGAGCTTTAGCGTCATCCGTGCACCGATTTCCGGCCGCATCGGCAGCGCCGCCGTAAAGGCCGGCAATTTTGTGCGCCAAGCCGATCCCATCGCGCTCGCGACCATCAATCAGATCGCGCCGATCTACGTCTCCTTCGCACTCCCGCAGCGCAGCCTTCCCGACGTTCGTAAAGCGCTCGCCGCCGAGACCGCGACCCTGGAAGCGGTCATTCCCGGCACCCTTGAGCGCGCGTCCGGCCAAGTGACCATGATCGAAAATGCCGTAGATGCTGCCACCGGCATGGTGACAATCCGCGCCACCATGCCGAATACCGAGGAACTGCTCTGGCCCGGAACGCTGGTGAACGCGGAGTTGACGTTGCGAATTGACGAGCGGATCACCATTCCAGCGAGCGCCGTGCAGGTCAGTCAGTCCGGCACGTTTGTGTTCGTCGTGAAGGACGGCGCAGCATTGGTTCGTTCGGTCAAAATCGAGCGAACGGTCGATGGCATGTCGGCAATCGAGTCAGGTCTACAGGAAGGGGATGTGGTGGTCACCGATGGCCAGCTCCTGCTGTCGAATGGAACTAAGGTGACACCTCGCAATAAGGCCGGGGCCTGACATGTCCATATCTCTGTCGGAGACCAGCATCCGGCGGCCGGTGATGACCACACTCATCACCGCGTCGATCATTGTGTTTGGTTTCTTCGCCTATCGGCTGCTTGCGGTGGCGGCGCTGCCGCGGGTGGATTTCCCGACCATCGAGGTCACCGCCAATCTGCCGGGCGCGAGTCCCGAGACGATGGCGGCCTCGGTCGCGGGTCCGATCGAGCGGCAATTTTCCACCATTGCCGGCATCTCGTCGATGACGTCGCAATCGACGCTCGGACAGACGCGGATCACAATTCAATTCGATCTCAATCGCGATATCGACGGGGCCGCGCTCGACGTGCAGACCGCGCTGGCTGTCGCGGCGCGCCGTTTGCCGGTGGAAATGACCACGCCGCCGTTCTTCCGCAAGGTCAATCCGGGCGAATTCCCGGTGCTTTACATCAGCCTGATCTCGCCGACCCTGCCGTTATCGACCGTGAACGAATACGCCGAGACCATGCTCGCGCAGCAGATCTCGCAGCTGTCGGGCGTTGCTCAGGTGCTGGTCTTTGGCGTGCAGAGATTTGCCGTGCGCGTGCAGGTCGATCCGGTCGCGGCGGCAGCACGCAACATCTCGTTCGACGATGTCCGCACCGTCATCGCCAAGGCGAATTCCAATACGCCGGTGGGCACCTTGTCGGGACCCGACCGCAACGTCACGCTGCTCGCTTCGGGAGCAATGCGGCATGCGTCCGATTACAAGGATGTTGTTGCGGCCTGGCGCAATGGCGTCCCGATCAAGCTCGAAGAAATCGCGCGCGTCATCGACAGCGTCGAGAACGACAAGATTGCGAGCTGGTTCAACAATCAGCGCGCCATTGTGCTCGCGATCCAGCGCCAGCCCGACGCCAACACCGTCGATGTCATCGATTCCGTTCGCGCTAAGTTGCCACAGTTCCGCGCGCAAGTGCCGCCATCGATCAGCATGGAAACGCTGCTCGACCGCTCGATTTCGATCCGGCAGGCGGTCTTGGACGTGCAGGAAACATTGCTCATTGCATTTGTTCTGGTCATCCTCGTCATCTTCCTGTTCCTGCGTTCGGCCTCCGCGACCATCATTCCGGCCCTCGCTGTGCCCATATCGCTCGTAGGCACCTGCGCGGCGATGTACGCTTTTGGCTTCTCCATCAACAACATGACTTTGCTGGCGCTCACGCTCTCGGTCGGCTTTGTGGTCGACGACGCCATCGTCATGCTGGAGAACATCGTCCGTCACGTCGAAGGCGGCATGCGGCCATTCGAGGCTGCGCTCAAGGGCGCGCGCGAGATCGGATTCACCATCGTTTCGATCACCTTCTCGCTGATCGCCGTGTTCATTCCTGTGCTGCTGATGGGCGGCATCGTGGGACGCGTGTTCCGCGAATTCGCAGTCACCATCGCCGTCGCCATCGTGATTTCAGGCTTCGTTTCGCTCACGCTCACGCCGATGCTGTGCGCGCGTGTATTGCGCGCGCGACACGATGGCGAGCGGAAGCAGAACGTCGTGCTGCAGATGTTCGAACGGCTTTTCCAGAGCTGGCTCAGGTCCTACGAATGGGCGCTCGACAAGGTGATCGCCTACAAGCCGATCACGCTGATGATTACCTTGGCGACGATCGTCGGCGCGGTCGTGCTCTACATCGCCATACCGAAAGGATTTTTCCCCACCGAGGACACCGGCTACATGCTGGCCATCACCGAGGCCAAATCCGACATTTCGTTCGATGCCATGGTCGAGCGCCAGCGCAAGGTGGCGGAAATCATTCGCGCCGATCCGGCGGTACTCTACGTCAATTCAACCGTGGGCGTCGGCGGACCCAACGCCACCGGCAACCAGGGCCGCATGCTCGTTGCGCTCAAGCCGAAGTCGGAGCGCGGATCATTGGACGAGATCCGCCAACGGCTTCGCCGGCAGGCCAGCAGCGTCACCGGCATGTCGGTTTTCTTCCAGATGATCCAGAACATCAATGTCGGGGGCAGGATCAACAAGAGCCAGTACCAGTACACCTTGCAGTCCAGCGATACCGAGACTCTGTACCGCGTTGCCCCCGAGCTGCGCGACAAGATTGCCAAAGTAGAGGGACTGCTTGACGTCACGACCGACCTCTATGTCACCAACCCGCAGATGATGATCGAAGTCGATCGCGAAAAAGCGGCCGCCTACGGCATCACCATCGACCAGGTGCGGCAGGAGCTGTTCAACGCGTTTGGCACGCGCCAGGTGGCGACGATCTATACCGCGAGCAACGACTATCCCGTCATTCTCGAGGCCATGCCCGAGTTCAGGACCGACCCTTCGAGCCTGTCGAAAATCTTCTTGAAGACCAACACCGGTGGTGCCGCGGGCGGAGCGGGCGCCCCGGGCGCTGGCATAGCAGGAAGCGGAACACCATCGGGTCAATCGATCCCGCTCTCCGCGGTGACCAGACTGGTCGAGACAGTTGGACCGCTGCTTGTAAATCACCAGGGACAACAGCCTGCGGTCACCATCTCGTTTAATCTGGCGCCCGGCTATTCGCTCGGCTACGCCACTTCGGCGATTCAAAAAATCGAGGGCGAGTTCAACCTGCCGGCGACCATTTCGACCGGGTTCCAAGGCACGGCACAGGTGTTCCAGGAGTCGTTGAAGGGCCAGGGCATCCTCCTCCTGGCGACGGTCTTTGCGGCCTTTGTGGTGCTTGGCATTCTCTATGAAAGCTTCATTCACCCCATCACGATCATCTCCGGCCTGCCGTCGGCGGGCATCGGCGCGCTGCTAACGTTGCTGCTTTTCCGCATGGATCTCTCCGTGATCGCCATGATCGGCATCGTCATGCTGGTCGGCATCGTGAAGAAAAACGCCATCATGATGGTCGACTTCGCCATCGACCGCCGGCGGGTGGGAATGAGCGCCGAAGCGGCGATCCGCGAGGCCTGCCTGCTGCGTTTCCGGCCGATCATGATGACCACGTTCGCCGCGATTTTTGGGGCGCTGCCGATCGCGCTGGGCGGCGGCGCGGGCTCTGAGTTGCGTCAACCGCTCGGCATTGCGGTCGTGGGTGGTTTGATACTGTCGCAGATGCTGACGTTGTTTATTACTCCGGTCGTTTATCTCTACCTCGACCGGTTTGACCGCATGCTCAAGCGTCGGCTTGAGCCGCAGCTCGAGGAAGTTTCCGAGCCCCCGCGCAAGCCCGCCGTGGCGGCGGAGTGATCGATCTCCGCGCTTTCCCGCCCTCATCCTGAGGAGGCCGCGCAGCGGCCGTCTCGAAGGATGGGGCGGCCACCTGATCTCGGGTTTACCCGAGATCAGGCACGTAATAATGCACAAGTCGGGTAAACCCGACTTGTGGTGTCAAGCCCGGCAAAGACGAGAGAGCTGATCAACCGGATTCCGTATAATACCAGCGGCAGCAATCACTGACTCATCTCCGTCACCCTGAGGTGCGAGCCAACGGGTCCGCGCGAGCGCGGCCCGATGGTAAACTCCGCGAGCCACCGCAAGTCGGGCCTTGGCCGACTTGCGCATTGTAATTCCGATCTCGGGTAAACCCGAGATCGGTGGGCGACGGCATCGCAAGTCAGGTTTACCCGACTTGCGCAATTAATATGCCGATCTTGGGTAAACCCAAGATCGGTTGCCGCTCATCCTTCGAGGGCCGCCATAGCGCGTCGAAGACGCGCGTTAACGCGCTTATGGCGGCCACCTCAGGATGACGGTCATTACTTATCGCCGTTGGTATAAGATCCAAGTAGGCGATTGCTAAACTGTAAAGCTCGTGCCGCAGCCGCAGGACGCCTTGGCCTTCGGGTTGTTGATGCGGAAGGCAGCGCCAATCAGATCGTCGACATAATCGATCTCCGCGCCGGCCATATATTGCAACGACACGGTATCGATCAGCACGGCGGCGCCTTCGCTCCCGATCATGAGATCGTCGGCGGCCTGGGACCGATCGACATCGAATTTGTACTGAAAACCCGAGCAGCCGCCGCCCTCCACGCTCACGCGCAGTACGCTGCCCGCCGGCTCGGCTTTGAGGATTTCGCCGATCCGCCGCGCCGCCCGCTCGGTCATGGTGATGTTCGTTGCCATCGATCCGTTCATTGCGCCCGTTGCAAGCTGACTAGGCTGATAGTTAAGTACGCTCAAGGCTCAGGTCAATCGAGCCTATTCAATTAAGCCTATTCAATTAAGCATATTGAATCGAGCATATCCCATGGCGGTCGAGGCGGCGATGCGCGCGCCCTATGCGTCCGATCCGGGCAAGAGCCGCGGACGGCTTTTTCTTGAGCCGCCGAGTCCCACACGCAGCGCCTTCCGCCGCGACTGCGACCGTATCATCCACGCCACGGCATTCCGCCGGCTTGCGCACAAGACGCAAGTATTCGTCTTCCATGAGGGCGATCATTTCCGCACCCGCTTGACCCACACGCTTGAGGTCACCCAGATCGCGCGCTCGCTCGCCCGCGCGCTCGGCCTCGATGAGGATCTGGCCGAGGGCTGCGCACTTGCCCACGATCTTGGCCATCCGCCATTCGGCCATGCCGGCGAACGCGCGCTCGATCATTGCCTGGGCGATTTTGGCGGCTTCGACCACAATGCCCAGACGCTGCGCGTCGTCACCGCGCTTGAGCGGCGCTATCCTGAATTCGATGGGCTCAATCTGAGCTGGGAAACGCTGGAAGGCCTGGTCAAACACAACGGGCCGCTCACCGACCGCGCCGGTCAGCCGGTCGTCCGCTATGCCGTGCGCGGCGTGCCCCGTGCCATTGCCGAATATTCAAAAATCCACGATCTGGAATTGTGGAATCACACCAGCGCGGAAGCCCAGGTCGGCGCCATCGCCGACGACATCGCCTATGACGCGCACGATATCGACGATGGTCTGCGCGCCGAACTGTTTACCTTGGACGAGATCGCGCAAGTTCCTCCGGTTGGCGAAATTCTGCGCGCGATCGCCGCGCGGCATCCGCGCATCGAGCCGGCGCGCCGCGTGCATGAACTCGTGCGCCGCCTCATCGCGCGGATGATCGAAGATGTCATCGCGCAATCCGCGCGCCTTCTGCAGGTTCTTGCCCCCCGTTCGGTGGAAGATGTGCGCCGCGCCGGCGCGCCGGTCATTGCGTTCTCGGCGGCAATGGCGGAAGCCGACCGTGCGATCAAGGGCTTCCTCTATCCGCGCATGTACCGGCATCAGCGGATCATGCGGATCATGGGCGAGGCAGAGAAGGTGGTGCGCGATTTGTTCGCCCACTACATTGCGCTGCCTACCGACCTGCCGCCGGAATGGGGTATTGAAACCATCGACACATCCGACGCCGCCGCCCGCGCGCGCCGCATCGCCGATTTCATCGCCGGCATGACCGACCGCTATGCGCTGGTCGAGCACGCCCGCATTTTCGATTCCACGCCGGAATTGCGGTAGCGGTTTGCTGAAAAACCCTACAGCAGTCATTCCGGGGCCACCGATCTCGGGTTTACCCGAGATCGGCAAGTGATACTGCCCAAGTCGGCTACAGCCGACTTGGGTGCGAAGTCCGCGAACCCGGAATCCAGATGCACA
>CAZNSG010000052.1:0-4027 GCA_964575715.1 uncultured Hyphomicrobiales bacterium | reverse complement strand
AACCCCAAGGACATTGCCAAACCATTCGCAAATTATTCGCATGTCGTAACGGCCGAGGGTGCGCAGAAACTCATATTTTGCGCTGGCCAAGTCGCGGCCGATATCGACGGCAAGGTTTTGCCGCCTGACGATTTCGACGCCCAGGCCAAAATGGTCATGGAGAACCTCACCAAAGCGCTCGCGGCCGGCGGCGCAAAGATTTCCGACGTCACTAAAATCACAATTTACATCTGCAACCCGCACGACGTACAGAAAGCGCGCGGTGTCTTGCAGACCTATTTTGCCGGTCACCCGCCAGGCAGCACACTTTGCATACTGCGCGGACTCGCGAATCCGAATTTCCTGCTGGAGATTGAAGCGATCGCAGCTGTATGATTGTCGCTCAAGATTTGGAGGGACGAGTTACGCGCGCGAACGCTGTGAACGCCAAGAATAGCAGGTTGTGTGTACCGAGAACTCCATCCCTATTGATCGGCTCGCGGAATCACCTAACGTCGGTACGCTATGGTCGCATTGGTCAGTTTTTTCCTTGCCGTCTTGGCCTCGCCCTTCAAGTCAAAGGGCCGGCTTGAAGCAGAGAACGCGGCGCTCCGACATCAGCTGATCGTGTTGCGGCGCAAGCTGCACGGCCGCGTCCGGCCCACGAACAGCGATCGCTGGTTCTTCATCCAACTTTATCGATGGTTCCCGTCGGTCCTGAAGGTCATCACGATCATCCATCCCGAGACGCTTGTCCGTTGGCATCGGGCTGGCTTTCGCCGGTACTGGCGCTGGAAATCGCGTTCATTTGGCGGGCGACCACAGATCGACACGGACTTGCGCGCGTTGATCCGGCGGATGAGCATCGAGAACCCGCTTTGGGGCGCACCGCGCATCCATGGTGAACTGCTCAAACTCGGCTTTGAGGTCGCGCAGTCAAGCGTCGCCAAGTACATGGTCAAGCGCCGTGGCCCACCAAGCCAAGGATGGCGAACTTTTCTGCGTAACCACGCGCCAGATATTGCCGCCATGGACTTGTTCGTTGTTCCGACCATTGGCTTTAACCTGCTCTATGCCTTCGTCATCGTTCGGCTGGACCGCAGAGATCTCGTTTGGATCAACGTCACAACAAATCCGACCGCAGAATGGATTGCGCGCCAGATAACGGAAGCATTCCCTTGGAATGAGGCTCCTCGCTACCTCATTCGCGATCGAGATCAGATCTATGGCACTGTCGTCACACGACGGTTGCGCACCATGGGCATCCGCGACAAGCCTACTGCACCAGGCTCGCCTTGGCAGAACGGTTTTGCCGAACGGCTGATCGGATCGATTCGGCGCGAGTGCGTCGACCATATGATCGTATTGGGCGAAGCGCATCTGCGCCGAATTCTAACGAAGTATGCCGCCTACTATAATGAGTTGAGGACTCATCGGTCTCTCAACAAGGATGCGCCGATCCATCGCGCCATTCAGCACCTGGGCGGCATCGTATCCGCGCCCATCCTCGGTGGCCTTCATCACCATTATTACAGAATCTAGTTTTCAGCACACACAGGGTGCGCAGCTCGCGCCCGCTTGCCGCGTCCCACAGCTTCAGCGTATCCTGGCCCCCCGAGATGATGGTGCGCCCGTCCGGCGAGAACGCAACGGAAATGCTTACATAGCACCCACCATCACAACCATGCCCCGTGAAGGTGCGCAGCGCGCGCCCGCTCGCCGCATCCCACAGCTTCAGCGTCTGGTCCAAGCTCCCCGAGACGATTGTGCGACCGTCCGGCGAGAACGCTACATCCCTGACCACATCACGATGCCCCGTGAGGGTGCGCAGCGCGCGCCCGCTCGCCGCATCCCACAGCTTGAGCGTCTTGTCATCGCTCCCCGATACGATGGTGCGCCCGTCCGGCGAGAACGCAACGGCATGGACCTGATCTCCATGCCCCGTGAGGGTGCGCAGCGCGCGTCCGCTCGCCGCGTCCCACAGCTTGAGCGTCTTGTCATCGCTCCCCGATACGATGGTGCGCCCGTCCGGCGAGAACGCAACGGCATTGACAGCGTCGGAATGCCCAATATTAGGGACGACCTCGCCCTTGAGATCGCCTGCCGCCGGTTGCGCCGAAGCTGGAACCGGCGCGAAGCAGCACAGCAGCAAGGCCGCCCGCGCGATCAGTTGCCCGGTCCTGCGACGCATTGTGCTCCACCCCATGGCGCAACCTCCTGCGGCACGGCGCGCTCTTCGCACGCTCTTCGGCCGAAAGAGCATTGTGCCGAAATGCCGGTTGCGGCGCAATCCATCCACGCGCCCAGTCGTGGCGCTTTCGCCACAATACGATCACGCTCCAGAACCTGCCGCTGATGATCAAAACGGCGCACATGAAGCTGTCGCACAGCCGCATGCCGTTTGTGCGCGTCTACTTTCGGGAGACGCAGGAGATGGTGTTCGACGCCCACGACAAGGCGTTCCAATTCTATGGCGGCGTCTGCCGGCGCGGCATCTACGACTACATGAAGACGGCGGTGGAAGCGATTTTCGTCGGCAGGGCGCGCCAGTATAATCGCCGTTTCCTGCAAATGTGCTCGCATCATCTGATCGAGCCGGTGGCCTGCACCCCCGCCTCGGGATGGGAGAAGGGTCAGAGCCTGCCCCCGCGAAGGCGGGGGTCGAGAACCAGGTCGGCAATCTGCGCGACCAAATGTTCCGGCCCAAGCCGCGAGTGAAGAGCCTCGCCGAACTGAATGCATGGCTGGAAGATCAGTGCCTCGCCGGAGCCTGTCCTCGGGCGGGCCTTCGGCCCGACCCGGGGGCCCAGCGCACCAAGCATCCGGAGTTCAAGGAGCGCACGATCTGGGACGTGTTCCAGGAAGAACGCACGAGCCTGATGGAGTTGCGAGGGCCCTTCGACGGGTTCGTCGAGAAGGCGGTGAGAGCCAGCACCACATGCCTGATCATGGCCGATCACAATCGCTACAGCGTCGATGCGCGGGCTGCAGGTCGGATGGTGCTGGTGCGCTCCCATGCCGAACGCATCGTCGTGCTGCTGGGCGAGGAGATAGTCGCCGATCATCCACGCCACTTCCGGCGCGACCAGATCATCTACGATCCCTGGCATTATCTGCCGGTACTGATGAAGAAGCCCGGCGCCTTGCGCAACGGCGCTCCGTTCAAGGATTGGGCTCTGCCGCCCGCGCTGACCCAGGTTCGCGCCAAGCTGAAGAGCCACGCCGGCGGGGATCGTCAGTTCGTCAAGGTGTTGGGCGCGGTGCTTGATCACGGGCTGGCTGCGGTCGATGCCGCTTGCGCCGAAGCGCTGGAGGCCGGCATCGCCAGCGGCGATGTGATCCTGACCGTGCTGGCGCGCCGGCGGCAACCCGCAATGCCGCCCAGCATCACTACGCCCGATGCGCTTCAAGGAGGGGCGGTTCCGTCTCCTCAGTCATAGGATTAGTCATAGGACCAAGCTTCGCACACCGCCGCCAGCGCGCCTTGCGATCCGTAACCGTGTCCTCGTAGTTCAGCTGCGCACGCCAGTTGCCGAAGTTCTTCAGTGATAATCCATTGGCTTCGAAATACTCTCGCTGGTTCAGATCGCTGCGGCACCAGCCATCCATGTGCGCACGCCAAAATGTCCGTAAACCTTCCTGATCGCTCGTCTTGGCCCTACCCAATGTGCTGCTCCTCGACCGTTAGAATCATGGCCGAGAAATATCTGCAGCGCAGTCACCAAGAACAATCGTGCAACAAATGGACGCTTACTCCTCGGGGTTGGTGGGCACGGTAAGAAATTCCCTGTTTCTCGTCATATCCAGTCCAAATAATCCCTGATATGTCCTGAAAAATTCCCTGTTCCATCATGCAGGGAATTTTGCTGAAAACCATTGAATTTACTCGCTCATGAAGCACCAAAAATGTAAGCGTCGCGCCGTTGCACGTCTTTAATGATTGACAGAGATTTTGGGCCAATTCCAGGGCAGAAGGTCGTCGATGCGGCTCATGGGATGGCCGTTGGTCATGCGCTCAAGGATGTCTCTGAGGTAGGCGAACGGCTCG
>CAZNSG010000051.1:0-27419 GCA_964575715.1 uncultured Hyphomicrobiales bacterium | reverse complement strand
CCGAATGCAACGACGTACGTGCTGAGCGGCCTCGAACCGGTCGGCCAGATTCCAGACATAATGAAATTACCGCGCGGGTCGGTCGTGCAGGCACTCAGAAATATCCAGGGATCCCTTAGGTCAGTTCTGACCTTGAGTTATTTCATAACAGCACAGATGAGCTCGGATTTGAGCGCCGGTCCCCTGAATGGGACTATGCCGGTCCTGTACGTGTTTCTGGCGCGCTCGGGCAAAGTGATCCACGACGTAAGCTTGGTGCATCTCGACGAACAGGGCGTGCTGCACCCGGGCGAGGGATCCCGGCCGCTGGCTCCCGCGCGCGGCGTCAAAATTGTCTTTTCCGACAAAGATGGCCCGCAGAAGACCTTATATTATTTTAGCACCAATCTCGCCGATCAACGCGGCAAGGACATCGCTCTCTTGCTGTTTTGCAAATCGCTCGGCCAGGGCGACAGTTTTGTAAAGAGCGCGTCATATCTGCTGCACAATGCGGGCTTCTCTCAGGTCCGCAACTTCATACTCGATAACAGCGCCACAATCCTTCAGGATGATACCGGCGTGCCGGTTACATACTTTGATGCGGCAAAGTGGCAACTGCGGCCAATCGGACGGTATGTAAGCCCAATTCCTATTTTTGCTGGGATGTATCAGACGAAATTGAATGAGCTGTATCAGAAAAATCCGCCGAGTCCGATTGACTTTGGGGTTGGTTATCGATGGCGCGCCAATGAGTCGAATCTGTTGTTGGCGGCGAGAAGTCTTGGTGCGCCAGAATCAACGGTCTCGGTTTCAAAAGACGCGGCTCCGCGAAATGTTGAAATTGAAACAACTGCAGTTGCGAGGAGGCCAGTCGCTCCTCCGAGCCGTCCAAGAGACGAAGACCCAACGCGCAGGCCGGGCCCTGATGGCCTGTCTCCAGCTTTTGTCTCTGGCCCTGGCCAGGAGCTGGTACTGGATCCGAATGGTCCGGTGCGGCAGTTGCAGCAGTGCTGGGTCTCGACTGATAGGGATCGAGGATTTGGCTATTTTCGTCCGTGCTGATTTAAAACGCGAGCAGGATCGGAAATGGCGCGCCACAGTTAACTCGTGAGCACCGAATATCTCACCCGCATCGCTTAACGTACAGCATCGCATAATGCCAACCCGCATAAATTTGATTCTTTGACATCACCTTTGTTGGGCTGTCGAGGAGGGCCATAGCGTTGATCGTATGTCTGTTGGCGCATCGACCGGAATTCTGTCGCCTGACAACTCACGAAAACTTTCGGACGACGAGCACGGCATTCAGGCCGCCAAACGCGAACGAGTTTGATAATGCGGCCTCGATCCGTAACGGCCGCGCAACATTCGGCACATAGTCGAGGTCGCAGGCGGGGTCGGGATCGAGATAGCCGATCGTCGGCGGCGCGATACCCTCGCGTATGGCTAAAAGGGTTGCGACCATTTCAAGCGCGCCAGCGGCGCCAAGCGCATGCCCAACCATGGATTTTGTCGACGAGATCGCCAGTCGCCCGGCGTGATGCCCGAAGGACTGCTTGATCGCCCTGGTTTCGGTCTCGTCGTTTGCCAAGGTCCCGGTACCGTGAGCGTTGATGTACTGGATATCCTCTGGCGCAATCTGCCCATCGGCGAGCGCACCGCGCAGCGCCCGAACCATGCCGTCCTGATCCGGGGACGTGAGATCGCTTGCGTCGGCGCTCATGCCAAATCCGATAATTTCACCGAGGATCGTGGCGCCGCGGCTTTGTGCATGCTGCAAGGTTTCGAGCACCAGCATCGCCGCGCCTTCGCCGAGCACCATGCCCTTTCGATCCTTTGAGAATGGGCGGCAGGCATCGGGTGCCATGATGCGCATCGCCTCCCACGATCGTAGAGTCCCAAACGTGATGCACGCCTCGGCTCCTCCGGTGACGGCGCAGGTCACCTGTCCCGCGCGCAGCATATGAAATGCAAGTCCGATCGAGTGGGTCGCCGATGCACAAGCGCTGGCGACAACGAATGCCGGGCCGCGCAATCCGCAATGCATGGACACCTGACTTGCCGTCGCATTCACCATCAGTCGTGGAATCGTCAAAGGCAATACGCGCGACTTATTTTCTCGATAGATGCGCCGGAAATTATCGTCGATAGTCGTCATCCCTCCAACTCCCGTCCCGATGATCGTCGCGGTCCGCATCGAAAGATGTTCGTCGAAGGTGATCCCGGCGTGCGCAATCGCCTCGCGCGCCGCCACAACGGCGAATTGTGCGACGCGATCGAGCGTCAGGATTTGTCGGTCGTTAAAATGCTGAAGCGGATCGAAATTCTTAACCTCAGCCGCGATCTTCTGAAGCAATTCGTCGGCCGGCACCAGTGTGATGGTTGCAATTCCGCTGGCGCCCTCGACGAGCTTCGACCAATAGGAGCCGATCGTATGTCCGAGTGGTGAGACGACGCCGAGACCGGTGACGACGACCCGGTTCACGCCGTTCACGTCTTGGCTACCAAGCTTTGAATCGCACGCACGACGTCACCCACCGTATCGAACTCGGCCAGCGTGCTGTTGGCGTTATAGGGAATCTGAATGTTAAATTTCTCTTCGAGATCGAAAATCATCTCCACTGCGCTCAGCGACTCGATGCCCAAATCTTCCAACCGGTCGCCCAATTGAATGCTCGGCTGCTTCACTCGCACTTTCTTGGCGATGATTTCAATCACGTCTGAAGTTACATCTATCATTTTGCTCTCTGAAAACTCTAAGTCTTGGTTGCTTGTTCCAATGCCTCGATGCGAGACTGGATCAGATCGATTTTCCCGTGCAGCAGCTTCTGGCGCCCGAGAAATTGCAAGTGCTCCAAGGTCCGTTGGTGCGGTAACGCCGGGTAGCCGGAAACAAACAAGCCGTCTGGTACGTTGGTTGCGACTCCAGAGCCGGCTCCGACAATCGCTTCGGTGCCTATGGTCACATGATCGGCTATGCCCGCCCCGCCGCCAAACCGCACGCGGTCACCGATCACCACGCTTCCAGAAATGCCCACCATGCCGGCGATCAGGCAATACTCTCCGATCGTCACATTGTGGCCAATATGAACGTGGTTGTCGATTTTCGTGCCCTTGCCGATCCTCGTCGCCTCCAGCGTCGACCGGTCGATGGTCGTGGCGGCGCCGATTTCGACATCATCGCCGATGATCACGTTGCCCAGCGAATGGACCCGCATCAGAACGACATCGGCCGGATAGGGAATACGTGGCCCCAGTTCCGGCGCAAAGCTGAAACCGTCGGCCCCGATGACAGCGTTGCCATGGATGATGACGCGATCGCCGATCGCCACCCTGTCGCCGATACGAGCCCCGCTATGGATCAGACCTCGCGCGCCGATGACCACCTCCGCGCCAATCGAGACCTGCGAATGGATCGTGGTCCCCGCACCCACACGACTGCGTGGCCCGATGACGGCGTAGGGCCCGATACTCACTCCCTCGCCGATCACGGCGTCCGGCGGCACGATCGCAGTCGGATGGATGCCGGCGGCATGGTTCGGACCGGCATCGAACAGTGACGTCAAGATCGCCAGCGCATAGCGCGCCTGTTCGACGTGGATGACGGTCTTGAATCGGCCCGCAGCCGGAGGCTGCTTGGCAGAAACCACGACGGCGACCGCCTTTGTATTCGCAAGCGTGGCCGCTGCATGGCGAGTCATCGCAAGCGCGAGGTCCGAAGGCCGCGCGGCTGCGTCAGGGGGGACAATCCGATCGATCTCAATTCCACCGTCGCCTTCAAGGCGTGCGGATAGCGCGGCCGCAATGTCTTTTGTCTGCATGGATGGCTTTGGCCAAAGCGCCGACCGGAGTTTCATAGATGAACTGGCGCCAATCTACACCACGAACCGTCGCCGCGCCAAGCGGCACTTTGCGCCCAAGCTCAGGGGGAACGATACATCGGCTCAGATAGCCTGATGAGTTACGGATCGCACTTTGCCCAAATGCACCGCAAAATTGGCATCTACACCAGCCGGTTTCAAAAGGGGCAAAAAACCGGCCGGCCTGCCGGCGCTCCAGCTGACCAAATGCAAGGCACAACGTCTCGCTCAAATAGTTTGCAGATTAGTCTTTTCGGAAAACATGTTACTTGTGCATCAATCACGAGACGCGCTATTTGAATTTTAATCTGCCACCACCGCGCCGCGCTCAATGCGAAAGGTTCGCGAGAGCAGGTTGGTGATATGCGCCTCATTGGATTCCGCGATCAGGGCCGACACGCCCTCGCTTTTGAGGTTCGCCAACACCTCGGCAAGCCGGTGCGCCAGCGCCGGCGCCAGCCCTTCGAACGGTTCGTCGAGCAGTAGGAGCGATCGCCCCGCCATCAGCGCACGGGCCAGTGCCACCATCTTCTGTTGGCCGCCTGAGAGTTCGGGCGAGCGCCGGCCGCGAAAAATTGCAACCTCGGGCATGATTGAGAAAATCCATGCGAGACGCTGCTCCACACCCTCCATCACGGTGGTCCAAGCGGGCAAACGGATATTTTCTTCGACTGTGAATGACGGCACCAGTCGGCGATCTTCCGGCATGTAACCAATACCTTGGGCAACGCGGCGGTGCGTCGGCAACGATAGCAGATCGATTCCATCGAGCGCCGCTTTACCGGTCGCAGGAATTGCCCCCATCAACGCGCGTAACAATGTTGTCTTGCCGGCGCCATTCCTTCCGATTAATCCGCATATCTCGCCGTCGTTGAGATGGAGCGAGGCGCCACGAATGACCGGAACTGGCCCGATCGCGACATCGAGACCTTCAACCCGAAGCATGGCTGTCGTTCCCGTTGCCGGTTGGTTTGGTGCCGCTGATGAATTCTTGCACCTGATGGTTCGCCAGCACCGCCGCAGGCTTATCATCGGCCAGCACCGTGCCGTCGTAAAAGGCAAGCACGCGATCGGCAAAGCGCGCCACGATCTCCATATCGTGCTCGACGAATAACACCGTGATCTTGCGTATTTTGAGCGCCGACATGACCACGTTCATGATCGAAAATTTCTCGGCGACCGAAATTCCGCTTGTCGGCTCATCGAGCAAGAGCAAGCGCGGGGAGCCACAAACAGCCATCGCGATATCGAGCAGTTTGCGCACGCCCTGCGGCAGCGTCGCGGCCAGCGCATCGCGATATTGCGCGATCTGGAACAGCTCGATCGCGGCATTCGCCTCTGTGGTGGTTTTTGGCGAATCGAGAGGACTCCATGCGCGCGCAAGGATGCTGGAACTCCCGCGCCCAATCGCCGTTGCGACGCACATGTTTTGGTAGACGGTCAGCGATGGGAATACCTGTGCCACCTGAAACGAGCGCGAAATACCAAGGCGCGTGATCGTCCGCGACGGCATTCCGGTAATGTCGCGGCCCTCGAAGCGAATTGCGCCCTTCGACGGCGTCAGGTGGCCGGTGATCAAGTTGATGAATGTCGTCTTGCCGGCGCCGTTCGCTCCGATGATGCCGATAGTCTGCTCCGGTGGCACCTCAAGAGAGATGTCGCGCGCGGCGACGACCGAGCCGAAGGTCTTCTCCAGATCGACCACGGAGAGGATCGCGCTCATGACGTCCGCGTCTCGAAGCGCCGCCGCAGCCGCCCAAAGAGCGAGCCCAACCCCTCCGGCAGGAACAAAATGCTGAGCAGGAGTGCCGAGCCCAGGATGATTTGCCAAGTGCCCGGCATGATGTCGATGGCGAAGGAGCGTACAAACTCAAACAAGAATGAGCCGACAAACGCCGCGGCGATCGAGCCCGCGCCCGCAAGAATTGTGACGAACACAAACCCTCCAGACGTCGTCCAATAGGACATGTTTGGATCGACATGCCCAATGGCGAACGCGGCGAGCGCACCGCCGACACCGGCCAAAATGCCGGATATCACAAGCTTGAGATGAATGAGACGTGTTGCCGAGACACCAAGGAATTCGAGGCGAATCTCGTTGTCGCGCGCCGGAACTGCCAGCCCGCCGGCCACGGTGCGGAAATAGAGCGAAACGAAAATGGCGGCGAGGGCACAAAATCCAAGCACAAGCCAAAACATTGCCAAATTAAGCGCGGGCCCACGTGGCCGATAACCGAAGAACGTCCCCGCCTCGACATGAAAGCCGTCGGTCGAGCCCAAGGTTTCGGTTTTCACCAGCACGCCGTAAAGAATCATCGACATTGCCATGCTCAGCATGGCGAAAAAAATCTCTCGGTAGCGAGCAAGCAAGAATCCGATCAGGTAAGCGACAACGCCAGCGGCCGCCGCGCCGATAAATACCGCCACGAACACCTCCCGTATCGGCGTATAACGCCCGAGCAGCGCCACCGCATAGGCGCCGATCGCGTAGTAAAGCGCCTGTCCAAATGGCACGAGCCCGGTGCGCCACAGGATGACAAGCCCAAGCACGACCAGCGCATTGGCAAACGCGATTGTCGCCAGCGATACCAGCCAGGCCGGTAGTGCCGGCGCGGCTATCGCAACCGCGATAAAAGCCAGCAGACCGGCGAGATTTGCGCGCGACCACATTTCAGATCTTTCGCGGTTGCGCTGGCGTAAACAGTCCAAACGGACGGAAGGCCAACACGAGGGCCATCACCGCGTAGATGACGAACAGCTCGATTTGCGGAACAAGATGCACGGCCAGCGCGCGGCACAAACCGACAATAAGCGCGCCAATCAGCGCACCTTCGATCGACCCCATGCCGCCGATGACAACCACCGCGAACGCAAGCACGATGACTTCGACACCGATGCCGAGGGTGACTGCAATTTTCGGCGCCATCACGGCGCCGCCGAGCGCGCCGAGCATCGCTCCAAGCACAAACGTTAAAGTGTAGATGACCTTGACATTGATGCCGAAAGCCGCCGCCACTTCGCGGTCGAAAATCACCACCGTCAGCAAGCGGCCATAGCGGGTGTGCTTAAGCGCCCAATGGGCGGTCAATGCCAGCCCGACGGCAAAGACCACCAAGCCGATATCGTAGCCGGAGAGAATGAGTTTTCCGATCGCCACATTCCCGCCGATGGCCAACGGCTGATAGAGGGCATAGGAACCCGCGCCCCAGATCAGAATGATCACGTCTTCAAGCATGAGAAACGCCGCATACGTGACGAGTGCGACGATCACTTCGTCCTTGCCGTAAACCGCGCGCAGAAGTCCACGCTCGATCACCAGCCCGAGCACCAGCCCGACCGCCATGGCAACCAGCACCATGAGCAGGAATCCGCCGGCGGCCGGAAGCCCCTTGTCGAAATACATTCCCACCGCGATGGCTGCGCCGTAGGCGCCAAATGCATAGAATGCGCCATGCGCGACATTGAGGATTTTCATCACCCCGAAGATCAGGGAGAGGCCAATCGCAACGACGAATAGATAAGCTGCATAAACAAGGCCATCGGTTAAGATGGCGATAGCGGTCAGCACGGCGAGCCCTGTCGATGGACTTCATCAAAACTGTCGGGGCCGCTTGCTAAGCGGCCCCAGCCCGAACGCGCCCGAACACGAGTCAATTGCACTTCGCGCCCTTCATCCCGCCTTCCAGCCAAGCCACCGAGTCGATACCTGCTGGTGGATTCACGCATTCGGTAGGATAGCGCACGATGTCGATCAATTCCGGCTTGTTCGTGCTCTTGTTGTAACGGAATGTGCTGTAAGCCGTACCGGTGATGCCTTGGTGGCCGCCGCCGATGGCGAGGCGAACCGTTGTGCTCGGCGTGACGAACTCGATTCCCTCAAATGCGGCGATCACTTCGTCGGTGGTCGGCCGCGCACCGCCTTTTTTCGCTTGTGCCTTTTCCCAGGCGGTCTTCAAACCGAAGATCGATTGCGCCATGTGATAGGCGGGGTAGATCGGTGCCATGCTGTAACGATCGACATAGGTCTTCTGGAACCAGTCATTGAGCGCGCTCTTTGGAGCCATCATCGCGTGCGGACCGCGCGCACCGATAATGGTGCCGTCGGGAAGCTTGTCGCCGACACGGAATATCGAGGTCTCGCCGGTCGTCAAAAGCAAAGGGGTACGCTGCGGCAGTCCACGCGCAGCCGACTGGTAGATAAACGCTTCGAGGTCGCCGTCGAAGAAGCTCGAGTGGATGATCTGCGCATTGGAGGTCAACAGCGCCGAGATTTCCGCACCATATTCGCCCGCGAATAATTTTGGGAACAGGACTTTGCCGGCCGACGTCTTCGGGGCGAGCGTTTTCATCGTCAGATTGAAGTCGCGCCAGGAATCCTGGCCCCAGGCGTAATTCTGATTGATGCCATCGTAAACCGCGATGTTCTTCTTCTTATCGAGCGCATATTTCGCCGCCGCCACGTTGTCCATCGTGGCGTGCGGGTTTACGCGGAATACGTATTTGCGCGGCTTTTCCTCGAAAATACGCGGGGTGCCGCAAACGTCAAAAACGGTAAGCGCCTGCAGTTCCTCGGCGACCGGCGCGATTGCGAGGCAGCTTCCCGAGGAAACGTAGCCCACGACCACATCGACTTTGTCGCGTTGCACCAGATTGCGGAACTCGGTGACGACGTTGGCGGTTGAACCGGCTTCGTCGACAAATTTTATCTCGATCTTGGCGCCGCCGAGCCCAATCGTGTTGTAGGGCGCCGGCACTTTGCCGGCATTGAGGTTTTCAACCAAAATTTCGGCCGCGTTACGTCCGGGGATACCGAACGGGGCGGCGGCGGGACCAGTCAGGAAGGTGACAATGCCGATCTTGAGCGGAGCCTGCGCGGCTTCCTGAGCCGAGGCGGGCATGATCGGAGTCAGAATCAGCGTGGCGGCATAGGCAAGACGCAATAAATGTTTCATGACGCGGTCTCCCTCATATTTGGCAGGCTTCTCGTTGCCGACTAGCAAACGCGATCCCGCGGGCAGATTCAACTGATTTTCGCACTATGCATTGCGAGAATTTCGCCTGTAAGAGCGTTTCAGCGCCGGACTAAAATGAAGGCATAAGCCCTTTTGCCGACATCATTCTTCCGGTTTGAACACAGCCGCCGCGACCCGCAGGCGGCGCACTCATCCAACCGCAAATTCGACGCTCTTGCGATCGGTGACCAACATGCTGCCTGGATAATGGGTGATGCAGAACTCCGGCTTCATCGTTGCGACCACCGACTGCGGCGTGACTCCGCAGGCCCAGAACACCGGAATTTCGTTCTCGTACACCGGCACTGCATCGCCGTAGTCTGGCTTGTCGATATCCTTGATACCGATCAATTCCGGCTTGCCGAAATGCACCGGTGCGCCGTGTGCGGCCGGATAGCGCGCGGTGATCTGTATGGCGCGGATGGCGTGGGCCGGTGTCATCGGTCGCATGGAAACAACCATCGGTCCGTGGAAAGGACCGGCTTGCACGGTGGGGATCGAGGTACGGTACATCGGCACATTACAGCCCCGCGCGATGTGGCGAATTTCAATTCCGTCGGCAATGAGCGCTTCTTCAAACGAGAATGAGCAGCCGATGACGAAGCTCACCAGATCATCGCGCCAGTATGTGAGGATATCGGTCGGTTCCGCGATCAGTTCGCCATTCCGCCAGACCCGATAGCGTGGCAAATCGGTGCGGATATCGAGGTCTTCGCCGAGCGTTGGCACCCGCCAGTCGCCAGGCGTGGAATTTCCGATCAGCGGGCAGGGTTTCGGATTGAGCTCACAGAAGCGCAAAAAATCTCCCGCAAGCGTACCCGGCAGGATCGCGAGATTCCCCTGCACGAAGCCGGGCGCGAAACCTGCCGTCGGCCCCCGGTGATTGCCATTGCGTATGGTGAGCCGTGCCTCTCGGCCGGTCTGGGGCACCACGGAAGGCCTGCCGGGCAGACTTGCAACCGACATTGTTTTTCTCGCTGTCCTGCTAGACCGGCGCGCGTATTGCGGCACCTGCGATATTGGTCCTCGTCGATACAGTCATGGACAGGCCCGAAGGCAACTATGGGCGCAGATAAAATCCGTCCGCGAGATGCTACTCCAACCCTTCGATGATCCGCAGGTCACGCTCGGCGCCATTGCCCAACGCCTTGAGCGCGTTCTGATAGGCTGGGCTGTCATGGGCGGCGATGGCCTTGTCCACACTGGGAAATTCGGAGATTACAAGACGCTGCTTGAGCCCCGCTTCATAAGCTGCCGCGGCGGTGCCGCGCGCGAGATAACGGCCGCCGTATGGGGCAATCGCGGGACCGGCAAGGTTGGCGTACGCCGCGAGCGCCTCGGGATTGGATATCGAGCGATAGCAGGTCACCCAGTAGGCTTTGGGCATCGGAAGACTCCATGATGTCTGATATATGCGCAGGAGATAGCGGGAGAAGATTATCGCAAAGCGAACGAACATGCAGCCCATTGCGCATGCGGCAACTGCACAGCCCGCAGGCATAATGATCGGCCTGCCACGAAATTCAAATCGATCGATGCGCGTCTGTCCATCACCGCGACGCCGAATAATGCGCGAGCGCGGCAAGATCGGCGTCCGAGAGCCCGCCTACAACGACGCTCATGAGCGTGTCGCCGCCGGAGCGTTTGTTGTCGCGAATTTCCTTCAGCGAAGTGATCAAGTAATCGACGCGCTGTTTTGCCAGCCGCGGCATCTGTTGCTGCCCGGCCAGATTCGGCAGGTGACATGATCCGCAGCGCAGCGCCGGAGCGAGCTCGGCCCCGCGCATGACCAGCGACAGATCGATCGGCTCGCCGCTCGGCTTGGGCGCGAGCCGGGCAAAATGCTTGGCCATTGCCTCAAGTTCATCGTCCTTGAGATCCTTTACATACGGTGCCATCGACTCGATCCGGCGCACGCCTTCGCGCATCAGAAACAATTGGTTGAGCACGAAGAACTCGGGCTGACCGGCCAGCGAGGGCACGTTCTCCGTGCGCGAATTGCCGTCCTCGCCATGGCATGTGCCACAGCGGCTGATCCGCTCACTAAGCGGTAGGCTTTGAGCAAATACGGGAACAATGAATAAAATGGTGGCCGCCAGCACGAGGATTGGCGGCCGCCACCATCTTGCAGCGAGGCTCATTGCGCCATCAATTATCTACCGGCCGTCTTCGCACCATACGAGATGCGATAGATCGCACCGTTCTGTTCGTCCGACACGAGTAGCGCGCCGTCCGGCATCTGCAGGATGTAACTCGGCCGGCCATAAAACTCGTTCTTCTTTTGATCGAGAAGCCCGGTCATGAACGGCTCGATGACGGCATATCCACCCGAGGTGCGGGCAATCACGACATCGTAGCCGAACTTCTGTTCCCGGTTCCACGAGCCGCGCCGGCCGATGAAGGCGAGGTTTTGATAGGCGGCGGGAAACATCTTGCCGGTGTAGAACTTGATGCCCATCCCGGCCGCATGTGGTCCCGTCAATGCGGCGGGCAGAATCACACCGGCGCACGGATTGGGCCGCTTGATGTCAGGGTCCGGAATGCCTTGCGCGTGGCAATAGGGGAAGCCGAAGTTGGCGCCTTCCTGGCCCCTGGGGATGCGGTTGAGCTCGTCCTCCGGCCCGGCGTTTCCGGCCCAGTCGCGGCCGTGGTCAGTGAACCAAAGTTCCTTTGTCACCGGATGCCAATCGAAGCCGACAGTGTTCCGCACTCCGCGCGCGACGATTTCCATGCCGGTGCCATCTGCGTTGTAGCGGCGGATTTGTCCGTGAATTCCCGGATTGAATTCGCAGATGTTGCAGTTGGCGCCGACCTGCACGTACATTTTCCCATCAGGTCCGAATGCCACGTATTTCCAATTGTGATGGATCGTGTCCGGAAGATTGTACGCCGCCGTCAGATCGACCGGATCGCCGGGGTTGTCGAGCTTGTCCTCGATGTTGTCGTAGCGGGACACTTTGTTGATGGCGAACACGTAGAGCGAGCCATCCTTGAAGGCGAGGCCGTTGGGCTGGGTCAAACCTTGCAGCAGGACCTTGGCCTCGCGCTTGCCCGCTTTGTCGGTGATGGCGTAGACGCGGCCGATCTGGCGCGTACCCATGAATATCGTGCCCTTGCTGCCCATCACCATGGTGCGTGCGGCGGGATGGCCGTGCGACCAGATCTCGGCCTTAAAGCCCGGCGGCAACTTGATCTTGTCGACGGGAATCTTCTCGACCGGCGTTATGGTCGGAGGCGTCGCATGCGGCCGCAGATTGACATCTTGGTTGCTCGCCGCGGGCTTCGATTTGTCCAGCGGACTAAAGCCGGGCGGTGCTTGGGCTGCGACCGGCAATGCCGCGACCGATAGAAATGCAAATGCTCCGGCGGCTAAGAGGCCGCCCCGGCATGACATCAACAATGACATGTATCCCTCCCTGGTCAGTTATTTTTAATTCGGCACATGCCGCAGCGCGTTGGCCGCGGCTGGTACGCCGGACAATCCCTGGTAACGCACAGTCTGAGCCATTTCACCCCCGCTGTGCAATTGGGAAATAGCGCGTGGCAGGTAACGGCATCCGGTCACATGCGCCGATAAACGTAGTTTGACGGGTTCTGCACGGCCGCCAGCGCCTCAACCTGCGCATGCTTTGGCGAGAGATGGCAGACCGGATCGGTCGCCGCTGCATCGCCGGTAAGCGCGTAGGCCTGGCAGCGGCAGCCGCCGAAATCCTCAAGCCGCCGCGGACAATTCGCGCAGGGCTCTTGCATCCAGGCCGTACCGCGAAAGGTGTTGAAGGCGGGCGAATTCTCCCAGATGTCGGCCAGCGAATGTTCGCGTACCGACCAAAATTTCAGACCCGGAATGGTTTGTGCCGCGTGGCAGGGCAGCACCATGCCGTCGGGCGCGACATTGAGCGAGCGCCGCCCCCAGCCGCCCATGCAAGGCTTTGGGAAGCGCGCATGATAATCGGGAATCACCGCATCGATCACGATCGCACCTTGGTGGTGGCGGCGCAAATCGTCCACCATTACCGTCGCCCGCTCGACTTGCGCGCGTGTCGGCATGAGCATCGGGCGATTCTTCAGCGCCCAGCCGTAATATTGCGCATGCGCGATTTCGACTCGGCTCGCGCCGAGGTTGAGCGCAAGATCGACCAAATCGGCGATGCGGTCGATATTGGCGCGATGCATGACCGCATTCACGGTGAGCGGCAGCTTCAAGCGCACCACCTCGCGGGCCAACGCGAGCTTGCGCGCGAAGGCGCCATCGTAACCCGCGATGCGGTCGGCCGACTTCGCTTCGCTATCCTGGATGGAGATCTGCACATGATCGAGACCGGCCTTAACCAGCGCGGCAAGCGTGTTGCCGGTCACGCCGACCGCGGAAGTAATCAGATTGGTGTAAAGCCCCGCATCATGAGCCGCCGCAGTGATTTCGGCGAGATCGCGCCGCGCGCCGGGTTCGCCGCCGGAGAGATGCACTTGCAGCACGCCGAGCGCCGCCGCCTCGCAAAATACTCGCGCCCAGATCGCGGTATCGAGCTCGCTCTCACGCGGCTCGAGCGCGAGCGGGTTCGAGCAATATGGACAACCGAGCGGGCACCGGTGCGTGAGTTCGGCCAGCAAACCGAGCGGTTTTTGCAGCGGCACCGGACGGTCTGCCACCTCACACCTCCAGCAGCTTTTTGTCCGCAAGCGTGCGTAGCAATACCGTCACATCGGCTAGAATCCGCTCGCGCGGTGCATTGTAGGTCTTGGCAAGATCATCGACGATGGCCGCAAGCGTCGCCTCGCCGGTACAGCGCTTGACGATTTCGACGGCGATCGCGTCGGCCTTGAACACGCGCTCAGGCGCGAGCAGAACCCATCCGCCCTGCGCCTCGCTGTGCACCAGCCGTGCCCCGCGCGCCAGCCGCGGGCAGGCATCGAGTGCGAATGCCGCGCCCGGCTCACTCATGGGCCTGGTCCTTCGGGACGAAGGCGCCCGGCGGCGGCAGCTTCGGAACGACATAGGCGAAGTGGAGCGCATCGCACATCGCCCACAGCATATCGCATTTGAATTCCAGGGCCGCCAGCACCGCTTTCTGCTGCTCAATGGTCTTGGCGTGCTGCTTCACATAGGCGAGCGCGAAATCCGAATCCTGGCGCGCCTGTGGCGGCCGCATCGAGAAATAGGCCATCGTCTCGGCCGTGATGAATTTGTAGTTCTTGAGCATCCCTTCCATGCGCTCGCTGATGATGGTTGGTGAGAACAATTCGGTGAGCGATGAGGCGATGGCTTCCAGCAGCGTCTTCTCGCGCACGAAATGCACATACGCCTCGACCGCAAACCGCGTCGCCGGAAGAATGCCTGCAAGCGAAACGACATAGTCGCGATCGAGCCCGAGCCCTGTCGTCAATTTCAGCCAGCGCGCGATGCCGCCTTCGTCCGGCTTCTCGCCATCGTGATCGACCAAGCGGCGGCGCCATTCGCGGCGAATGTCCGGGTCGTGGCAACGGGCGATCAGGCTTGCATCCTTCACCGGGATCATCGCCTGATAATAATAGCGGTTGAGCGCCCAGGCCTGGACCTGTCCCTTGCTGCACTTGCCGCCATGCAGAAGATGATGGAACGGATGCGCTCGGTGATAACGGCGCGCGCCGATATCGCGTAGTGCGGCTTCCAGTTCGTCCGGGCTCAAGAGTTTCACAATTCGACCTTCATGCCGTCCTCGGCAATTTCCCAACCGGCGGTCTCCACTTTACCCCGTTCCGCCGACCCTTGAATGAGGATTGGGTTGGTATTGTTGATGTGGACATAGATACGCCGCGCTCCCAGCCCGGAGAGCGCCGCAAGCGAGCCGGCCTCACCGTCGATCGGCATGTGACCCATGCGACGGCCGGTCTTGGCCCCGGTTCCGGACGCAATCATTTCATCGTCGGTGAAGAGCGTACCATCGAAAAAAACCATATCCGCATGCTTGAACCGCGCTGCGAGCGCTGGAGTTACCGCGGCAGCGCTCGGCACGTAAAGCAGCCGGCCGCCTCCCGCGGAAAGTGCGATCCCCACATTGGCGCCGTCTTCGCGGGCGAGGTGCGGTTTCTCGCCTTCCATATAGAGGGGGACTTTGCCGGGTACGGCAAAAATCTCAGCGTCAATACCGCCGGGCAGCGCGAAGGTCCCGCCCGCGCGAATGGCAACACGTGCCACCACATCGGGAGCCAACACATTGAACATGGGATTGGCTGACAAGGCGGCAAGCGTCTCTTCGGTGGCATGGAGTGAGAACGGCTGCCGCTCGCGCAGGGTGAGCAACCCGGCGGCCTGGTCGACTTCTGCGCCCGTCAGCACGACAGCTGCGATCGGACTGTCGCGCGGACCCAGGCGCGGCCGCAACTCTGGGGTCGCATGCAACTGAGCGCTCAAATCGGGAGAGGCGTTGAGCAGTATCCAGTGGCGGGCATCGGCGCTTATGGCGAGGCTCGCCTGCGTACGCCGTTTGACGCGCGCATCGCCGGCCCAGGCAAGGCGGCACACCGGACAAAAGCAATTCCACTGCGGAAAGCCACCGCCCGCCGCCGCACCGAGGACAATGGCTGTCAATCGGCCCATTCACCGGGGCCGTCGATAAAAAGTACGAAAAATCAGAACTCGGCCGGCAGATAGCCGTTGATTTCGAGGCCGATGCAAATCTCGATAAGGGTCGGTGTTGTCCAGGCCATAGCTCGTTTTCCCTCTGTAGACAGCGCCGGGACGCCAGTCACGGCAGACCATCATCCTGATTGCTATCAATACTGTACTTTACGGCCTTTGGAAACGGCGAGGCAAGAGGCATACAAGAGGCTCTCCCCCGACCGCGGCAAATGCCCCTATCATGGGGGTTCAAGCATGGTTGGCTCTTCAATTCACGGTTTCCCAATTCAATGTCCGTTGGCCGACAGGCCGATCGGCGGCTAGGGCATCCGGAGCGGTCTTCGTCTATACCAAGTCCTGTTACCGGAGCATCCACCCCCGGCGCGTACATGCGTCGAAACGCGGTGTGCGAAGGTCAATACGTAATAAAACATTGGGTGGCAGCGCCGAAAGAGTGGTCTAATATCGAAGCCTAATGGGCAGCTTGCCGTGAGCAAGCGAAAGATGAGAAATGCTCAGGGCGAAAAAGCTGGTCGGTTCTCTGCAATTCCACAGTAGCTAAGGTTAGTCAGTATTGAGTATGAGCATTCGCGATCGACAATCGATAGGAGATTAGCATGGTGCGAGGACTCGGATTGGCCTTGCTGACGACGGTAACACTGGCCGCCGCAGGCGTATTTGGCTCCGTTTCCGACGGTGCCGCGCAATCGACGCCGGATCGTTCGGGGGCCGTGATGCCGTATATGCCGATAATATTGGCGCAGGCGGACCAGCAGAGAAAGGGCAGCCCGGCCCAAACCGCACCGCGCGGTCCGGCAGTGGTAACGCCGCGTGGTCCGGCGCAGGTGGTAACACCGCGCGGTCCGGCGCAGGTAGTAACACCACGAGGTCCGACGAATGTGGTAACGCCGCGCGATCCGGCGCGTTTTCAGGGCCCACGAAATTTTGACCAAGGGGGTGCTCCGAAAGTATTCGTCCCGAGGACTGATGGTCCGAAGTTTGTCGCCCCGGGAAGCGGTGGACCGAGGTTTGTTAGTCCGGGAAGCGGTGGACCAAGGTTTGTTGGCCCTGATGGAGGTAGAGCGGGTGCCGTATCCATCCGGGGCGCCAACAGGGCAATGATCGCCGGTCGGAATTATTCAGTCTGGCGGGGCAGTTATCGCGCGCATCGCGGCGGTTATTGGCGAACATTCGTGGGCCTGGGCGCGCTTGGCGCCATTATGTACGGCTCCGCACTCTATTACCCCTATGCCTACATCGACGCTCCGGCTCCTTATTGCGAAGGGCTGACCTACGACGGCTGCCAACTCCAATGGCAGGAGGTGCCGACGCTTGAGGGCCCGACAGAATTTCACTGCGTGGCCTATTGCCCGTGGCAATGACGCACTTCGACAAGCAACGTGCGTTCCACACCACAAATTTCATGCGGGATGTCGGACGCATGATTGCGACCGCGAAGGTTGATATCGGGTCAAGATAGCCCGCTCGCCGCCAGTGACGAGTAAAGATCGAATTATTGTTCTATGTGCTTGGGATTTTGGATCATCGGCGCTGTGGCCGTGCTCTGCTACGCTTGGTGCATGATCCCGAAAAAGCCTGCCCTCGGACCATAGCCGTCCGCAGGACGGTGTCGCGGAGCCTGTCCATAGCCCGTCGAAGACGGGCGTGTACGCCCTAATTGGGCTTGCCCCTCGGGTCTTGCCTTCGGCAAGCCCAAGGGTGAACTCCGGCAAGACCCGAGGGCTCGCCCATAGCCGTCCGCAGGACGGCGTCGCTTCGCTCGCCTATGATACCGGAAGTCGGGTTTACCCGACTTCCTGCGCGCTATATTTCGGAACTCGGGCAAGCCCGAGTTCCGCGTGGTGGAAACCGGTTTTCCGCCTTCGCGAGCCTACTCCGCCGAAGCAGCCGCTTCGGCGGGCGAAGCAAGGTCGGCGGGCGAAGGAAGGTCGGAAAAGCATGTCCTCGGGCTTGACCCGAGGGATCATACTAAAACAAGAGGCTATTGCCCCGCTCAGATTACATCAAAAGCAATAGGGCCCCAAATCAGGCCGCAGCAATACGATAGCCCCCCATCCCGCCGGCAAATATCCGTCAGGCCAGTCGGGGGCCATTTTCATTTTTATGCTGTCAGGAGGCAGTTAGCGCGTGCCCCGTGCTGTTAGTGATCGCTCACTTGACCTTGAGCCTTACCGCAGACTCCTTGCCGCGGCTGCTCTCGATCTCATACTCGATCGATTGTCCCTCATTCAGCGAGCTCAAACCAGCCTGCTCAACGGCCGAAATATGGACGAAAACGTCCTTGCCGCCGCCGCCTGCCGGCTGGATGAACCCATAACCCTTTGTCGGATTGAACCACTTCACGGTGCCTGTAGCCATTGTCTCTTGTCTCCAATATTGATCGCTTACGATACAGTCTGCACTCAAGCGTGCCTAGCCCCCCGGACATATACGCACCGACATTCTTCTGCAATGACCCCGTGGCCATGGTTTTCTGCCTGCGCCGCCTTTCGCCCGTCGTTCACGGGGGTACGGTAGTACTATCGACGCTGATTTTCCGCGTGCCTTCGCCTCTTACTTGCCCTGCAAGTTCAGCTTGCGGACCCAAACGGCATAACGCTCCATGTCGTCCAACATGAACTTTTGGTAGTGCGCGGTGCCGTTCTCCTGCACGACCATGCCGAACTTTATCATGCGCTCGGTCATGCTTGGATCGCGCAAGCCGCGCCTGGATCGCGGCAGTGTCGAGCCGATAAAAAAATCTTCGGCATGGCTCGCCGTTTAAGATGGGGACAGATGTCTTCGGATCAGAGTGCCACGCGGCGAGATCAATGCCCGCTTCAATCTGTCCGCGCCGATCACCGAACAGCCGAACACCGATCAGACGAACGCCAAACATGCGCAGCGCTCGGACCTGCGTGTGACGATGTGTGCCAAAATTGGACGACTGCGCGCTGAGTGAGCGCGAACATGCGCGAGCGCGTCAACATCGCGCGCAAAAATAAAATTCCAATCTCGATAATGGCGTTTGCAGGGAATGAATGTGTCGCATACCGGCCTGCACACCGAAAAGTTAACCTTAATTCTTTTTGTGAGCTAACGAAGATTAATAAAGTTTGACGTCGCGTGTCGTTTAATTGTTATTAACAAATCGTAAATTTGCTGTGGGGCCACGGCGCGTAAGGTGCGGCATGTCAGATTATCGTGCGTTGATTGCTGACGATCCGTTGTCGCGCACGACGGCTCAAGACCACGGCCCGCGCGATCACGTTCTCCGCGCTGCACCTGTTCGCCGAATTGAGGGAATGCGCTCCACCACGCTCAATTCGGATCGATCCTCGAATAATCGATCGCCCGAAATTTCTTCCGCCAAGCGGATTGATCCCGAGCAGATACTGCGGTCCTTCAATACCTGGGCTTTCAAGCGCGAACAGCCCTCCAATCCGCATTTGATGTTGCGGATCATTGCTGATGCCGTCGTGCACCGGCGGCCGATTCCATTTGTTTTGTATTGGGGAAAGGGCCCGCGCTGCGGACATGATGATCCGGATGCGAAGTGCCTCGATTATCTTGCGGCCTTGGCGCACCGGGTTTCCGCCGTATACGAGCCAGGCGCGGCGGTGAAATTGATTTTCACCAATACGCATGCCCGATTAAATGGCTATTCGGATATTGCCATCCGCACATATTTCACCGCCATCGAAGGCCAGGCGCACCGGCGCGGTTTCGACTGTTGTTGGCTCGGCCAACTCATCGAAACGACACAAGCGCAAGCGGAAGACTTTGTGCTTGGTGACAATGTACCGGACGACATGCTTGCGACTCTCTCGGCCAGCGCGATGAAATGGTATCGCGGCCATGACTCCGCCGAACAAGGCGCGCTGAAATATTTTCACATGAACATGGTCGAAAAACGCGCGGTCGAACTTTCATTTCCCAACGCGATCTTCTTGACTTTCAATAGCAGCAAATTCCGCATCCTGTTTCCAAACCGCCTGCCGATTTTTTACATGTACTCGCTGCAGCGCGGCGTAAGCGTCAAACCTTGGTTCCTGCCGGCCGAAGCGCGCCCCTGTGACGAATCGTGTTGTCGATGCAGGGCCGGCAATCTGGAATCCACCGATCGGCCTTGATCGCCCAATCATTCGTTGGGAGGAGTGCCAATCATGCCCGACTACAAGGTGTTGCCGGCGGGAGACACGGCGCTCATTGTCGAATTTGGCGAAGGCGTCGACCGGCGACTCAGTCATCGGGTTCTAGCCCTGGCCCGGCGCCTGAACGAAGCCAAAAGCCAAGGCAAGATCGACGGCATGATGGAAACCGTGCCGACGTTCCGCTCGCTTACGGTGTACTACGACCCGCTCGCGCTTTCGGCCGCTTCGCTCACCGCATGCGTCGATGAACTGATGCAGGGCCTGCGAATGATCGAGCAAGCCGGACGCGTCTGGCAGCTTCCGGTTTGTTATGATGCAAGCCTCGCGCCTGATCTCGACGAGGTTGCGAAGCGCACCGGCCTTTCGCCGGCTCAAGTCGTCGAGCGGCACAGCGCGGTCAGCTATCATGTTTATATGCTCGGGTTTCTGCCGGGCCAGGCTTACATGGGCGATGTTCCGGCCGAACTCAATCTGGCGCGGCGCGAGACTCCACGCGTGCGGATCCCGGCCGGCTCGCTCGCTATCGCGATGAATATGACCTGTATATTTCCGCTGCAAACCCCGTGCGGATGGCATCTCATCGGACGATCGCCGGTATCGCTGTGGGACTGCCGGCCGGGCGCCGGCGCGCTGCTCGCCCCTGGCGATCAGGTGACGTTCTCGCCGGTGTCGGTGCGCGAATATAAAACCCTGCTGGCAAATGCTGCCGACGGCATCCTCAAGATCGTGCCGACCGACGGCTCCCTGGGAGCGGCGGCATGAATCCGGCGCTGCGCGTAATCTCGCCTGGTCTGTTGACCACGATTCAGGATCTGGGACGGCCTGGTCATCAGCATTTGGGCATCCCGGTGAGTGGCGCGCTCGATCCGGTAAGCCTTCGCGCGGCCAATGCGCTGGTCGGCAATGCGCCCGGCACCGGCGCCCTTGAGGTGGCCTATGTGGGACCCACGCTTGCGGTCGAGGCCAACGACGTCAGGCTAGCCTTCGTCGGCGCCAAGGCCGCCATCGAAATTCTTCCCGACGAGATGGCCTCGGCCGGCACGCTGATCGGAGCGATGGAGAGTGTTCACCTCCGCCGCGGCGACATCATCCGGATCGGCTCGCTGTGGGATGCAACGACGCTCTATGTGGCGGTCGAAGGTGGCTTTAACATTGCGCCGGTGCTCGGCAGCGTCTCGACCTACATCCGCGGTGGCTTCGGCGGCTGGCAAGGGCGCGCCCTTGTCGCGGGCGATCTTCTGCCGCTCGTTCAAAGCACGGCGACGGAGCGCGATGAATTTCGGCTTGTCGGGCTCGATCTCAGCGCGCCCGATCGCATCCGAGTCATCGCCGGACCGCAGAGCGATTATTTCTCGCAGCAAGCGATCGCGAACTTTTTTGCAAGCGAATACACCGTTGGCGCCGGCTCCGACCGCATGGGGATGCGGCTTGATGGCCGCTCGCTCGATCACCTCCGTGGGTTCAACATCACCTCCGACGCCATCGCGCCTGGCTCAATTCAAGTGCCCGGCAACGGCAAGCCGATCGTGCTGCTGGCGGATCGCCAGACCACCGGAGGCTATCCCAAGATCGCAACCGTCATCTCGGCCGATCTGCCCGCGCTTGGCCGCCTGCCGATCGGGGCAAAGATCGCGTTCGAGCCAGTGAGCATCGATATTGCGGTGGCCGCACGGCGCAAGCTACTGGCCGAGATGGACTGCATCGCCGACAAGATCGTGCCGCTCGATCACGCGGGCACGGACGTGACCCCTCGATTGCTCGACAGCAACCTGATCAGCGGCATCGTCGACGGCCAAGGTTGGGCGGCATGAACAGGCCGGCGCCACCCCAAAGCATCATCGCATATTTGCAGAATGGACCAACGCTCAATTCCGCGAGCACAAGGTTACATGCGGACGTCACCGGCAGAGAACGGATGACCGCAAGCCACACGCCAGCCGTTCGGCGGAAGGACGACGTGCCGGCTGGCATTATTTTCATGATTGCGGCGAGTTTGCTGTTCGCGCTCTCAAGCGCGATCGCAAAATGGCAAGTGGCGCTCTATCCGGTCGGCGAGGTAATGTTCTTCCGCTCGTTCTCCTCGCTCATCATCTGCGCTGCTTTCGTCCTGCCGTTCACCGGTCTTTCGGTCTTCGCCACCAAACGGCCGCGCGACCACGTTGCACGCGGCCTTTCGCAATCGATCTCGCAGACTTTTACCGTCATCGCGCTGATGCTGATGCCGTTGGCGGGCGCCATCGCCATCAATTTCTCGGCGCCCTTGTTCGCGGCCCTGGTGTCGATCATTTGGCTCAAAGAACGCGCCGGCCCGGTGCGTTGGGCCGTACTGTTCATCGGGTTTTTCGGAGTCCTCATCGTCACCAATCCGGGAGCGGATTCGCTGCAAGTCGGCGCGCTATTCGCGCTCGCCAATGCCATGATGTACGGCAGCGTCATCGTCGCGGTTCGCGGCATGTCGAAGACCGAATCGGCCAACACGCTTCTGCTGTGGCAGATGGCCACCGTCGCGTTCTTTCACACTTTCCTGCTGCTGTTTGGCTTCAAATGGCCGACGCCATTGGATGCAGCGCTGCTCATTGGCAGCGGTTTTGCCAATGCCATCGCACAGTACTATTGGACCCAGGCGCTGCATCTGGCGCCGACCACGGCGGTTTCGCCGTTTTATTACTTCTTGTTGGTTTGGGCGCTATTGATCGATTTTGTTGTTTGGAGCGAGATACCGACGCTCGCGCTCCTCATCGGTTCGGGCATCGTCGTGGCATCGGGATTGTTCCTGCTCTGGCACGAAGCCTACCGCAAGACTGCATCGCAGCGCGCTTCCAGTATCGCGGGCGCCGCGCCGCAATCATCGAAAATGTAGAGGCTCAAGCTGCCGGCCGAGCGGCCTACCGAGCCTGCGCTTTAGGCGGCCCTGGTTTTCTGTGTTGCCCATTTGGCAATGAGCTCGGGAACGTTCTCGATCGGAACGGGGGCGCTGTAGAGATAGCCTTGCGCCTCATCGCAGCCGAGCGTCGCGAGAAATTGCTGCTGTTCCTCGGTTTCGACGCCTTCCGCCGTGGTCGTCATTCCCAGCGCGCGTGCAATGCTGACCACCGCTTGCACGATCACGATATGGCCGGAGGTATCTTTGAGGTCGGAGACGAAGGCGCGATCGACCTTGATCTTGTCGAATGGGAAGCTGCGTAAATAGCTGAGCGACGAGTAACCCGTGCCGAAATCGTCGAGCGAGACGCGCACACCGAGCGCCTTAAGCCGCCACAAAGCTGAAAGCGTGGTCTCGCTGTCCTCCATGAAAATACGCTCGGTGATTTCAAGCTCGAGTCGATGCGGCTGCAGGCCTGTTTCGGCCAGAATATCTTCAACCAGGTGAAAGAGACTAGGCGATGAAAATTGAATCGGCGACAGATTGACGGCGATCCGCAGATGCTCTGGCCATTGCGCCGCCGTGCGGCATGCTTCCCGCAGCGCCCATTCGCCAAGCGGTAGAATCAGCCCGCTGTCTTCCGCCACCGGGATGAACAGCGTCGGCGGAACCATCCCTTTGATTGGATGGCGCCACCGCGCCAGCGCCTCGAAGCCGGTGATCACATTGCTCCGCAGGTTTAGGATCGGCTGATAATACAGTTCCAGTTCGTGGTGTTCGATCGCCTCGCGCAGATCCAATTCCATCTGCCTGCGGTCGTTGAGTTCCTTGTTCATCGACTTTTCGTAGAACTTGTAGGTTCCGCGATTGCCGGCCTTGACCGAATAAAGCGCAAGGTCCGCGGCCATCAAGAGATCATCGACGCTTTCGCCATCCTGCGGACCGATGGCAATGCCAATGCTCACATTGGAGCGGATTCGATAGCCATCGATCTCATAGGGCTGCGAGATCGCGACAATAAGGCCAGTCGCGAGGACTTCGATTGCCGCGCGTGTTACGAATGACGGCACGACAACCGCGAATTCGTCGCCGCCGAGCCGAGCCAGAATGTCGGTCGCCCGCAGCGACAACTTCAGGCGCTTGGCAACTTCTTGCAAAAGCATATCGCCGATCCGATGGCCAAGGGTATCATTGATGACCTTGAACCGATCGAGATCGAGAAATAGCACGGCGAATTCGTTCTTCGGCTGATGGCTTCCGGGCCCGGGCGCTGACAGCTTGCTCATCTGATCGAGCGTGGAGCGAAACACGCGCCGGTTCGGCAGGCCGGTAAGAGGATCCTCGGCCGCCAGACGCGCCACATGAGATTCGGCCTCCCACCGTTTCGTGATGTCGGTGAAGGTCTGCACAAAACTGCCATCGGGAAGATGTCCGCTGCGAACTTCGATGACGCTTCCATTCGGCATCATGCGTTCGCAAACCGCCACCTGACTCGCGGAATTGATCGAAGTGGACGGTTCAAAAAACTCCTGCCGATTCGGCTTCGCCGCATTGCGGAGCTTTTCACTTTGAGTCTGATATTCGATGAGCTGATCGAATCGTGGCGGCTTACTGATGAATTCCTTAGGCAAGCCCAAGAGTTCGGCGCATCGTCCATTGATGATCGGAATTTGCAGGTCCTTGGTGACCAGCATGATGCCCTGGCTCATGTTCTCAAGCGTCAGCTGAAGCTGCTCCGCTTTCAGTCGCGCCTTCGTCTCACTCCGCAGTATCCGCTCAATCGCTGCGAGCATGATCAGGGTGATCACGATTCCCGCCAGTGCATTAAGCTTCAATGCGGACAATGAATCCTGGTAGATCTCTTGTTTATTTGTGCTCACGCTCACCCACAACGGATGGCCTCTGATCTTGCGGACCGTGATCAATTCATCATGCCCATCGGAGATGCTGGTGTCTACGAATGTGGCATTCGCCCCCATTTGCAAGCGATTGAACAGATTGCTGAGCTTCAGATCTTGACCCAGTTTATAGCCACTGGCGCTGCCGCCGCTTGATCGGACCACGCCATCGTCGCCGATCAAGGTAATTGACACCGCCGAGCCGAAATCGATCTTGTCATAAAATTTCGTCAGATGTTCGGGATTGAGCGAGGCCACAACGACGCCGGCGAAGCTGTTGTCGGCGTTCAAGAAGCGCCGCGTAATCTGCACCGACCATTTCCCGCTCACGCGGCCGATCACCGGTTTGCTGATGAAGAGCTGATCGCTCGTGCTGTTGACGTGGACGCGATAATGTTCCCGGTCGCTCAAGTCTAGCGCGGGTGCCGGTTGTGGGCCGGCATTCGAGGCGCGCATGATGCCGTCGGCATCGATGATCGCAACTTGAACAATGATCTCGCTCAGCACGTCCGTAGTATTGGCGATGGTGGAATAATCGGTTGTGGCTTTCCGCGACTCGATGCTTTTCCGCAGATACAAGAGCGCCTTGTCGATCTCGCCGATCGAGCGCAGCACGTTTTCCTCGAACACCATCGCAAAATTTTGATTTGCACGTTCGGCGTCTTTTTTGTCGCTTTTGATGTCGTCGATATATTTCAGAATCACGCCGGCCCAGAGCATGGCAACGATCACCGCGCCGAAAATGGCGGTGCTTCGCCGCTCAGAAATGAATTTTGGCAGCCGTAGAATGTGCAGTCTGTTCAGCACTGCCCAATGCCCTGTTATCAATTTAGCAAAGCTTATCTAACTTATGTTTCAACGCCCTTAATTCACGGGAAACCGGTCATGTATGGGCAACAAGACTTTAACGGTTGGTGTGACGTTCCTTCTGTCCCGAAATCATCCATACGCCGTCGTCGCTTGCAAATATTTTATGTCTGTTTGATTGCCCAACAGACTTAACATTTGTTGACACTATGTTGCTGAGAGATTGACAATTCGTCTGCGGCTGCAAGCGCACGTTGGCTCTCAGCCCACGCGATCTGCAGGGTTGCCGCGACGAGTAGAATTTCAACCGTAACGAATGGGCAGCACGCAGCGGCAATTTTTCACACCAAGAGTCCCGCCACCGGTCTGAGCGAAGCGCTGTCCGGCAATCACACTGGCGTCGCGCGCTTGCTCGCGCCAGCGCAGGTGATCTCTGAACGCGCCCTTGAGCACAGTGCGCATGTCCATGGTTGGTCTAAGATCGCGCATCGTGCCGGCCACGGCCGCTCATACTGGCCCGGCATCGCGTCCATGCCGCCACCGCGCGCAATGGCGGCAAGCCCGTATCGGCGGTTGATCGCTCATTGCATGTGGCGTTCTTGTCGAATTCAAGATCAAATCATGCGAACTGAAATTCGATCTTCACTCCATCGATATTTACGCGATTTCTTGGATGACTTCATTTCCGGCCGGCCCACCGATCTCTTCACGTGTTAACGAATTCTGGCCCACGAATGAGCGCCAGCGGTTGCCAAGAATTAACGCCAAAATGAACGTTTGTAACGCCATGCGCGGGGGCGCACCGTTGGCTGGAGCCTGCGGAGTTGCGACGAATTCCGCGCCAGACCGCCGATCCCGGCCAGTTAATGTCTGCGGCGGTGTCGCACGCGCAAATGGAGAAATCCTAGCCGGTGGGCGGCGTGGCGCGACCTGGCGCGGTCAGGGGCTTGTTCGGGCACAAATTAGGATTGGACACGCGCCTGATGTATTTTTTAAGGCTTTATGCAGCGCGAGAGCGCGGGGGCCGCATAAGACCTTGGTCTTAACCCGGCCTGTGCATACCAACAAAAACCATTGCAACCGGCTCGGAGGTTAATCATAATAGTTACTTAAGAATGGTGAGTCCGTCATTAAACTTGCGGACAACACCATGAAACTACAGTATGTGAAACTACAGTATGAAAGACAGAATTGATCTGTTTCCCGCGAGCGGCGGCACAGGAAATAGGAGGATAAGAAACTTAACTCAGGTTCGGTTCGTAGGGACGGAAGTTGAGCCATGCAGAGTCCAGTACTGTCGCTAGCCGTGTTTGCCGTTGTGGTTGTCACGGTATCGCCTATCGCCGCGAATCCTTTGACGGGAACGGGAAATGAGCGCTTCAACGGCGCTGTCACAACTGCGGAACCTCCCGTCGCAGTCGCTCCCGCCAGACGAACCATTCCGGTTCATCAAAACGAACCCAATCAGCGCAGCGACAATGCCACGCTGCTCATGCCGCAAGCCCCCATTGAAAACTTGCGGCCGATCGTAAGCAACACCGTCGATTCATCCAGCAGCCTGGGCAAGATCACCACCAGCAGCATCAGCAAGCTGGTTCTCAACAGCGCCGCCAAGCCCGCCGCCGAAGCGGCGGCAAAATCCGGCGATACCAGTCCGCTGCTTAGGGCCTTGGATTGGAAAGGCGCAAATTCCTCGCAGATTGGCGTGCCCAGTGAGCTCTGGTGCGCCGATTTCATGAATTTCATCCTGGGCCAAACCGGCAAGGCCGGCACCGGCTCGCGCGCGGCGCGCTCGTTCCTCAAATACGGCAAGCCGCTTCTTGATGCGGACGGCAAGCCTGAAGTGCGCGTGGGTGCCATCGTCGTGCTCACTCGCGGCAATAGCGAAATCAGCGGCCATGTCGGCATCGTGCGTGCCACGGACGGCAACGGAAATCCGATCGTCATTTCCGGCAATCACGGCGGGCGCGTCGCGGAATCGACCTATCCGCGCGGGCGCATCTACGCCTATGTGATGCCGTAACGCCTCGGCGTTTCTTCAAACGTTGAGAAAAGAAAATCGCGGCGGGCAATCGCCGCGATTTTTTCAATCGCTCGGCTGCAATTGATCCAGTCTGCGCTTCATTGCGGCGACGTCCTTCTCAAGCCGGCCGATACGCTCCGTGAGAGCGCTGTGGCTTGCATCCGCCTCCGCAATGGTCCCGGATTTTCCCGTCTCGAACGCGACGCCGATCTCGGCGCCGATTCCACG
>CAZNSG010000050.1:0-4934 GCA_964575715.1 uncultured Hyphomicrobiales bacterium | reverse complement strand
CTACGGACGGCTTTATGGCGCTTTCGTCGGCGCCGTGGCCTATATGGTGCTCGCGCAATATCTTTCAAAACTCTATCCCACCGCCTGGCAGCTCGGTTTGGGACTTCTGCTCGTGTTGATCGCACTGTTCGCGCGCAACGGCATTCTCGGACTCGTCGATTCGGTGCAGCGGCGCGTCAAACGCAAGCGTCCTCTGGCATGACCGCGCCGCTGATCGAGACCCGCAACGTCAGCAAGAATTTCGGCGCCTTGCGCGCCGCAAGCGACATCAATTTTCAGCTCGAACCGGGCGCGCGCCATGCGCTGATCGGACCCAACGGAGCGGGCAAGACCACGTTCATCAATCTGCTCACCGGCGTGCTGGCGCCCACCACGGGCGAGGTGCGGCTCAAGGGGCGCGACATCACCCAGGTTGCACAGGCCCAGCGGGTCAAACTCGGGATCGCCCGCACGTTTCAGATCAACCGGCTATTTCGCGGACTCTCGGTGCTGGAAAACGTCTACATTGCGATTGCCGAGCGGGTCGGCGCCGCGCCGGCGATGTTGCGGCCGGCGGGCAAACGCCGCGACGTGATCGACGAAGCGATGCAGCTCCTCGACACGCTCAAGCTCGTGGACGACGCCCACCATTTGATTTCCGAGCTGCCCTACGGCCGCCAGCGCCTGGTCGAATTGGCCATTGCGCTTGGACTCAAGCCCGAGGTGTTGCTGCTCGACGAACCGGCTGCCGGCGTGCCGAGCGCCGAGAGCCACATCATTCTCGACGCCATCGACGCGCTGCCCAAGAGCATCGGCGTGCTCATCATCGACCACGACATGGACCTCGTGTTCCGCTTTGCCGAGCGCATCACCGTGCTGGTGCGCGGCGCCATTTTCGCGCAAGGCACCCCGAAGGAAATCGGGGCGAACGCCGACGTGCGCGCCGTCTATCTCGGACAGGCTAGCCATGGCTAACGCGGTCGAGCTCAATGCGGTCTCGGCCGGCTATGGCGAGACGGTCGTGATCGAGGACATCAATCTCGCTATCGCGCCGGGCGAGAGCATCAGCGTGATCGGACGCAACGGCGTCGGCAAGACCACGCTGCTCGCGAGCATCATGGGCCACACCGCGCTGCACGCCGGCACGATTTCGCTCAATGGCCGCGACTTGGCGCGCATCCCGCCCTATCGCCGCGCGCTTGCAGGCTTGGGCTTCGTGCCGCAGGAGCGCGAGATTTTCCCCTCGCTCAGCGTACTTGAAAATCTTGAGGTCGGCGCGCGCTCCGGCCACTGGACGCAAGCGCGCGTGTTCGAACTCTTTCCCCATCTCAAGGAACGGCTCGGAAACATGGGCAACCAGCTCTCCGGCGGCGAGCAGCAGCTGCTATCGATCGCGCGTGCGCTGCTCACCAACCCGACCGTGCTGCTGATGGACGAGCCGACCGAAGGCCTCGCCCCGGTGATCGTCGAAGCGCTCACCGCGGTGCTGCTGCGGCTGCGCGGCGAGAGCGCGCTCTCCATCATCCTGGTCGAGCAGAACAGTCGCGTCGCATTCGAATTCTCCGTCCGCACCGTGGTCATGGACAAAGGCCGCATCGTCTATGACGGTGAATCGGCAACGTTGCGCGCCGATCCGGAGCGGCTGGCAAAGCTGATCGGGGTGAGCGAGTAGCGCCGTGCACGGACGACGAGCCCGCCCAAATTCCACTATATTTTCGGCTGTTTGACGCTCGCGCGCGGCGGGTGATAACTTCGCCCAAGGCATTTGGAACGGTGTTCCGTATAAAGGAACGAGCCCCGAAACCCGAGAAGCCGAGAACCCATGAACGCGGCGGTTTTGTCGGATGTGCCGGCGCGTACTCCCCGGCCAAGCGCGTTTCGCTTCGATGCGAAGTGGCCGGTTATCGGCATTACGGTCGCAGCGGTGGCGTGGCTTTCACTGGTGCCGCTCGGCTTTTTGTTTTGGCAAAGCTTTCTCACCCCGCAGACCGCAACCGTCGCTGCCGGGTTCACGCTGCAAAATTATATCAATGCCTATACCGGCTTTGAGACCTTCCGGCTGTTCTTCAATTCCTTGCAGTTTGCGTTCGGCGCATCGGTGCTTTCGTTCCTGATCGGCACCTTCTTCGCCTGGATCAATGAGCGCACCAACACGCCGTGCAAAGCGCTGTTCTTCGCGCTCTCCATCATTCCCCTGATCATCCCCGGCATTTTGTTCACGGTTTCGTGGATCCTGCTGGCGAGCCCGAAGATCGGCATCATCAACACGCTGTTGCAAGGCTGGTTCGGCACCGACATTGTCTTCGTCAACATCTACTCGATGGCCGGGATGATCTGGGTCGACGGGTTGCACTATTCGCCCATGGCGTTCCTGCTGATGACGGCGGCATTCCGCTCCATGGATCCTGCGCTGGAAGAATCCGCGCAAATGAGCGGGGCAAATGTGCCGCAGATTTTCTTCCGCGTGACGCTCAAGCTCGCTTGGCCCGCGGTGCTCGCAACGCTGCTTATTTTATTCGTGCGCGCGATCGAGTCATTTGAAGTGCCGGCGCTGCTGGGCCTGCCGGCCGGCATCGAGGTCTACACATCCGCGATCTATCAGGCAATTCACCGCTATCCGAGTCAAATCGGCTTGGCTTCGGCGTACGCCATTACACTGCTCGCGATTTCGTCGTTCGGCATCTTTGCGCAATCGCGGCTCTCGGCGCAGGGCCACCGGTTCTCGACCGTGACCGGCAAAGGCTATCGCCCGCGCACAATGGACCTCGGCAACTGGCGCTATCTCACGGCCGGCCTGTTCATTGTCTATTTCTTCATCGTCGTGGCGCTGCCGTTTTGCGTGCTGTTGTGGTCGTCGCTGCAGAAATATTATAGCGCACCTTCATTCGCTGCGCTGAAAACTCTCTCCCTCAACGCCTATTGGTCGGTGCTTGAACTGCCTGCGTTCGGAACGGCGGTGTGGAACAGTTTTCTGCTTTCGGCCGGTTGCGCCACGCTGATCATGCTGGCGACCTCGGTCATCGCGTGGATCGTCGTGCGTACGCGGTTGCCCGGCCGCTGGCTGATCGACAATCTCGCCTCGCTGCCGCTGATGTTTCCCGGCCTGGTGCTGGGGCTGGCCATCATGATCTGCTATCTGCATGTGCCGATCGGCATCTACGGTACGCTTTGGATCATGCTGATCGCCTATGTGACGCGCTTTATGCCCTACGGCATGCATTACAGCTCGACGTCGATGCTGCAGATCCATAAAGAGCTGGAGGAATCGGCGGCCATGAGCGGCGCGTCCTGGGGCACGACGTTTCGCCGCATCGTGCTGCCGCTGCTCAAGCCCGGCCTGCTCGCAGGCTGGATCTACATTGTGATCGTATCGATCCGCGAACTATCGAGTTCGATCCTGCTCTACAGCCCGGGAACGGAAGTGATGTCGATCATGATCTGGGAGCTGTGGCAGAACGGGCAATATGTCGAATTGTCCGCGCTCGGCGTGATGCTGATCGCGGCCTTGTTCTGTTTTGTGATGCTCGCCCAGTTCCTCGGCAAAAAATACGGCGTGGCGGAAAGCTGATCATGCTCAGCGTCAAGGCACTCTACACGGAATACCCGGTTGCCGGCGGCCAGGCCGTGAAGGCGGCGCAGGACGTGAGCTTCGATGTGCCCGAGGGCAAGCTGTTCACGCTGCTGGGGCCCAGCGGCTGCGGCAAGACCACCACGCTGCGCTCGATCGCAGGCCTGGAACGGCCGATGGCAGGCGAGATTTCGGTTGGCCCGCGCGTGGTGTTCGCGTCCAACGCAGGCATATTCATCCCGCCGAACCAGCGCAATTTCGGCATGGTGTTCCAGTCCTACGCCATCTGGCCGCACATGAATGTGTTTCAAAACGCGGCCTTTCCGCTGCAGGTGCGCAAGCGCAAGCTTAGCCGGGCGGAGATCGAGGAGCGGGTCATGCGCGTGCTGCGCGCGGTAGCGCTCGAAACGCTCGCCGAGCGGGACGCGACCAAGCTCTCGGGCGGCCAGCAGCAGCGGCTGGCGCTCGCCCGCGCGCTGGTGATGGAGCCGCAATTGCTTCTGCTGGATGAGCCGCTGTCGAATCTCGATGCCAAGCTGCGCGAGCGCATGCGCTTCGAACTCAAGCGGCTGCAGCGCGAATTGAAACTGACCACGGTCTATGTCACCCACGATCAGAGCGAGGCGCTGGCGCTCTCGCACGAGATCGCGGTCATGAACGAGGGCCGCATCGTGCAAATCGGCTCGCCGCGCGAAATTTACGAGCGGCCGCGCAATCGTTTTGTGGCGGATTTCGTCGGCACCACCAATTTTCTCGATGCCACGGTGCTGTCGGTTCACGGCGGCAATGGCCGCTGCCAGGTCAGCACGAAATTCGGCGCGCTCGACGTACAGTGCGACGAGACTGTTCAACGCGACCAGCCCGTGGTCATTTCGGTGCGGCCAGAGGATGTGGAACTATTCGAGCAGCCGCAAAAACAAGAAGACGGCTATAATCTGTGCACCGGAACGGTCGCCGCCAAGGCTTTTCTAGGCGAGTATTTGGATTTTCAGGTCAAGATCGGCGATTGCACGCTGTTGGCGCGGGGGCACCCATCGCTACGGACGCCGGTCGGCAACCCGATCCATCTGCGCCTGAAAGCGGAAAAATGCGTCGCTATTCCGGGCGCAGGACCTAGTTGATCGTCATGCCCGCGCATAGCCGTCGAAGACGGCGTCGCTTCGCTCGCCTATGTCGCAGGCATCCACGTCTTGCTTCTGGAACGAAAGACGTGGATGGCCGGGACAAGCCCGGCCATGACGGAGAATGAAGGAGAAATATATGGCCAAGGATGCCGTCGTTTCGGATGAGCTGGCGAAAAAATTCGCCAGCGAGAAAGAGACGCCCTACACCCGCTGGGTCAAAAGCGAAGGGCTCGACATCATCAGCTCGTTCTATGTGCCGAACT
>CAZNSG010000049.1:0-3189 GCA_964575715.1 uncultured Hyphomicrobiales bacterium | reverse complement strand
CGTTTTCCTTGTGTACATGCTGCCGCCACTACCCCGGCGCAGCGTCTGGACGTACTGCTTCGCTCATTTCATCCAGACGTATCAGCCTTCCCCGAAAGGGTTGTCGGGTCGGCCTGCGCATCGTCCTTTTCGAGGCTTGCTCGGCGTTCACTCGCGTTGCGGCCTGCACACTCGCGCTGTCACCAATTCGTGACACGCTAATCGAAGGCTTCAGCCACTTCGTTACTTCCATGACTGCTCCGATTGCTTCCGGCTGGAGCGGTTGCCGGGTGGGGCTTGCACCCACTGGAAAACGCCGCCTTGTCACGGCGCACATCCGAAGCAGACGTGTGAAGCACCGACCACGTAGAGGAATCCTAAAGTCCAGCCTCGATTGCGCGCAGCAATTGAAAGCGCATCGCGCCGTCGTTGCCCTTAAGCGAAATGACGAAACGTATCGGCCCGTGCCTGGAGGTGTTGGTGTAGCCCGCGAGCGTGCGGAAACCCTCCATGGTGCCGGTCTTGCTCTTACCGCCGTCTTTGCCGCGGAGCAGGTTGGCGTGAGGCGCGAAGAGATCGAGCACCTTTGCGAGGCCTCGTGCCGTGAAGCTGTTGCCGCGACTGACGCCCGAACCCTCCTCCAGACGGATGACCTCGGCGAGATCATGCGCGGCGAGGAACTCGTTTGCGACCTTTAGCGATTTTTCGAGGCTGACGGGCCCGCCCAGGCGATGTCCGCCGATTTCGAGGAAGATCTGGTTGGCGACGTAGTTGTTCGAGCCGCGGAGCATTTCAATCAGAATCTGCGAGAGGGCGCGCGACTGGCGATGAATGTAGACGGGGGTCAGGCCCTCAGGCACCGTGCCGGTCGAGATCGTGCCGTCGATTTTTGCGCCGGCCCGCATGAGAAAGGCGGCGAGCAGTTCGCCTGCGTACTGCAGGCTCACAGCGGGATCCTGATTGAGGCCAATGCGGCCGCGGCCTTTCGGCCCACGCGCCCGGAATTCGCTGATCGCGAGCGGCGTGATCGGGGTCTGGTTCTCGGCGGGGAGGACCGTATCGCCTTTGCGGACGGCGGCGATGGTGTTGAAGTTGACTGACAGCGCCGAGTTCAGCGCATCGTAGGACTCGTTGGTGTCCTCGATGCCCGGAATACGGAGGTCTGCGGGGTAATAGCTCGCGTCGAGCACAATGCCAGTGAGCGGCTTCTTGCCGACCGCGGAGACCAGTCGAGGCGCGAGCAGGGCCAGCTCTTCAGAGATCAGAAAGGGATCTCCGCCACCGCGCACGTACAGTACCCGCGCATCGTCCAGGTAGAAACGGGTCTGGAAACGATAGCCCCCACCCAGAACATCCATCGCGAGCCAGGCGGTCACGATCTTGGAGACGGAGGCGGGGACGAAGGGCTCGTCAGCGTTCTGTGCGACCAACTCTTTGCCCGCTTTGTCCATCACGAGCACCAAGCCTGAGGGCGCGAGAGTAGCGACCTTCTCCTTGGCGCCGGCCAAAACCTGGGCGGGTAGCAGGAGCAAGATAAGTAGGATCAAACGAGACCACATATTTGCCTAAGATACACTCTTGTGCAGGGAGCCGCAGCGCAGAAGGGCTGCATCGATATCTGCCTACGTCAGCTTCAGAGCTGCCGTCAATCTTGTCGCCGATGATTCACTAAAATTCGTAACGCTTCCACTTCTCTAATTGGCCGTTGGGGGTCAAGTACTTTCAGACCATCCACCACGCGAAGGCAATCTTCGCTATTGAGGGCATTCCGCAATAACCGACAAGCTATTTTATACTCGCTCTATCGAGACCGCCTCAGTAGGCGGTCTCTTTGAGTTTCCGCGTGAGCCGCAGGCGCGATGACCGCTAATGTGACACTCTTCGTCGGATTCGGCACGTCCGCATTCCTGTCGCTATCGAAGGGTAAGCCGACATGGCGCGGACTTGGCGAAAACGTTCATATTGACCCGAATGCAACGAAGCGGAAACTCATCGTTGCCAGCATCATCACGGACGTGCATGGCGCTATTTGCGCCGGGTATCATTCTGTTGATCGGTCGCCGGCTGCTCGGATGCAATTCCCAACTTTTTTTGGCTAGGCGTGAATCCAGGTTGCGGATCGATCTCGCGAGGAATGAGGATTGTGAATTGCCCGGGATGGCGGATCCGCCCTGCAACTTGAGCCTGTGCGTCGCCCGCCCCAAAATAAAGATCGGCGCGTGCCGGTCCGCGAATGGCGCCGCCAGTGTCCTGCGCCACCCAAAGGCGTCGAAGACTATTCTCCGACCTCTCGCCGTCTAGCGGAAGGTGGGCGTCGATGAAAAATGGCGTACCATAGACGTGAATGAATCTGTCGACCGCAATCGAGCGTCCAGGTGTGAGTGCGACACCTTGCGCTCCAACCGGCTCCTCGTGGTCCGCAAGACTAGTCTCCCGAAAGAAGACGAACGATTTGTTACGCCGGCGCAGCTCCTTGCCTTCCTTTGGGTTGGCGTCGATCCATTCGCGGATGCGTTGCATCGACATTTCTTCCCTCGGCACAATCTCACGGGCAATCAGGATGCCGCCGATCGCCGTATAGGGCCAGCCGTTTTGGCTGCTGTAGTTGAGGCGCAAAATCTTGCCGTCTTCGAGCTTGACTCGCGTTGAACCCTGGATTTGCGCAAAGAACAAATCGGTCGGGTCCTTGAGCCAGCAGATTTCTAACTTGCGACCGACGAGGGCACCGTCCTCAATCGCGGCCCTATCGAGATATGGTTTCGTGAGGCCAGGAGGCGTGCGGTAGAGCGGCACAGTGAATTCGGTGTTCGGCTCGCGCGAGCCCTCGATAATAGGCTCGTAATAGCCGGTGAGAAATCCGTTGCTCTGACCGAGCGGCGCAATTCGCATGGGGCGAAAGTTGCGTTCGAAAAAGATTCTTGCAGTTGCGCGGTCGAGCGGCGGCTCCTTTATCGCGCGGCGGCAGACCGATCGAAGCGCAGCATAAAACGGTTGACCGGCGTGACGAGTTGGCGTGCCCTCAACAATCCTACTACAGCTTTTCAAAAAGGTTTTGAAGGCGGCGGCATGATTGTCAACGGCGGAGCAAAAATGTGCCTGAGGGCGGTGTGATTGTGTACCAGTCAGGTTAAGAGAAAAGGGCTGTGAAGCCCTGGTTTATTGTTGTGCTGGCGCGCGCATTGAGGCGCGCGTAGCGTAGCGAAGCGCGGC
>CAZNSG010000048.1:0-14061 GCA_964575715.1 uncultured Hyphomicrobiales bacterium | reverse complement strand
AAATCTGCATGTCCGGTTCGATGAGCGGGATGTGGAAACGGAGCCATGGTGGAACTATTGAGGCACCGCCAGACGAAAGAGGCGGCAACAGATAGGTTCCACCTACAGCCACCGCGTCACATCTCGACTCTACCCGATCGCTGCCGAACTGCGGCGCCGCAACAATCGACGTTCAGTGCCACATAGGCGACATTGAGCCTGAGAATTGTTCGAACGCTTTGAGGCCCCCAATTGAGGAAGCCTCAAAGCAACTGCTCTCGATCTGTCACAAAAATAATAAATGGAAGATCCGGCGAGTCGATCAGCATTGACCGCTCCTTGAATATTCTTCCACTAGGCCATTCTCCACGATCAGGGTCTCAGAACACGACAGCGGAAATAGCGGCCTGGGGTTTTTATAATCCCACACCATCACCTTTTTTGTACCGCCGTTATAGTCATTCGATGAAGTCGGAGCGCGTACCATTTGCGAAAGCGCCTTTGCTACGGGCTCCCCAATGAGGTCTGCACTGCCCATGGCCGGTGCGTCGCTTTTGGGTCTCTGGCCGGCGAACAGATTTTGCAGCGAGGGCTTGAATAGCGGCGCGACCGCTGCCGCCGGAACGAAGATGATATAAAATCCGTCTGCGTATGACCCGACCTCGTAAGGAGGAAAATAGAAGATCAGGCCGGAAGCCTTGCCCGGAATCGTGGAGGGCGCAAATGTCGGCGCGAGCCCCTTCAGCTTAGCTTCAAGCACGACGGGATCGCTGGAGTTTCCGCGCCGCTCATTTTCCTTGTCGATCCCTGTGCTCACAAGTTCGGCCAATTTTTTCATTGTTGGGCCATCATCTTCGGCGTCGATCAGCATGTCGGCGAGTGTCGCCTGACGCTCGGATGTGCGGTCCCAAAACCAGGTCGTGAGCCCGTAATTGGGATGCGCGCCGCCACCATACCAATCGGTGATGCGGATCACGCTAACATATGGCCCGGTCACGGCGCGCAGCGTGTAGGTGGCATCATTGGTAAATTTCCAGCGCCTGCCGCCTGGTTCAAATATCAGCTGCTTCGCATCCTCGTCGGTTGGGCGAACCATTGCGCGGGCCAACGCACGTCGGCCGTGCGCCAGGAGGAAGGCGTAAAGCTTCGGATATGCCTTCAGCCTATTGTCGATATCGACGCTACCTTCGAACACGCTGTTCTTAATCGACAGGATCGGCTTGGCGTCGGCGGGTTGCAGAGCATACGTGACGAGGCTTGCGATCAGCGAAAGAAAGAAGGTGTTGCGACCGATCATTGGCGACTCCTAAATGAAATAATGGCAAGTGAGATGTGAGAAGTGCAAATAGATATTTAAGTTCGTGCAAATTTGATCTTCGCGGCTTGGTTAGAAATATTTTCGGCTTCTTGAATGGCCTTGTGCAGCGCGCCGAGTTCGGCGTCGTTCAACGTGAGTTTGTCGCTCGCGTCGCGGGTCGCGGCGTGGCCCGGCATGCTGATGAGGAACAAGCCAATGAGCGTGAAAATCTTGATATGCATTTGCATGCTTGCCCCCGACAAGAAATTGCCAAGCCCGCATTGCTTGGTGCACGGGATAAGTTAGCTCAGCGGTATTTGTGGTGCCAGCGTGCTTGGCGGAGGCAGTCGGTGTCATGCAGTCGGCCCACCGGCAGATGTCGCAGTGGGTCAAGAGCCCCGAATCCGCCCTGTCCGCCTCACGTCCGCTGTTCCTCCAATCGCTGCAAAAATATTGCGCTGCGATCGCTTCAGCAAGGCGCCACAGTCGCTCCAACCAGCAAAGCAGCGCGCGAGTCACCATGCTGGATACCAAGTATCAGATTTTATCCGCTAGTCTTTTCATGGCCCGCTCGTAGTAGGACAAATCGATATAGCGCTCGGGCGCCGACATGGTTCCGCCCTCGACCTCGTGGCGCAGCGCCAGCACGTTCTTGAATCCTGCCATATCGAGCGCGGCATCCTTGGCAAAGCCGAAGTTCGGCTCGACCATCAGGTCGTAGCTGCGCTCGGCGAGCGACTGCGACAGCTTCTGTTTGTCCATCAGCAGGGCCACGGCTTCCGCCCGGTTGGCGCGATTGACCGCCCAGCGCAGTGCATCCACATAGCCCGCGATGTAGCGCTCGAGCGTCTCGGCATTGGCGCGCGCCCAGGCGCGCAGCACAAAGGCGCCGCCCGCCTGATAGGGGCCGAGCAGGTCGACGGTGCGGCCCAGACTCTTCATGCCAAGCTCGACCGCCCGCACCGAGAACGGAAGATTCATCACCGCCGCGGCGTTGTCCTTGCTTTCCGTCATGGCTTTAAATCGCAGCGAGCCGTTGCCGACCGGGTTGAGCCGGTAGTCGACGCCATCTTTGAGCCCGTTCTTCATCAAGATCTTTCTCGCGAGCAGCGCATAGGCGGTGTTGGTCGCATCGACGACAAGCGCTTTGCCGCGGATGTCCGCGAATGAGTTGATATCGGATTGCACGATGAATTCATTGGTCCCGCCGTCGCCGCCGGACACGATGACCACGTCGACCTTGGCCACCTCGATCATGGCGATCGCATTGTCGACCGCCGAATGCACCAGCTCGAACTTGCCGGCGGCAAGACCGGCGCGCTGGCTGCCGGAGTTTTGGGTGAATTCCAATTCGACCTTGATGCCGTGCTTGTTGAAGAAGCCTTTCTCGATGCCGGCAAAAAACGGCAAGGCGCGCGCGGTCGGGAAAGTGTTGACGCGCAGGAGCACCGGATCGGCGGCGAACGCATGACCGGAGAAGATCGAAAGCGCGAGAACGGACAACAGTCGCATGGCTGGCTCCGGGTCCTTGGCATCGGCCCAGGCGCGTGCAAAGGACTTGCCGCGCGCGGGGGCCATTCTTCTAGCATGATCTTTATCCGAAAACCGGTTTCCACTTTTCGGGATCATGCTTTAGCCTAGCCGACCGCAAAGCGGAGATCGAGGATGAGGTTGGGATACTTCACGATGCCGGTGCATCCGATGCACCGGAGCTGGGTGGAAACGCTCAAAGAAGACCGGCAGGCCATCATTCTTGCCGATAAACTCGGTTTCTACGATGCCTTCGTGGGTGAGCACTTGACCGACCGGTGCGAAAACATCACCAACAGCATGATGTTTCACGCGTCTCTGATCCCCGAGACCAAGCAGATCAAGCTCGCAACCGGCACCGCCAATCTCTCCCACATGCACCCGTTGCTGATCGCCGTGCAGGCGGCGATGTTCGATCACATGGCGGAGGGGCGATTCATCCTAGGGGTCAGCCCGGGGGCGCTGACTTCGGATGCGGAGGCGCTGGGCATCCTGGAGCAGGACCGCAACAAGATGTTCGCCGAGGCGATCGATGTCATCCTCGCCATTTGGGAGGGTGAAGCGCCCTACAACATCGATTTTCCCGATAACCGTTACAAAGTTTCAACCGTGCGCACGCAGGCGCTCCCGATCGGCGTCGGCTACCTGGGCAAACCCTTTCAGCAGCCGCGGCCGGAAATTGTCGGCACGGTGGTGGCGCCGTTCTCGCCCGGCGTCGTGCTCATGGGCAAGCGCGATTTCCATCCGCTCTCGGCGAATTTTCTTCTCTCCAAACATTTGAAGTCGCACTGGGAGCATTATTGCAAAGGCAAGACCGAAGTGGGTGTAGAGCCCAAGGTCGCCGACTGGCGGGTGGCGCGTGCGCTCTTCGTGGCCGACGACGACAAGGTCGCTGCGCGCTACGGCCGCACCGACCCGAAGAGTCCCTACCAGTTCTATTACGAGCAGATGCTTGCCAAGATGAAACGCGGCAAGCGGCTCTATGTGTTCAAGAGCCACAAGGATCAGCCGGACGAGGAGATCACGCAAGACCATGTTATGGACCACTGCGTTATCCATGGCAGCGTCAACAAAGTCGTAGATGCCATTCTGGCGTTGCGCGAGGAGGTCGGCGATTTCGGCGAGCTGGTCTATGCCGGCATGGATTGGGCCGATCCGGAGCTTGCCAAGCGTTCGATGCAATTGATGGCCGAAGAAGTCATGCCGCGCGTCAACGCGGCGATCGGCAAGTCGGCGGCGGCGTAATAACGTCTGCCTTGGGAGGCCAACATGCTTTTTAATGCCTGCAACTGTATCTCCGGCACCTCATTGCTATCGAATTTCGGGCCGCTTTGCGCGGGCGGCGCGGGCTTTGTGTCGGCGATGGTCGCCAGCATGGTCGCAAGCGCGCAAACCGCGCCGGCGCGAACGCTCGGTCGTGCAATCCCGGAAGTCGATCGCCTCGCGGTCCGGATCGTCACCGATAATATTGTGATTCAATTTATTCCGGCCGAAAAGCGCGATGGCCTCACCATCGAGCGGCGCACGACCGGCAATCTAATTCCAGATGCCTGGCCGCGGGCGTCGCTCAACGGCGAATGGGGATTGTCCATGCACGCCGAATCGCAGCGCGGCGGCGAGACGCGCAATGTGCTAGTCGATTTCGGCTACACGCCCGAAGTGCTGCTTAACAACATGGCGATCCTCCAGGTCGACCCCGCGACCCTCGATGCGCTCGTGCTCAGCCACGGCCACTACGATCATTTCGGTGGCATGGTCGGCTTTCTTACAGCGAACAAGAATAAGCTGAAAAGCAAGATGCCGTTTTTCGTCGGCGGCGAAGACTGTTTCTGTCTGCGGAAAACTCCGGCCGGCAATTTTGGCGCGCTCGACCGCAAGGCGATCATGGATGCCGACCTCGCGCTGATGCTGGCGGAAGGACCCGCCGTCGTCGCCGATCATGCCTTCACCACCGGGCGGATCGGCCAACGCTCGTTCGAAACGCCGCTACGCGCCACCTCGGAGATCGTCGGCATATTCGATGGCTTCGGCTGCTATCCGGAAAAAATGCCGCCGGCCAAGAATACCGGCAGCTACATTCCGGACGATTTCGAGCACGAGATCGCGACCAATTATGTCGTCAAGGGCAAGGGGCTGGTGGTGCTGACCTCTTGCAGCCATCGCGGAGTGATCAACGCGGTCAAGCAGGCGCAGACGGTCTCGGGCGTCGAAAAGGTGCATGCCGTCATCGGCGGCTTCCATATCGTGCCGCCGCTCGGCGACGATTACATCCGCCAGACCATCGAAGCTTTCAAGGAGATCAATCCAGACCACCTGATACCGGCGCATTGCATCGGCGATCGGTTTTACGATCTCGCGCGGGCGGCGATGCCCGACAAGGTGATCCATTCCGCTGTCGGGACGCGGTTCATCTTCGGCGGCTGATCATTCCATTCGGCGCCCCGCAATTGTTGATTGCACCGATGGCGGGGAACAGGCGGCCACTTCACAATTGGCTTGGCATGTCTATGATGTCGGCACGCGACGGAGGAGATAATGGACGCGGTGAACAAGCCGAAATTGCTGCTCGATCCCTACCTCTCCTGGGCGGAGAAGGAAGGCGTGCCGATCACCGAAGATTTCGGCGTCGATCTGCTCAAGGTTCCCACGAGGCGCTGGCCGCGCATGGGCGCCGACGGTGGCATCGTTCATCTCAAGGGCCGCGGCGATTTCATTTCGATTTTTGTGCTCGATCTCGCACCCGGCGCCAAGAGCGAGCCGCAAAAACACCTCTACGAAGAAGTTGTCTATGTGCTCTCCGGCCACGGCAGCACAACGGTGGAGACCGGCGGCGGGCACAAGCACAGCTTCGAATGGGGGCCGAAAAGCCTGTTCGCGCTGCCGCTCAACTGCCGCTACCAGCATTTCAATTCGAGCGGGCGCGAGCGCGCGCGGCTCTCATCAACCAACAGTCTGCCGACGATGCTCAATCTTTTTCACAATGAAGCGTTCGTGTTCGACAATTCGTTTCAGTTTTTGGACCGGCAGGGCGCGCCCGGTTTTTTCGCGGGCGAGGGCAATTTCGTGCCGGTGCGTCCGGGCCGCAACATGTGGGAGACCAATTTCATTCCGGATCTCGCCGCATTTGAACTCAAGGCCTGGGACCAGCGCGGCGCCGGCGGCTCAAGCATGATGTTCATTCTGGCGGAAGGCACCATGCACGCGCACTCCTCGCAGATGCCGGTCGGCACCTACAAGAAGGCGCACCGGCACGGCGCCGACTTCCATGTGTTCGCGGTCACCGGGCACGGCTATTCGCTGCTGTGGTACGAGGGCGAAAAAGACTTCGTGCGCGTCGACTGGCAGCATGGCGTGGTGTTCGCGCCGCCCGACCAGATGTTCCACCAGCACTTCAACACGTCAGGTCATCCGGCGCGCTATCTCGCGGTCGCCATGGGCAGCCTGCGCTACCCGTTCACCGCCGACAAGCGGCGCGTGTTCTTGGGCATGGATGTGAACGTCAAGGACGGCGGCTGCCAGATCGAGTACGAGCACCAGGACGCGCGCATTCATAAGATTTTTCTGGCCGAGCTTGCCAAGCACGGCGTCAAGTCGGGCATGGCGAAGTTCGTCAATGAGGCGGCGTAAGGGTGGCTCGTCAGCGGAATTATTTGCTCCGTCGCCCTGAGGTGCGAGGCGACAAAGTCGCCGAGCCTCGAAGGGTGACGGCCCATTCGTTGCCGCACTTGGGCCATTCATCTGAGCCGTTCATCCTTCGAGGGCCATGCTTCGCATGGCCGCCTCAGGATGACGGCGAGAAGTTCTAGCAGGTAGCGATGCACGACCTCGAATTCGAGCACGTCCACGTCGATGATGCCGCCGAGACGCGCGCGATTCGCGAGGCGATGTGGGCGGCGGACAATGTCGAGCTGACCACCGTCGGCATCGACATCGGTTCCTCGACCTCGCATTTGATGTTCGCGCGCGTGCATCTGTCGCGCCTCGCCACGGGGCTGTCGAGCCGGTTCGTGGTGGTGGAGCGGAAAATTCTCTGGCAATCTCCGATCCTGCTCACGCCCTATCTGCCCGGCTTCACCATCGATACGGCGACGCTCGCAGCCTTCATCAATCGTTGCTATGCCGATGCCGGGCTGATGCGCGCCAAGGTTGACTCCGGCGCCGTGATCCTCACCGGCGAGGCGCTCAAGCGCAAGAATTCCCGCGCCATCGCCGATTTGTTTTCGGAAGAATCCGGCAAGTTCGTCTGCGCCTCGGCTGGCCACCACATGGAATGCCAGATGGCGGCGCACGGGTCCGGCGCGGTCAAGCTCTCGGCCACGCGGGCCAAGACCGTGCTCAACGTCGACATCGGCGGCGGCACCACCAAGCTCGCGCTGATCCGCGACGGCGAATTGCTCGCCACCCTGGCGATTGCGGTCGGCGGCCGGCTGCTCGTGGAGGGCACGGAAGGGCTCACGCATCTCGAAGAGCCGGCGAATGAGATTAGTCGCAGCCTTGGGATCGATTTGAGGATCGGAGAGAAGCTTGCCGCGCCTGATCGTAAAAAAATGGTCGCGCGCATGAGCGAGCTCATCCTTGCCTGCATGAACCGCGCGCCGCCCGATGCGCTCATGGCGCGGCTGTTGGTGACGGAGCCCTGGCCAGGGCACCTGACGAATGTGCCTATCGACGCCGTTACGTTTTCCGGCGGTGTGGCGGAATATCTTTATGGCCGCGAGAGCGAGCGGTTCGGCGACCTCGGCCACGATCTCGCGCACGCGTTGCGCCACGCACTATCGCAGCATCGCGTGGCCGCGTCGATTTGGGACCCGGGGCAGGGCATCCGCGCCACGGTGATCGGCGCCGCGCAATTCTCGGTGCAGACCAGCGGCAACACCATCATGATCAACGATCGCGCGCTCCTGCCGCTGCACAATTTGCCGGTGCTGCCCTGCCGCTTCGATCTTTCGGGAGAGATCGACGCCGACGATGTGGCGGCGCAGGTGCGCGCGGCGCTCGCGCAGTCGGACATGGCGGAGGGCACAAGCGCCGTCGCGCTGGCGTTCCGCTGGCAGGGCGATCCGCTGCACGCGCGGCTGGCCGAACTCGCCGAGGGCATCTGCGCGGCCGTGCCCAAGACGCTAGCGGCCGGCCTGCCGCTGGTGCTGCTGATCGACGGCGACGTGGCATTAAGTCTTGGCCGGATCGTGCATTTCGAGATGGCACCGGGGGCCAATGTGGTCGCCATTGACGGCGTATCGCTCAAGCAGTTCGACTACGTCGATATCAGCGCCGTCATCGACGTCTCGAATGTGGTGATCGTCATTATCAAATCGCTGCTGTTTCGGTAACGCGCGGCGCGACGACACAACTCGTGTCCCGGGCGCAGCGCAGCACGAGTGCCATAAGCGCGTTTACGCGCGTCTTCGACGCGCTATGGCACGAAGTGGTGCGCTGCAGACCCGGGAACGTTGCAAACTCCGAACGTGGAACGGTCCCGGATCAGCGGTGCACCACGCCTTCGGCGTGCTGCGCCGCATCCGGGACACGATCCTTGCGTCGACGGCGTGCTCGCGCAAGCGGCAATTTTGCGCTATCATTTGTCCATGAACAACACCGGATTCGAAGACGCCTTTGCCGGCCGCATCGGCGACATGCTCGATGCCTGCACGCGCTGCGGCGCCTGCTTTACGGCCTGTCCGATCGCCGCGCCCGCCGGGCTTGGCGGTGCCGACCCCAAAGCCGTGATCGCTGGCGTGCTCGACATCGTGCGCCTGGGGAAAGGACCGGAGGCCGCGCAGAAATGGGCGAAGGCCTGCATGCTCAGCGGCGAGTGCATCAAGGCGTGCGACTATGGCGTCAACCCGCGCTTTCTGCTGGCAGTGGCGCGCGTGCAGATGGCCAAGCACACCAACGCGCCGCCGGAGCGGCGCAAACAAGGCGTGCAGGGCTTCCGCAAAATGTCCGAAGACGTGAGTGTGCTTTCGCGCTTGCAGCTTTCCGATTCGGCGCTGGAACGGCTCGGCCAGAAGCCGTCCAGCCGGTCAGCCTCGGACGAACTCCCCGATGTGGTGTTCTACACCGGCTGCAACGTACTCAAGACGCCGCATATCGCGCTGTTGTGCCTCGATATCATGGATGCGCTCGGCGTGAGCTATCGCGTCATGGGCGGCCCCAGCCATTGCTGCGGCGTCATGCAATTGCGCGCGGGCGACACCGAGACCTCATCGCGCTTTGCTGCCAACACCATCAACAAACTCTCGCAGTCGAAGTCGGGCCAGGTGCTGGCGTGGTGCCCGAGCTGCTTTGTGCAATTTTCCGAGAACATGCTGCCGACCTTCGAGCGCGCGACCGGAACGAAGCCCTTTGATCTCACGCCGTTCATGCGCTTCCTGCGCGGCAATCTCGAAAGGCTACAGCCGTTCTTGCGCAAAAGCATTCCCATGCGCGTCGCCCTGCACAAGCATCCGGGCGTGGCCGGCGTCGCCGAAGCCGCGGAGGATTTGCTGCGCGCGGTGCCCGGCATCGAGATCGTCAAACTCGACGTGCCGGCGGTCGGCTTGCAGAGCGTCAATCTCGCCACGCTGCCCACCTTTAAGCGCGAGCTGCAACTTAAAGAGCTGGAGGCCGCGCGCGCGGCGAAAGTCGATGCGCTGGTCGCGGTCTATCACTCCGACCATCGCGAATTGTGCGCGCACGAGCGCGACTGGCCGTTCCGCATCGTCAACGTGCTGGAAATCGTCGGCCAGAGCATGGGGTTCCATCACGACGACCATTATAAGAATCTTAAAATCAAGCAGGACGTCGATGCCATCGTCGCCGATGCCGCCGATCTGATGCAGCGCCACGGCGTCGATCTCGACACCGCCCGCAAGGTGATCGTGAACGGCATGCTCGGCGACCAGCCGCTGCCGCTCAAGGGCAGCGCGGTTAAACCGATGCAACCAGTCTCACCGAGTTGATCGATCGCGATAACTCGCGCCGCGCTTAATGCAGCACCAGAAGACTTGCTGTCACCACAATCAAAATCACCAGCGTCGTTCCGGTCACGGTGGCGATGTGGCGCCAGCCGAGCGCACGGATGGCGCCTATCGAAGTCCCTAATCCGAGCGCGCCGATCGCGGTCAGCAATCCCCAGGTGGAGAATTCCAGCAGCCCCGTTTTGATCGGCGTGTATAGCGGCGCAAACTCCGTGACCGCGGGTGCGAAGCTGTTCACAAGGCAAAGCGCTAGGAAGACGAAGGCGAACATCGGGAGCGGCACTTTGGCGCGTTTCGATGCGCCGCCGGCGCGCGCGAACCAATAGCCGATGCCGAGCGCGACCGGCAACAGGAGCAGCACGCGAAACAGCTTGACGATGATCGCGGTGTTGCCGGCCGGTTCGGACACAGCATAGCCGGCGCCGACCACCTGCGCCACGTCGTGGATGGTGGCGCCGAGCATCACCCCGATGGCGGTCTGCGAAAATCCGAACCACAGGCAGATCAGCGGATAGAGCACCATGGCGAGCGTTGAGAGGCCGTTGACGGCAATGACAACAAAGACGGTATCCGCTTCCTTGCCGCGGTAGTGCGGCAGCACGCTCGCGGTTGCGAGCGTTGCCGAGGCGCCGCACACGGCGGTGCCGGCGCCGGCCAATGCGCCGTAATAGTCGTTCTGGCCAAAGGCGCGCGCGAGCAGGATGCCCGCGACGAGAGTCGCGGCCATCGACACGATGACAACAAGCGCCGTCGCAAGGCCGAGCGCTGCGATTTCACCCAGCGCGATGCGCAGACCCAGCAGCGCCACCGCCCAGCGCAGCAGCGTCTTTACGCAGAACGAGATGCCCGGCTCGAACACCGGCCGCTTCGCCAGCCGGTTGAGCGCAATCCCGAAGATGAGCGCAATGACCATCGCCGGAACCGGCACGGCCTGCGCGACCAGTGGAGCGGATGCGACCGCAGCAATGGCGACGGCCGCTGACAGCGCGACGCCGGGGGCGAGTTGGCGAAGCGCGGCTGTGGCGCGCGCGATGCGTGCTGCTGGTGCGGGGATGTCAGCCATTAGAGAAAACTTGGAATAAATGGGTGGACGTCACCTCTCCCCGCAAGCGGGGCTAAGGTGTGCACACATCTTTTCGAGCCGCTCACTGAGCAAGTATCTGTTATCCCCTCGAATACGATCAGACTTGCTCCGACCTCATCCTGAGGAGGGCGCCATCGCAGGCGCAGCCTGCGTAAACTTGGCTGCGATGCGCCCGTCTTGAAGGATGGACGCGCGCTCGGAGCTTGGGCCATGCTTCGAGACGCGCCCGTCGGGCGCTCCTCAGCATGAGGTAGAGTGAATTCGTCCATAGGCTCGCCGGTACACGATGAAGATGTGTGCACACCTTAGCCGCAAGCGGGGAGAGGTGTTCACGTTAAGCGCTCCTATAAAGCTTGGTCATCACATATTCGCGGTGGCCGAGAGCTTCCGCCGCGGTGAGCCGGCCGTTGGCGGTGCGCACGATCATCTCGATCAGCTTGTCCCCGGCCTGCGGTATAGTTAGATCGCGGCGCAGGATGCCGGACACGTCGAGATCGATGTGCTCGGACATGGTGCGGACGGTTCGCGGATTGCCGCTGATTTTTATCACCGGCACGATCGGATTGCCGATCACGTTGCCTTGGCCGGTCGGAAACGTATGGACGGCATAACCGCCCGCCGCCATCAGCGTAACGCATTCGGCGGCCGCCGACGAAGTGTCCATGTAATACAGGCCGGGCCCCTTGCGCGGCGCTTCGGCAGGCTGAAGCACGTCGATGTATTTGCATTCGCGGCCGATCTTTTCGAGATTGCCGAGCGCCTTCTCCTCGATGGTGGTAAGCCCGCCCGCGATGTTGCCCTTGGTCGGCTGCGATTCGGAGAGATCGTCGGTCTTATGCGCCTGGATGACTTCGTTTTCGTAGGCCTGCCAGACCTTCATCCATTTCTCTCCGACCTTCTTGTTGATGGCGCGCGCGCGGGCCAGATGCTCGGCGCCGGTGATCTCGGAGGTCTCGCCGAACACGCCGTAGATGCCGCGCGGAATCAATTTGTCGTACATGTTGCCGACCGTCGGGCAGGAGGCGAGGCCGGTGGTGGTGTCGCTCTCGCCGCACTTGGTCGAGACCCACAAGTCCGAGATGCCGCATGGCACGCGCCGCAGCTCGGACGCCCATTGCAGAAAATCCTTGGCCGCGCGCGACGCCTTGGCGATGGTGCCGATGTCGCCGGTGCCTTCGATGCCAAATCCAATGGCAGGTTTTCCGGTCTTCTCGATGCCGTCGACCACGCGCTTGGTCCAGCCGTCCTCGATGCCGATGACTACAACGGCTGCGACATTCGGGTTGGCGCCGGTGCCGATCAGCGTGCGGAAGAACAGTTCGAGGTCTTCGCCGAATTGCAGCCGGCCGTAGGCGTGCGGCAATGCGAGCGTGCCTTTGATGTTGTTGGCGACCGCCTCGCAGGCGGCGTTGGACAGATCGTCAAGCGGAAGGATGACGACGTGGTTGCGCACCCCGACGCGGCCGTTCTCGCGCCGCCAGCCCCAGAAGTTCAATTCCTGTCCGTTCGATTTCGCGGCGACGGCTTTTTTCGCTTTGCCATTCGCCTTGAGCTTCGTTTTGTTTTTTTTGCGCGCCATGACGCTCACCACCTTTTCGTCTTCACGTTATGCACATGAACATGCGCACCCTTGGCGATCTTGGCCTTGGCCAATCCGACGTCCTGGCCGTATTTCCAGATTGTGTCGCCCTTCTTGATATCGACCAGCGCGATCTTGTGGCCGATCGGCACGTCCATCTTGGCCTTGAGCTTGAACGAGGCATTGTCGGCGGTCACCACGCACAGCATGTCGGTGCCGGCCTTGAGCCCTTCGACCACCACCACGCCGACGGTGTCCTTTTTTTCATGCACCAGGAGATGCGGAATTGCCATGACGCTTTCCTCGTAAAACCTGCGTAAGGCTTTTCTATAGGATTGAGTGCGGGGGAGTCGAGCGATCGTCCCTCTCCCCGTTTACGGGGAGAGGGTGGCGAGGACCGAAGGTCCGAGCCGGGTGAGGGGGCCTCGCTGTTAGCGCAAATCTCTACGCCCCCTCACCCGCCCGCCTTCGCCTCGCGCTGCTCGGCATTGGCGGGCGACCTCTCCCCGCAAGCGGGGAGAGGTAAGAGGCTTATCAATCCAGGCAGAACCCCTGCTTGCGCACGAAGGCGCCGAAATCCGCGCGCTGCGGCACGCTGTATTGCCGCGCCTTGTCCTCGGACCAGCCGTAGAATTGCGCCGTGCCCCAGCGCGCGGGATCGCGCGGGCGGTGCGGATGTATTGCCGCGCGCCGGCGATCGTAGGCCTCGATCCGGCCGGCGAGGTCGCCCTCGTCGTAGCGGTCGGTGTGTAACGTGCAATTGAGCGGCAGCCGCGGGCTGATGTGACCCGCCTCCGCCGGCCAGCCGATGCACATCCCTGCCACCGGGATGACGCGCTTGGGCAGTGCGAGCAATTCGCTCACGCGCGCGCAATGATCGCGGATCACGCTGATCGGGCAGCAGCCGAGCCCCATCGCGTCGGCGGCGCGCGAAAAAGTCGCGAGCGCCAGCGCGGCATCGACAGTCGCGTTAAAGAACAAATCGAGGTGATCGTTGGGAAACGGTTTGCCGCGAAGTTTTGAGATTTCCGGCAATCGGCGGCCGTTGGCAAGAAAAATGAGGAATGCGGGAGCGGTGCGGATGAACGGCTGATCGGGGATGAGGTCGGCGATCACGCGGCGCTTGTCGGAGTCGTTCACGATGATGATATCGGCCTGCTGCAGGTCGCTCTTGGTCGGCGCCGAGAGTGCGCAGGCGCACAACAGCCGCAGCAGCGCCGGATCAATGCCGCGATCGAGATAGCGGCGCGACACATGACGGCTTGCGATGCGGGCGAGCTCGTCGAAGCCGGGCAGGGATTCGTCGATGCTAAAATTTTCGCCAAAGCGCAGCGCGAGCGCATCTGCGATCGTTTTGGCGGGATCATGTTTTGTCATTGGGGCATTCCGATTTTCGATTCATCATAGCCGATCCCGCGCGCTGGCGGCTTGATTGTGGCACTGTCCGCATGCGGCTTTGGGCAGGCCCCGCCGTCTGCTATCATGGACGCGATGGCAGCCTTCGTTGGGGCAATATCAGTCTTAATGAAATCGGCGGCAGGCTTATACCAACGGCAGCAATCACTGACTCATCTCCGTCACCCTGAGGTGCGAGCGAAGCGAGCCACCGCAAGTCGGCCTTGGCCGACTTGCG
>CAZNSG010000047.1:0-3002 GCA_964575715.1 uncultured Hyphomicrobiales bacterium | reverse complement strand
TATATCGGCATCGACTTCGGCTTTTGGGGCAAGGTATTTGACATGTCGTCGGGTGCCGAACGCATCTGGCGCGCTTCGGGCGAGGCGATCCTGGCGGCAACCTTGCTCGTGTTCCTTTTCGCCTATCTCAATCTCGGCCGTTGGCACGTGCGTTACATGCACATCACGATCGGCTGGCTCGCGGTACTTGCCGCGCTGGTCGGGCTGGCGCTGTTTGATCCGTCCATCGCCTCGGGGATAGCGCGGCTCTCGCTCGCGGGCGTTGCCTTCCTCGGTTTCGGACTGGTGGTCTATCTTTCGACCCACGGCTTCGATCGCGCCGTGCTGCTCATCCCCACCTGGCTGCTGCTGGTGGCATGGGCCATCGCCGCCGGGCTGACCATCACCGGCGTCGTGACCAACGATATCGTCGGCCCGGCGCTGCTCGGCGGTCTCGTACTGATCGTCATGCTGATCGGTTTCACCGTGATGCAGCACGCCTTCGCCGGCGGCATCACCCACGGCATCGTATCGGACGTGGAGCGCCGCGCGCTCGCGCTCACCGGCGCCGGCGACATGATCTGGGACTGGGACGTGACCTCGGATCGTATTTTCACCAGCCCCGAAACCGAGCACCTGCTCGGCCTCAAGCGCGGCGCGCTCGAAGGCCCCGCCGCGCGCTGGCTCGAAGTGCTCCACCCGCTCGACCGCGATCGCTTCCGCGCCTCGCTCGACGGTGTGCTTGAGCAGCGCCGCGGGCGGCTGGTGCAGGATTTCCGCCTGCGCACGCCCGACGGGCACTATCTCTGGCTCACGCTCAAGGCCCGTCCCCTGGTCGGCTCCGATGGCGAAGTCGTACGCCTGGTCGGCACGCTGACCGACGTGACCGAATTCAAGACCGCCGAGGAGCGGCTGCTGCACGACGCCGTGCACGACAATCTCACCGGGCTGCCCAACCGCCAGCTGTTTTTCGACCGGCTCGAATCCGTGCTGGGACTTGCCAAGGCCGACGCCACCATCCGCCCGACCGTGATCGTGATGGATCTCGACCGTTTCAAGCAGGTCAATGACTCGGTCGGCATCGCGGTCGGCGATTCGATCCTGCTCACGCTCGCGCGCCGGCTCGAGCGCCTGCTCAAGCCGCAGGACACGCTGGCGCGGATGACCGGCGATCAATTCGCATTGATTCTGCTCTCCGAAAAAGATTCGACCCGCATCATCGAGTTTGCCGAGAACCTTCGTCGCACCTTGCGCGCGCCGATCGCCTTCAATGATCGCGAAATCTTCCTCACGGCTTCGATCGGCTTTGCGCTTGCCGATGGCCAGCCGAAACGCACCGAGGAAGTGCTCAAAGATGCCGAGCTTGCCATGTATCACGCCAAGCGCATCGGCGGGGACAGCATCGAAGTGTTCAAGCCCGCCATGCGCGCGCGCAAGACCGACCGGCTTGCGCTCGAATCGGAGCTGCGCCGCGCGCTCGAGCGCGAGGAGATCACCATCCTCTACCAGCCGATCGTGCGGCTCGAAGATCGCTCGATTGCCGGCTTCGAGGCGCTGGCGCGCTGGGACCATCCCAAGATGGGACGCTTGTCGCCCTCCGAGTTCATCAACATCGCCGAGGAGATCGGGCTCATCGTCGATCTCGGCCTGTTCGTGCTGGAGCGCACCGCGCGCCAGCTCGGCACCTGGCAGCGCACGGTACGCTCGCGCGAACCAATTTTCGCCAGCGTCAATGTCTCGTCGCGCCAGCTGCTGCGCCACGATCTTGTTCATGATTTGCGCACCGTGCTCGCGCGCACGGCGTTGGCGCGCGGCAGCTTGAAGCTGGAACTCACCGAGTCCATGGTGATGGAAAACCCCGAGCACGCCGCCCAGCTGCTCACGCGCCTGCGCGAGCTTGGCGCCGGCCTCTCGCTCGACGATTTCGGCACCGGGCATTCTTCGCTTGCCTATCTGCAGCGTTTCCCGTTCGACACCATCAAGATCGACCAGTCGTTCGTGCGCATGACCGCCAAGGGCAAGCGCCCGGTGATCCTGCGCTCGATCATCTCGCTCGCCCACGATCTCGGCATGGACGTGGTGGCGGAGGGCGCGGAAACCGATTCCGATGCGGTCGAGCTCTTCCAGCTCGGCTGCGAATTTGCGCAGGGGTTTGTGTTCGGCGAGCCGATGACGGCGGAATCCGCGAGCGAACTCTTGACCAGCAGCCAGCTCGAGCCCGCGCGTTGAGACGCGCCGCGAACTTGCCAAATTCCATGAAACAGCAATGAGCAAGCCTATGACCGAGGATATTTTCATGCAGCGCGCCGCAAAACTTGCGCTTGAAAAAATGCGCAACAATGATGGCGGCCCGTTCGGCGCGGTGATCGTTCACGGCAATGAAATCATTGCAGAGGGTTGGAACCAGGTCACATCGGCCAATGATCCCACCGCGCATGCGGAAATCGTGGCCATTCGAAGGGCCTGCGCGCGCCTGCAAAGTTTCAGCCTGCTGGACTGCGATATCTACACGAACTGCGAGCCTTGCCCCATGTGTCTCGGCGCGATTTATTGGGCACGGCTGCGCCGAATTTATTTTTCCCATACAAGGGTCGATGCCGCCCGTATCGGATTCGATGATGATTTCATTTACAAGGAAATAGCGTTGCCGCCAAATGCACGGAAAATTCCTGCGGTTCGGATCGCGACCAGGGATTCGGACTTGGCGTTCAGCGAGTGGGCGAAAAGCCCGGACAAGCAGCGCTATTAGTTCTACTGCGTCAGAAATATTGAAGCTGGCCGCAAACGCTGGTTCGCCGGTATTAATTCCCGGCGCTGCCGATCTCGGGTTTACCCGAGATCGGCAGACTCATGGCGCAAGTCGGGTAGACCCGACTTGCGGTGTTCGAGACGCGCAGCTTCGCTGCGCTCCTCACCATGAGGGTGGCGTTTGCTGCTCGCGCCCATGAGTGGCGCGCCTGCTGACCTCATTCTGCTACGCCTGCCGACCTCATCCTGAGGAGCGCCCACCGATGTCGGGTTTA
>CAZNSG010000046.1:0-34085 GCA_964575715.1 uncultured Hyphomicrobiales bacterium | reverse complement strand
GCCCAGCCGCAGCGCCTCCTCCACCATGCGCGCGCAGACGCGCCCGCGCAGGTCCCACGTACCGAGCCCGATCAGCGGTATGCGCGCGCCGCCGGCCTCGACGACTTGCATGCGCTCAGGCATCCCACTTTGGCGCGTGCGGCGGATTGACCACGCGCCCGTCCGCCCGCGCGAGCTTGCCGATCTCGACCATCTCGCTGCCCGTCAACGACCAGTCGAACACGTCGAGATTGGCCTTGAGATGCTCGGGATTCGACGAGCGCGGAATCGGAATGATCCCCTGCTGCACCAGATAGCGCAGCGAAATCTGCGCCGGACTCTTGCCGTGCGCCTTGCCGATGCGCTCCAGCACTTCGCTGCCCGGCACCTTGCCGCGCGAAATCGGACAATAGGCCGTCACCGAAATTCCCAGCTGGCGGCATTTGGCCAGCACCTTGTTCTGGTCGAGGAACGGATGCACCTCGATCTGATTGGTCACCAGCGGCTCGCTCGCAAGCTTCACCGCCTCGTCGAGCAGCGCCGTGGTGAAATTGGCGACGCCGATGTGCTTGGTCCGCCCGTCGCGCCTGGCCTTGCACAGCACGCGCAGCGTGTCGGCGAGCGGCACCGCCGGATTGGGCCAGTGAATGAGCAAGAGATCGACCCAGGTCAGTTGAAGTTTCTTCAGACTCTGGTCGAATGACTTCTCGAAGTCCGCCGGCGCGAGCTTGTCTTGATAGACTTTGGTGGTGACAAAAACCTGATCGCGTTTGACACCCGAGACCCGCAACCCCTCCCCGACCCATTGCTCGTTGCCGTAACGTTCGGCGGTATCGACGTGCCGGTAACCCATGCGCAGGGCTGCGGACACCGCATTGACGCAAATGCCTTCTTTGAGCGTCATGGTCCCCAGACCGATGGCGGGAATACGGGCGCCGTGAACTTCGACGACGGGCATGAACTTCTCCTGGGCGGGTGTGGGGGCTGCTCGAATGGGGCACACAATGCCGCGCGCGGCTGCCGCTGCCAACCCACCTGATGCTCTTTTATCGTTCGGCTGCACAGGGCTTTGCGAAACGTCAAAAGGGCCAATGCAGATTAGACGTATTGTGATCTGGGAGGGCGCTTTCGCCATTTAACTCGCGCACTTGCTTTCTTAGAATAGACGAACTTGGTGCTTTGAAACATCCAATGCATCGAGGGCTTCTGTGCACTTTCGGAATCTACATCCTAACGGGACCAGTCAATGCGCACATTTCTTCTCACAACCTTCCTTCTGCTCTCAAGCATTACCATTCTGCCTGAGCACGCCTGGGCTCAGGAACCGACGTTCACCATCACGATCCGCAATCATCGCTTCGAGCCGGCGGAAGTCCGGGTACCGGCCAATAAGCGCATAACCCTTACCGTTATCAATGACGATCCCACGCCCGAGGAATTCGAGAGCCGGCCGATGAAGGTGGAAAAGATAATCCCCGGCAAATCCAAGGCCACTATCCGGATTGGACCGCTCAAACCCGGCAGCTACCCGTTCATTGGCGAATTTAACATGTCGACCGCCAAGGGCGTCGTGATCGCGGAGTAGGCATGCTGGGCGCACTGGTCATCGTCTTTCGCGAAGTCATCGAAGCCGGCCTGATCATAGGCATTGTGCTTGCGGCGTCGCGCCAGATTCCAAGTAATAAACGCTGGGTGGCGCTTGGCGTCGGTGGCGGCCTTGCCGGTTCGGCGGTGGTGGCGATGTTTGCCGGCGCGATCTCGGATGCCTTCGCTGGCGCCGGACAGGAGCTGTTCAATGCCGGCGTGCTCGGCGCCGCCGTGGTCATGCTGACCTGGCACAATGTCTGGATGGCGCGCCACAGCAGCGAAATCGTCATGCACATGCACGATGTCGGCGCGGCGGTGAGTGCCGGCAAGCGGCCGCTTGCGGCGCTTGCCATTGTCGTGGGCCTGGCCGTGCTGCGCGAAGGCTCGGAGGTGGTCCTGTTTCTTTATGGAGTGGTCGCCTCGGGTACTTCTGGCGCCTCTGTGCTCACCGGCGGACTGCTCGGAATCCTGGCCGGCGCCGCGTTTTCCGCATTGACCTACTTTGGCCTGCTTGCCATTCCGATGCGGCATATATTTACCGTGACCAGCATCCTGATCGCGCTGCTCGCGGCCGGCATGGCGGCACAGGCGGCGTTGTTTCTCGACGCTGCCGGCGTCATCACCGTGCTCGGCAGCCAGTTGTGGGACAGCTCCGGTATCCTCCCGCAGGACAGTCTGATCGGCCGCGTGCTGCATACTTTGGTTGGCTATACCGATCGGCCGACCGAACTGCAGCTCATCGTTTATCTCGCAACGCTTATGGTAATGACGGTGCTGATGCGGATGGCCCGTCCCGCGCAACGCGCGCGCGCCGCGGCTTGATCCTTGCGTGATTTTGTAATTTGTCTAACGCGGCCGCAGCACCGAGAACGTCACATCCGGCGCCTGTTCGATCAGCTTGAGCAGCGCGCGCGCCGGGCCGCGTGGGGCGCGCTTGCCCTGCTCCCAGTTGCGCACGGTTTCGATTGGCACGCCGATGCGTTTGGCGAATTCCGCCTGCGTGAGCTTCACATTCGCCCGGATGCGGCGGGCATAGCTTGCCGCATCGCACGCACCCGGCGCATCGGGCATAATGGAGGGTGAAACGACCCTCCGCTCGTGTTCCTCAATGGTCCGTGGCAGCGCCCGCTCGCTGCCATCGGCCAGGATTTCGACCAAGCGCCCGTCCGCCTTGAGCCGCACCCGCATCATGACCGTCCCCCATGGTTCAGAGGCCTACTGATGCGCGCCTTTGATTGATGAAGGGTAAACGGAATGGCCGGCAAGACCCATGATTTATCCGGCCGGTGACCCGTTCGTGTAGGCCGCGTGGTTTAATGGCCGAGTCGGACTCTAACTTTTTGTTAGAGCATGATCCCAAAAACCCGTTCCCACTTTTCGGGATCATGCATCTAGCGGATCAGACGAACGTCGATATCGAGAACGAGTGATTTCCAGGAGCGGTCGGCGGTCAGTGCCGGCAACTGCTCTCGTTCGGCCAAAGCCAGGCAGGCGCGATCGGCAAGAGACATGCCCAGCCGCTTGGTAAGCGGCCGCAATTCGCCGGCGCGCCGCGCCAATTGCGCATCATGGGCGACGACCTCCAAGCCCATGGCCGCGAGCTTACGCAGTACGGAGCCGAGGGCTTCGCCGCGATCAAGGCACTTGCCGATCACCTCGGTGTAATTGACCGACGAGAGCAGCGAGCCTGGCAAGGCCGCCCGCACCCGGTCGGCGCCGGGCTCGTCGAAATAGGCGGCAAGCACCGCCGAGGCATCAAGCACCGCGATAATCAGCGGCGTTTCCTCTTGCGGTCGCGTAGCCTTCGCAGCGTTTCCTCCGCCTCCTTGGCGGCTTCCGCGCGACGCTCGGCAATCAGCTCATCCGAGGCATAAACGCCGCCCGCGTCCATCGATGAGGCTTCGACTTGAATTTTCCGCAAGCCATGCAGATAGCTCTGCATGCGCAGCTCACCATCCTTCAGCCAGGCTGTGATGACATCGCCTTGCTCAAGGCCCATGGTCGCGCGCATGTCCGCAGGCAGCAGAACGCGGCCTTTCGGCCCCAACACGAGGAAATACCGGACCGTACCGTCAGGTAGCGTTTCGGGTGCGGGCAATTTGCGCTTCCCCAGCGCAACCGCTTTCACCCACCGGCCGCCCGAGCGCGGGGTGGCGTAAGGCGTCTTCCGTTCCGCAAAACTCTTCAGGCTCAATTTGCGCGCCATGGCCACATCCGTTCGACCGGCTTATGGTGGCACAAGACTATGAAAGTGTCACTAGTAGCTATATGTGACACTTCAGCCGACTCACCCCGTCTTCTCGAAAATCTCACGTCCAATCAACATCCTACGTATCTCGGAAGTGCCCGCCCCGATTTCATAGAGCTTGGCGTCGCGCAGCAAGCGGCCGGTCGGATAGTCGTTGATATAGCCGTTGCCGCCCAGGCACTGGATCGCTTCCAGCGCCATCCAGGTCGCACGTTCGGAGGCATAGAGGATGGCGCCGGCGGCGTCCTCGCGCGTGGTGCGCCCGGCGTCGCACGCCCGCGCCACCGCGTACACATAGGCCTTGGCGGCGTTCATGGTGACATACATGTCGGCGAGCTTGGCCTGCATCATCTGGAAGCGGCCGATCGGCTGGCCGAACTGCTTGCGGTCATGCACATAGGGCACCGCCACATCCATGCAGGCCTGCATGATGCCCAGCGGACCAGCGGCGAGCACCACGCGCTCGTAGTCGAGGCCGGACATCAGCACGTTGACGCCGTTGCCGAGCGCGCCCAGCACGTTCTCCGCCGGCACTTCACAGTCCTGAAACACGATCTCGCCGGTATCGGAACCGCGCATGCCAAGCTTGTCGAGCTTTTGCGCGGTGGAAAAGCCGGGAAACTTGTTCTCGACAATGAAGGCGGTTATTCCGCGCGCCCCCGCCGTCACATCGGTCTTGGCATAGACCACGATGGTTTCGGCGACCGGCCCGTTGGTGATCCACATTTTTGAGCCATTAAGAATGTAGCGATCGCCCTTCTTGTCGGCGCGCGTGCGCATGGACACGACGTCGGAGCCCGCCCCCGGCTCCGACATCGCCAGCGCCCCGACATGTTCGCCAGAGATCAATTTCGGGAGGTAGCGGCGCCTCTGCGCATCGCTGCCGTTGCGGCGAATCTGATTGACGCACAGGTTCGAATGCGCGCCATAGGAGAGCCCAATCGACGCCGAGGCGCGCGAGACTTCCTCCATCGCCACGCAATGGGCGAGATAGCCCATCCCCGCCCCGCCCCATTCCTCCTCCACCGTGATCCCGAGCAGCCCGAGCGCGCCCAGCTGCGGCCACAGCTCGCGCGGGAATGTGTTGCTGCGGTCGATCTCGTCGGCGCGCGGGGCGATCTTGTCCTGCGCAAAGTTGCGCACCGTGTCGCGCAATGCATCCACGTCGGCGCCGAGACCGAAGTCGAAGCCGGACCAGACGTTCGAAATCATCGCAGGGCCCCTTTGAAGCGATGGCTTGGCCGCACCAGCCGCGTTCAGGCGGCATTATGACGGACAGCCTCGTGTCTGTCAGCGGCACGCGATCGTGCGCGCATGGCGATGTCGCGCTTGGCGGGCGGCGAGGCGCCGGGCATATCATTCCGCGCCAGCATTCGATCAATGCTCTCGCGCGGTCCCGGCCTGGCGAACAGGTATCCCTGCATTTCATCGCAACCGGCAAGCCGCAGCAGCACCCGCTGCTCCTCGGTCTCCACCCCCTCCGCCAGAATGCTCAGATCGAGTGCGCGCCCGAGCGCCACGATCGCCTTGATGATCGCCTCAGCCTCGTTCGTCCGGCCAAGCGCCTGCACGAAGCCCTGATCGATCTTGAGCATGTCGAAACGATAACGCCGCAGATAGCTCAGACTCGAGTAGCCGGTCCCGAAATCGTCGAGCGCAAGCCGCACGCCGAGCGCGTGCAGCGCATCGAGCCGCCGCCGCGCCTCGTCGGGGTTTTCGATCAATACGCCTTCGGTCATTTCAAGCACCACGCGTCCGGGCGTGATCCGGGTCTCGCGCAGCACCGCGGCGACGAGATTGACAAACCCCGGATCGCGCATCTGCAGCGGCGAGACATTGACCGAGATCGACAGCATCGGCCAGCGCTTGGCGTCGGCAAGCGCTCGGCGCAGCACGAATTCGCCGAGCTTGCCCATAAGCCCGGTCTGCTCCGCCACCGGCACGAACACCGCCGGCGGAATATCGCCGCGCGCCGGGTGGTTCCAACGCAACAAGGCCTCGACACCGGTAATCCGCGTGCCGTCCGCGGTAACGATGGGCTGATAGTGCAAGTCGAACGCCTTGTCGGCCAGCGCGTGGCGAAGTTCGCGTTCGATGAAGCGGCGCTCGGAGAACTCGGCATCCAGCGCCGGCTTGAATTCGAGCATACCGCCGCGATTTTTGCGCTTGGCCGCGCGCAGCGCGAGATCGGCGCGCCGCATAAGATCGTCACGTCCGGCACTATCGCGCAATGCGTGCGAAATTCCGATCGTGGCGCCGATCTGCACGGATTGCTCACCTAGCCAAAACGGCCGTGTCAGCGTCCGCGCCATTTCGGCGAATACATGCAACGCATCACGGCTATCGGATGTGGTCAGCATCAGCGCAAATTCATCGTCGCCGATCCGGCCAACGCTGTGCGGCGCGACCAGCCTAAGCCGCTCGGCAAAATCGGCGAGTAGCGCGTCACCGATGTGATGTCCATGCGCGGCGTTGACCTCGTTAAGGCCATCGATGTCGATGAGGGCGAGACTGACCACCTCGCCCGGCGCACGCACAGCGATTGCGGCATCCATCAGATCGATCATCCTGCGATGATTGGGCAGGCCGGTCAGGACATCCTCATGCGCCAGCTGCCACGCCCACTGCTCACTTGCAGCCAGATCGCGCATCGCCCGTCGGACCTGCCAGAGCGCCAGGCCGGCAAAGCCCACAAGCCCGATCACGCTCACCGTCAGCAACGGCCACAGTTTCGCCAGCGCCTGGATCATGGCGCCGTCACGCTCCCAGGTGAACCATCCGAGGATGCGGCCTTCGCGATCAAGCGCCGGCTGCATCTCGCGCCCTCCGGCGGAGAGTTCAGCTTCATATCGCAGGTCCTTGAGCCCGATCATGCGCTCCAGGCCGTGCAGGAATTGTGGATCAAGTTCCGAAATGTCCGTCCCGGATGCACGGACATCTTCGATCGCGCCGACCAGTTGCACCCGACGCTCCACCGCGAGGCGATCGTCGGCCCGGTGCAGCAGCAGATAGCCTATAATTACACAGAAAAAGCTGGCGCTCAGCGCGAACAGCCCAAGCGTCGCGATCAGACGGGGCGTGGCGAGCGGGCACGTCCGCGTACTCAAACGAGCGGCAACCATGACTAACCGTCCTGACGTCACACACTAGGCCCCGGCCCAGGCTAGAACCGATCGGTTAACACCTTGTCATCACACCCGCGGATGCTATTTGAACGTTATCCGCCGCGTGGTAGTCGCCGATGCGCTGTTGCATCGCACGAGCACAGACGGCACCCATGCCTCCGGCATTCCTGAGAGAGCTCAAGCGCGGCGGTTATCGCGTTATGCACGTAATCCCCAAGCCCACACCTGCCCAGGCTGCTGCGCACCAGCGAAATCCTTGCTCGATCGAAGGTTCTCGAATAACGCTGCGCCCGGTAATCAATTCGCAACCATAAATACGCTGCCCAAATCACGGTCACTGAAGTCTTAAGACGCTATTTATTCGGCCTTCCTTAGAGTTGCCAAATGTACAACGCCGCCAACCGCGATGATTGGCGCGCAATAAGGTTCATCGTGATGACGCGTCTGTTTGTATCCATTTTGTGCTGGCTTGGTCTTCTCTGCGGGCTCACCTCTGCGAATTCCGCTGAGTGTCCCGGCAATCCCAATGCACTCGGTACGAGCCGCGTGATTGCGATCGATCCGACCGAACATGTTCGGCTCGGCTCGATGCAATATGCCGAAACCTTGCCGCTTGCCGACAAGGAGGTCGTGCTCACCTTCGACGATGGCCCGCTGCCGCCCTACTCCACGCGCGTGCTCGATATCCTGGCCGCCGAATGCGCCAAGGCGACATATTTTCTTGTCGGCCACATGGCGCGCGCCTATCCCGACGTCGTCCGCCGCATGTACGCCGAAGGTCATACCATTGGCACCCACAGCCAGAACCATCCGTTCGGCTTCGGTCGCATGCCGTTCTCGCGCATGCAATTCGAGATCGAGGAAGGCATTTCGTCAGTGGCGGCCGTGCTCGGCGATCGCAAGGCCGTGGCGCCGTTTTTCCGCATCCCCGGCCTTGCCCGCGGAACTTCGGTCGAAACCTATTTGCATGACAGCGGGATCATGACCTGGAGCGCCGATATCCCGGCCGACGATTGGATGCGCATCCAGGCAAGCGAGGTTCTCGATCGCGCGCTGCGCCGCATCGAAGCCAAAGGCAGAGGCATTCTGCTGCTGCACGACATCCAGCCGGCCACGGTGCTGGCGCTGCCGCGCCTGCTCAAGGAGCTCAAGGCGCGCGGCTATCGTATCGTGCACGTCGTGCCCGCTGGCGTCGAACAGCCGAAGACCGTGACCGCGCCACAAGATTGGACGCTTTCTCGTACGCGACAGCCCTGGCCGCGGGTCGTGAGCAGCGCCGTCAAATCGCCTCCACCGGCGATCGCCGCGACCAAAGTGCTTTCATTCACAGACGATTTTGCGGCGGGGACGCAATCCCTTGGGCTGCCGCCGCGAACCAGCCTTGCGGCAGACGATCCAATCGGCACACGGCACGCGCATGTCTTCGAATTGGCGCACTAATCCCTTGGCGCATCGGGATCGCCGATTGCAATCTGGTCAAATCGCTGGTGCGGTCGAGAGGACTCGAACCTCCACGGGTCGCCCCGCTAGCACCTCAAGCTAGTGCGTCTACCAATTCCGCCACGACCGCAGGTGGGGTGAACGCCGGCCGGACAGCCGGTCGTCGAAGCGCCGGCGCCCGATGTAACAAATAGGCTATGGGCGTACAAGGGCTCGAAGATCAGCGCATGATCTCGAAAAGTGGGAACCGGTTTTCCGCCTTCGCCAACCGCCTTCGTCCGAAGGCGGACTTCGGCGGTCGAGAGCCCGCTCTCGCCTCGGCGACCCTGGCTCCGCCGAAGGCGGCTGCGCCGAGGCGAGAGCCGCCTTCGGCGGAGCCAGGGTCGGAGGGCGAAGAAAGGTTGGAAACGATCATGCTCATACAAGAATCTAACGCGCATCGGGCGCGCGCGGCAACAATTCCTTGACCTCGACGGCAATGCGGTTGCCGCTGACCACCACGGTGCCCTTGGCTACCGGAAAATTGTTGGCGAGTATTTTCACCGCGTCGCTTTCGGAGGCGTCGAGTTCGATGATGGCGCCGCGGCCAAGCCGCAGCACCTGATGGACGGGCATGTCGGTGGTGCCCAGCACGACGGCGATGTCGAGGAAAACGGCGTCAAGAGTGGGCACGATTTGCTTCCTTCCGGTGGGTTCCCGGCAGGTGACCACGGCATGGTTACCGCGGGGTTAACGCCCCTGCGGTTGCATGGAATCAAGAGTCCAAGGGTATTTATGTCGTGATTATCGGCGGCCCTAACCGGTTATAGCCCATCCCCGTGCTAATACGGATTTGGATCAGGCTTGGTCCATTGTATCGGCAGGACCGCTGGAAGATAGCGGCAACGCTCGCTATCTTGCCAATGTGGCTGACCCGCGCAACCGATTACAAAACGACCTTTTGCCGGCGGCAAGCGCATCGCCGGTGGAATGGAGCGTGAGCGATGATCTCGTCGCTTACGCGACCGCGCTTGCCGCCATGGACGCGCGTGTCGCCGCGATTGCCGCCGGCGATGCCCCGGAGCTTGTCTGGCTGCTCGAGCATCCGCCGCTCTATACCGCCGGCACCAGCGCGCAAAGCCACGAACTCATCGAGGCCCGATTTCCGGTACACAAGGCCGGCCGCGGCGGGCAGTTCACCTATCACGGCCCGGGGCAGCGCGTGGTCTATGTGATGCTTGATCTAAACCGCCGCCGTCGGGACGTACGCGCTTTCGTCGCTACGCTGGAGGAATGGCTCATCCGCACGCTTGCGCGCTTCAATGTGCACGGCGAGCGGCGCGCCGACCGCATCGGCGTGTGGGTCCGCCACCCCGATAAGGGCGATGGCTATGAGGACAAGATCGCCGCCATCGGCATCCGCCTGCGCCATTGGGTGAGCCTGCACGGGATCGCGCTCAACATCGCCCCCGAGCTGTCGCACTTTTCCGGCATCGTACCGTGCGGCGTGCGCGATCAACGCTACGGCGTCACCAGCCTTGCCGGCCTTGGGCTGACCGCAAGCATGGCGGAGGTCGACATGGCGCTGCGCACGGAGTTCGAGGCGCTATTCGGTGCAACGACGAGCAGACCCCGGTCCTTCGCCCCGCCGCTCGTAGGTGCCATAAACTAGATCGTCGCCAGCACCGAGAAATTTTCACCGCTGCGGCGTTGTGCGAGTTGCTCGCGCGTGCCGTCCATTTGATCGACCGCGTCGATGCGCGCCGGCCACAGGCCCTTGCGGCAGGCCTCGATCATCTGCGCGACCTCTTCCGCCGGCCCCGCAAACACCGCTTCCACCGCACCATCGCGCCGGTTCCTGACCCAGCCCTCGATCCCTCTCGTCGCCGCCTCGTCTTCGACAAAGGCACGATAGCCCACGCCCTGCACTTTTCCGCGCACGATTACATGGCGAATGATTTGGATGACATCGCTCATCCGAGCTCTCCGCTCTCACGCGCCCGCGCCCCGCGCCATCGCGTCTTTGACCAGCGTGCCAGCGAATGCACATAGCTCTCGGACAGCTGCCAGTCGCGCGCCGCATTGAGCACGACTTCGAGATAACCTGGCTTGGGCCGGCCCTCGACGCGCGATTGCGCGACATAGACCATTGCGGCAACCCGACGCCCGGCCACGCGCACCGGCAGCGTAACCCTGCGATAAAGACCGCTCGCAAGACTCTCGTAGGCATTGAGCGCGGCCATATCGCGCGGCGTCAGCCGCCACACCACGCCACAAACCGTTCCGCTCGCCTGTGGAATAACCGAGGCATAGCCGTCGGCGGTGATCACAAAACGATAGCCGGCGAGCACCGCCGTTCCGATTTCTTTTGCCGCCGGACAACGCCTGCGCATTAGCGCGCGGCTCATGTTGGAGGCATAGGCGAAATACATTGTCATGTATGCGGCGGCGGCGCGCTAGGACGCGTGCCGGCCCAAAATGAAAAACCAATCGCCAGCAAAACCGGAATCAAGACGACGATGGCCGCCGCCAGCAGAATAAAGCCAAGGAACCCGAGCGCGGGCGCATCGGTGAGAATGGCAACAAGAAATACAATTGCAACCCAGGTTCCCAGGACGCTTCCGGTCGTATCTTCGGCCGGCGGCGGCGTCAGAAACAGCACCACCACCATGAGCAGTAGGAGCACGGAAAGCACATTGACGAGCGCAATCCCGAGCGCGGCGCCGGTGCCGCGATCGGCGTCGCGCAGCCTCTTGGCATGGAGCGCAAACCAGACCCACAGCAGCGCCGCCTGCGCCAATGCGAATGGCCAGACACCCGCCCGCGCCAGCGTCGGCTCCGCCAGCAGCACCTGTGAGAAAAATCCCAACAGATAGACCACGGTCACGGCCAGCGCGAACGGCCACGGCGCAAGCCGACCCGCAGATGAGAATCCCAACACGCCGGGATTCATGCCGAAAACTCCATGATCACCGTGTCGACCGCGAGGTTGTCGCCGGGCTTGACGCGGATGGTTTTCACGACGCCGTCACGTTCGGCGCGCAGCACGTTTTCCATTTTCATGGCCTCGACCACGGCCAGCGTTTCGCCGGCCTTGACCTCCTGGCCCACCGCGACCGCGATCGAGATGACCAGGCCTGGCATCGGGCAGCGCAGCAGCCTGCCAGTATCGGCCAGCTTGCGCGCCGGCATCAGCCGCGCCGCCGCCGCCTCGCGCTCGGTATAGACGAACACTTCCGCCTCGACGCCGCGGTACGCAAGCCAATGTCCATTGGCGACCGGCCGCGCCTGCACGGATAGGAGCATGCCGTCGTAACGGCCGCTCCACACCACGTCGCCCGGCTTCCAGGCCGATTCCAGCGTGTGGGGCTTCCCCCGTTCCCCGGCAAACGTCACGGCAATCATTTCGCCCTGGCGCACGACGTCCAGGTCATATTCCCGATCTCCCGTACGAACCATGCGGCGCCGCTCGCGGGTCACCGCGCGGCCGGACATCTGCCCGGAGATCCTGCGCTTGCGCTCGCCCAGCACGTGATCGATTGCGGTCGCCACCGCGGCGAGCACATGCACTGTCTCGCCTTCGGGTTTTTGCGCGTGAAAGCCTTTGGGAAATTCCTCGGCGATAAATCCGGTGGAGAGCTTTCCCGCGCGCCAGCGCGGATGCGCCATGAGCGCGGAAAGAAATGGGATATTGTGGCGGATGCCACTGATTGCGAAGGCATCGAGCGCGTCCGCCTGCGCTGCAACCGCAGCTTCACGCGTCGGCCCGTGCGTGACAAGCTTTGCGATCAGCGGGTCGTAATAGATTGAAATCTCTCCGCCCTCGATCACGCCGGTATCATTGCGGATGGTGATGCCGAGCGCGGACTTCTCCTCCGGCGGGCGGTATTTCACCAGCCGTCCGATCGAAGGCAGGAAATTGCGATACGGATCCTCGGCATAGACGCGGCTCTCCACCGCCCAGCCGTTGATTTTCACGTCGCTCTGCTTGATTTTCAGCTTTTCGCCACTCGCCACGCGGATCATCTGCTCGACCAGATCGATGCCGGTAACCAGTTCGGTCACCGGATGCTCGACCTGCAGCCGCGTGTTCATTTCAAGGAAATAGAAACCCCGGTCTTGGTTGGCGACGAACTCCACCGTGCCCGCGCTGTCGTATCCAACGGCCTTCGCCAGCGCCACCGCCTGCGCGCCCATCTGCTCGCGCGTGGCGGCATCGAGCAGCGGGCTCGGCGCCTCCTCCACCACTTTCTGATTGCGCCGCTGGATCGAGCATTCGCGCTCGCCGAGATGGATCACATGGCCATGCTTGTCGCCTAGCACCTGGATTTCGACATGGCGCGGGTTTTCGATGAACTTTTCCAGGAATACGCGGTCATCGCCGAACGAGGATTTGGCCTCCGAACGCGCGCGCGCAAATCCTTCCGCCACGTCTTTTGGCGCATAGGCGATGCGCATGCCCTTGCCGCCGCCGCCGGCCGAGGCCTTGATCATCACCGGATAGCCGATCTCGTCGGCGATTTTCCGCGCCTCCTTTTCGTCTTTGATCACGCCGAGATGGCCGGGCACGGTGGAGACCTTGGCCTTGGCCGCCATGATCTTGGACTCGATCTTGTCGCCCATGGCGGCGACCGCCTTGGCATTGGGCCCAATGAAAATAATTCCGGCCTTATTGAGCGCCTGCACAAACGCCGCGCTTTCCGACAGAAAGCCGTAGCCCGGATGCACCGCCTCGGCCTTGGTCTTGCGGCAGGCGGCGATGATGTTCTCAATGACCAGATAGCTCTCGGCCGCGGGCGGCCGACCGATCGGCACCGCGTCGTCCGCCATCGCGACGTGCAGCGCGTCCTTGTCGGCCTCGGAATAGACCGCAACCGTCGCGATGCCCATCCGCCGCGCGGTCTTGATGATCCGGCAGGCGATTTCACCGCGGTTGGCGATCAGAATGCGCTTGAACATGTCCCGCTTTCGGCCCTGGAATTACCTGCGCTCTCCCCGGCCTGTCAAACATGACCGGCCCAGCCCGCCGTGTCTGCCCATGCTACGCGCGGCGGCATTTAGATGAAATCGTTCTCTGCTCCCGCCCCACTTTGAAATATCCGGGATCTATCGAGACCTCAAACTGCGGCGTATTTATATTTATAACGTCCGCATCGGTTGATTGGCCGCCCAGCGCGGGGCAATATCCAACCTCCATGCGTTAGGTCAGGAGGTATCCCATGACGCTGAAAATCAACGACACGGCCCCGGATTTCGAGGCCCAGACCACCGAAGGCAATATCCGCTTCCACGACTGGATCGGCGACAAATGGGCGGTGCTGTTCTCCCACCCGAAGGATTTCACGCCGGTCTGCACCACCGAGCTCGGCTACATGGCCAGGATCAAGCCTGAGTTCGACAAGCGCAACGTGAAAATCATCGGGCTTTCGGTCGATCCGGTGGACAAGCATGCGAGCTGGGCCGCCGACATCAAGGAAACGCAAGGTTTCGCGCCGAACTATCCGATGATCGGCGATGTCGATTTCAACGTCTCAAAGCTCTACGACATGCTGCCGGCGAGCACGAGCGGTGATCCCGCCAAACGCACGCCGGCCGACAATCAGACCGTACGCAACGTCTTTGTCATCGGCCCCGACAAGAAGATCAAGCTCGTCCTGGTCTATCCCATGACCACCGGCCGCAACTTCGACGAGGTGCTGCGCGTCATCGACTCGCTGCAAATGACGGCGAAGCACAAAGTGGCGACACCGGTGAACTGGAAACAGGGCGAGGATGTGATCATCGCCGGCTCGGTGTCCGATGACGACGCCAAGAAGACCTACCCGCTAGGCTGGAAGGCGCCGAGACCCTATATCCGCATCGTACCGCAGCCACGTTCATAAAGCTTATCTAGATTGGTTGATATGAAGGGCGCGGTCATTGCCGCGCCCTTCCGCTTTTCAATCAACCGCTTCACCGCTTAGCGCTAGACCAGCACGCCACGCTGTGGCATTCGAAATAGCATGAGCGATCAAGTCCGCCCCCGAAATTTTGCCATGCGCGCCGACGAGCAACCACCGTTTGCCGATTTCATGGGCATGAAGATCACTCACATATCACCTGAGCGCGTCACGGCGGAGATGGTTGTCACCGATCAGCTCAGCAACCGCAACGGTGTCCTGCACGGCGGCGCGCTCATCGCGCTTGCAGACAATCTCGGCGGCACCGCGACCATAGCCAACCTCAGCGACGGCGCCTCAACCGCCACCATCGAGAGCAAGACCAATTTCTTCACCGGTATCGCAATCGGCGACACCGCGCATGCCGAGTGCACGCCCTTGCATCGCGGCCGCACCACCATGGTCTGGCAGACGAAGATCACCCGCGGCGACGGCAAGCTCGCCGCCATCGTGACGCAAACCCAGTTGGTGATGACGAAAAAGCAGGGCTGAGCGCACGCTCAGCGATCATTGACGCGCCAGATCACCAGCGCCACGCCGGCAACGCAGACCGCCATGCCGACGAGCGAGAGCAGCGCCAGCCGCTCATCGAAGGCCGCCCAGGCCATCAGCGCTGTGATCGGCGGCGTGAGATAGAACAGGCTCACCACCCGGGTGGCCGCCGCGCGCCGGATGAGGAAATACAACAGCCAGATCGCGCCGAACGAGAGCACGAATACCAGCCACGCCAGCGCGAATATCAATTCGGGCGTCCAGCGCACGACCCGCGTCTCGAACGCAAGCGCGGCAATCCCGAACAGCGCCGCGGCGGCCGCATACTGAATGAGGAATCCGGTGCGCCAATCGATGTTGCCGCCGAATCGCTTTTGGTAGAGCGTGCCGACAGTCATGCCGATCAGCGCGAAGGTCGCCGCGGCCCAGGCCAGCGGCGTCGCCTCGCCTTCGATGCGGCCATGCACCACGAGATAGACGCCGGCAATACCGAGCGCGAGCCCGAACCATTGGCGCGCCACTACCTTTTCGCCCAGCAGCCGATTGGCCAGCGTGGAGGTCAGCACCGGCTGCAGGCTCACCACCAGCGCGGCCAGCCCGGCCGGCAGCCGCTGATCGAGCGCCACGAACACGCCGCCGAGATAGCAGCCATGCACAAACAACCCGGTCACCGCGCTATGCCACATTCCGGCGCGATCCGGCCAAGCCGGGCGCGTGATGAGCACGATCAGCCCGATCAGCGCCACCACCGCCGCCATGCGGGCGAACAAAAACGTCATCGGCTCGGCAAAGGGCAATCCGAATTTGGCGCCGATGAAGCCGGAGGCCCAGAGGATGACGAATATGCCGGGCGCCGCGAATACGGCAAGATCGGCGGGCGAACGCTGAAGGGGACTCATGCCGCCTGCTTATACCAACTCTCACAATTCGTCATTCCGGCCGAGCCGCGATCCAAGTCGGCCTTGGCCGACTTGGAAACTTCTGAAATTCGATCTCGGGTAAACCCGAGATCGATGGCAAGAGCCGGAATCCATAACCACCAACCATGATTATAGATTCCGGGCTCGCCACGCCTTCGCCTGTTCGGGCGGAGTTTACCATCGGGCCGGCCACTGATCTCGGGTTTACCCGAGATCAGCGTTATGAGAGCGCAAGTCGGCTAAAGCCGACTTGCGTGGCCGGACCCGTTGGGCGGGCGCCCCGGAATGACAAAGAAAAAAATTTGAATCCTTATCGCTCAAAGGCCGGATCGATCGGAACCCGGTAGCCGTTGGCGAGCCGGTTGGTCTCGTTCGCCATGCCGACCACCGCCATCACTTCGCCGAACATCGCCTCGCTCATGCCGGCCTTGCGCGCCGCCGCGCTGTGGCTGGCGATGCAATAGCCGCAACCGTTGCTCCCGCAGACCGCGAGATAGATCATCTCCTTGGTGAGCGGATCGAGCGTCCCCGGCGCCATGACCTGCTTGACGCTCTCCCAGGTGCGCTTGAGCGTCGCCGGATCGCCCGCGAGATATTTCCAGAAATTGTTTACGTCATCGACCATGCGCGTTTGTTTGATGTCGTCGAACACCGCGCGCACTTCTTTTGACGCATCGCGGTACTCGATCGGCTTGGGCGGGCTCATGGCATGGCCTCCTGACGGCAAGGCTTGCGATTGGCGTTTTAAGTAGTCGCCCGCGCGCGGATTACTTTATCGGCTCGACCAGCGGCTTGCCCTTCTCGACCACATAGACGGCGATCAGTTTCGCTGGCTTCGATCCGACCGCACCTTCATTGTGGATCGCCCCGCTCGGCACTTCGAGCGACTGCCCCGCCGTGTAAATCTTTTCCGGCTGGCCGTCGATCGCGATCATGAATTCGCCCTCCAGCACCTGGCCCATCACCGAGCCGGGATGCCGGTGGCGGCCAGCCTTGACCCCTGGCTGCAACTCGACCAGCGCCGTGATCACTTCATAGTTCGAGCCCGGCACATCGTGCTTGCCGATCGGCGTGCGCTTGACCGGAGATGGTTGCAAGGGTGCTTGGGCAAGCGCTGCGCCAACAAGCGCCACGGCCACGGGCACAATGAAAAGCAGAGTTTTCTTGAGCATGGGTTCCTCCCTAATTTGAGACTTGAGCCTATACGCGCTTCGCGATGAGGGAAATGGGGTCGCCGGACATAGCTATTCGAATGCCCAAGCACGTCGAATAAGCACGCGCGACCATCACGGCACACCGACATCACGCCGCAGCCGCTCCACATCGATCCTCTCGATATATTTCGGAATATTACCCCACACCGCATGATAGCCGAACTTGCCGTTGATCATTTCCGCGAGCGCGGCCGGCTTGCTCCAGCCTTCATAGAGGATGCGGTACAGCGCGCTGATCAGCCCAGTGCGATCGGCGCCATGCTGGCAATGCAGCAACACCGGCCCCTCGTTGATAGCGCTGCGCAGGGCGCGCAAAGCGCCCACCACATCCTCGCGCTCAATATGCCAAGTATGAATCTTAAAGCGCACCAGCCGCAAGTTGAGGCCGCGCGTGAGCGGCTCGTCCGCATTGAAGGCGCGCAGGCTGACGACGGTCTTGACGCCATATTGCGTTGCCAGCGTCTTGAAGCCTTGCGCATCCGGTTGCGCGCTGCGATAGAAATTGCCGGTCACCTGATGCAGATTGGGCACGCCGGCGGCACTGATCGGCCGCGCCCAATCGGGCGGCCACAGCGGATCGGCCATAATCTGCGCCGCCCCATCCGCTGACCAAAGCGCAAGCATCGGCAACGCCGCAAGAAACAAACGCCGCGCCTGAACAACGGGAAAAATGGCAATCGTCCGTGTGAAGCGCCGCCTCGCTTGCGACATGATCACGACATCGCTATTGCCGCACTCGCTCGCGCTTTCGGTTTTCATCACTGGTATCAGTGCCTTTGGCAAAAACTTGTCGATATCGCATCAACCGATACACTAAAGCCACAGTACTGGAAAAATCGGAGCCACTATACCGCAATAACCGGGGATAAGTTACGCAAAAAATGCAATCCGCAATACGGCAAGCCTGCGTTTGTCGTAGCTCTATGGCACCTCTCACAACCATCTGGACGACAAATGGATCACGCCATGTCTGATGACGAGGTCGGCCGACAAATCCTCGGCATCTTCATGCGCTACAATGTTCCGGCCAACGGCACGCTGCCGCGCAGCCGTTTTTTCGACGTGCGCGACGGCGATTTCCAGCGCGGGATCAACCATGCGGTGGCGAACAACTGGATCACCGTCAATCTGCGCAACCGCCATCAATTCATCCTCACGCCCACCGGCCTGGCCGCCGGACGCGCGGTCGTACCGCTGGCGCAGTCTACCGGCTGACGCGCCGCAATTCCGCATTATCTCGGCTCATTTCCGCGCAAGCGGGAATCCAATTGCCACGATCTCAGGATCCCTGCTTGCGCGGGGACGAGCGGAAGTGGTTTACGAAAGAAAAGCCGCCGGGCGAACCCGGCGGCTTTCCATTTTAGCAATCGTAAGGATCGCAAGGATCGTCAGTATCGTTTACGAACGCTGGTCGCGCGTCCGATCGCCGCGGCCGCGGAACCAGAAATCACGCCCCTGGCCGTCCACCCGGAACAGGCTCGCAAAGCGTTGCTTCTGGCCGTCGTCGAGGCTTTTGTAGAGCGGCTCGAGCGCCGCGGCGAGCCGCTTCTGATTGGCGGTGTCCGCCGGCGTTGACTCTGCACGGGCGCCGTGCCCGCCGGACTGCTCGCGCATCTTGCGCACCTGCTCGAAATTCTCGGCGCGCTGCTTGGCGCTCTCGCGCACCGCCGCTTCGAACGTCGACCAGTTCTTCTCCTGGGCCGCCGAGAGTTTCAGCTCCGTCTTTAGCTCAGCGATGCGCGCGTTGGTGCGCGTGACGTACTCCTCGGCCGTCATGCGCGGACGCTGTTGCTCGGTCGTGCTGCCGGGCTGCGTAGGCGCAGTCACCTGGGCGTAAAGTGCGGAACCGCCGATCAGTGTGAGCGCGGTCGTTCCGGCAAATATTGCTTTCAACATTTTGTGCCTCCAATGGCGTTGTCGCTGATGCACAGCGTAAGCAACATTCGCGCTGGCACCACTTAATTATTGGTAAGATTACCAACGCATTTCCGCCGCGAGAATGAAGCGATGTTCAGAGATGAAAACAAAACAAATGTTCGGAAAACGAAATCAAAAAGACCGAAAGACCATCAAAGACGTTTTAGACCGTTCAAATTCCGACTATTGGCCATATCTTTGGAGCAGCCTTGCTCAACAATTTTTGGCGCTCATCAATCGCCTTTGCGTCCCAAGCTTTCAATTTTTTCAAGTCATTTGTGATCAATATCTCGGATTCCTCGTAAGCCGGTAACTTTTTGTCAAAACTGCCATTTCGGATTGCGATGTTCAAAGCTTTGGCTAAAAGAGTCAAATTTCCCAGCCGATCAATTAATTGCGCATGATCCGCAAGGCGCTTTCCCTCTTGTGGAGTTTGCGGATAGATATGTTCGACGTGAACTTTATGCGGCGGTTTAACATCAAGTTCGTCAGTAGTTCGTCGATTTATTTCCAACTGCCGAAGCAGGTAGCGTTGTGTTGCTGTCCGAGAAATCGAAATACGTTCAAATGCTAACTTGAACGGGTCATCTTTCGGAGCAAAGTCTCCCAATTTTTTTACGGCATCTAAGACTTTCATACCCTTGCGCAAACCACTCGCAATCCCATAAATCACATTTTCTAATTTGCTATTTTCCAATTGTCCAATAACCGAGTGTCGTACATAAAGATTTAAAACGGCTGCCAGCAGCGAAATGCGCTCGATTCCTTCAGTTTTTTCCATGATGGTTAGTACAATTGGGTAAAGAAGATTTGCACCAAGCTCGTCGATCGCACGCAGACACTCTTCCACATTTGGGTCGTTATCGCGCGCGGCAATTATTTCTCTATACACAACACTCGAGTCTCGTAACTCCCGTGAGAAATTGATGCTCTTAATGTCATTTTTAACAATGTGATCCTTTATCTCACGATACAAGCGCTGAGTTTTTACATCACCGTGATGCGATATCCAGTAGTGACGGAGAAATGCTCTAACAGCCGCATCATCTTCGAACTGGATTATCTCTCCCCATAAATCAACAATATCATCCCTTAATTTCTCCTCGGCGCGCCGAATTATAAGATTTCTTAGCAAGTCGGGCGTTGAGAGCCCTATTCCTCTGTCATTTAAGGTCTCAAAAACTTCTGCCGCACTATCCTCGTCAGTTGAGGTCACGGCAACTACCGACATATGGCTAATCAGAATATTTTGAACGCGAAGCGCTCACTTATAACCTGCTTCAGGGTTCTTCAGTTTTTCATAAGTAGCAGTGAATTCACCTTCGAAATATCCACGCGCTGCAGCTATCAAATGATGCGAAGGAAATTCCTCCTTCGGTTCCTTGTGATTGGCATCACGAAATTCTAAAATCTTTCGCCTAAAATATTCTTTATCGTACGTATTTAAGGCCAACTTGTAAACCAGCTCATTTTTTGCATCGTCAAAATCGGCGAGATATCTTGATTGAATTCGCTTTGCCGCATCCGCCTTATATTTCATGACGTAATCGCGGATTACTGAAAGTAGTATTGCAGATGTAGCTAAGCGCTGCTGGCCATCAAGCAACAAATGTTCATTGGCCGAAGTTTCAACGATTACGACCGAACCTAAGAAGTATTCACGCTGACCCATGTTGCCGACGGGATTTCTACGATCAAATTCGAGCAGATCGTTCCAAAACGTTTCAATGTGCGACGAAGTCCAACTATAACTCCGCTGCCAATTTGGAACGACTATTGGCGGGCTCGTCATCGACAGCAATTCGCCAATCGTCCTCTTGTCCGGCTGATACGACGATGATTTTGCAGGCAATGCTTGTTTCATATCAGCCCTCACACCGGTAAATTATCGTGCTTCCTTGCCGGCATCTCGACCTTCTTCCCCCGCAGCATCGCGAGCGCGCGATGCTGCGGCGCGTGGCGTGCGGCATGATCACGTCGCCGAAAGTTTTTCGTTCGGGCATATCACGAGGCGGAGCGACCCTTGAGCATTCCCGCGATGCCCAAATCCTCATCCACGTCGGGCCAATGAATGCCCATCGCCATGATTTCGTAATTCGCGCGCTCCTGCGCCGAGGCACACTTGAGCCTCGGATACCAATCGAGCGGAGTCGCAATCCGGCGGCCATCTAGCAGCGTCACCACCAGCTCGGTGGCGGTGAATTCGACCGCGCGCGCGCGCAGATCGCCCACATCAATTTCCAAAGTGCTCATTCCATGCGCTCATTAGTTGGTCGCGATTCTGCTTCAGATGGCGGATAATATCGGCAATTTCATGGGCCGGGAACCCGGCGCTGACCACAACTGTCATATCGTGCAGCCAGAATTTGGCTTCTTTATCGCCCGCACGAACATGAATATGGGCCGGCTCATAGCCCTCATTGGAATAGAAGAAAGCGCGATAAGGCCCCCAGCGTAGAACCGTCGGCATCTCGCCCCTCACCCGCTCGCTTCGCTCGCGACCTCTCCCCGCAAGGGGGAGGGTAAGAAAAAATCACACCGGCAAATTGTCGTGCTTCCTTGCAGGCCATTCCACCTGCTTCCCCCGCAGCATGGCGAGCGCGCGGCAGATGCGCCGGCGCGTGGCGTGCGGCATGATCACGTCGTCGATATAGCCGCGCTCGGCCGCCGCAAACGGCGACAGGAACTGATCCTCGTATTCCTTGCTGCGTGCCGCGATTTTCTTGGCATCGCCGATGTCGGCGCGGAAGATGATCTCCACCGCGCCCTTCGCCCCCATCACCGCGATCTGCGCGCTCGGCCAGGCGTAATTGAGATCGCCGCCGATGTGCTTGCTCGCCATCACGTCATAGGCGCCGCCGAATGCCTTGCGCGTGATCACGGTGACCAGCGGCACGCTGCATTGGCTGTAGGCGAACAGCAGCTTGGCGCCATGCTTGATCAGCCCGCCCTGCTCCTGCGCCGTGCCCGGCAGAAATCCCGGCACGTCCACAAACGTAACGATCGGAATGTTGAAGGCGTCGCAGAAGCGCACAAAGCGCGCCGCCTTGCGGCTGGCGTCGGAATCGAGCACGCCCGCCAGCACCATCGGCTGGTTGGCGACAAACCCCACGCTGCGGCCCGCGAGCCGCCCGAAGCCGACCACGATGTTTTTGGCGAACGCTTCCGAAATCTCGAAAAAGTCGCCCTCGTCCGCGACTTTGTGGATCAGCTCCTTGATGTCGTAGGGCTTGTTCGGGCTGTCGGGAATCAAAGTGTCGAGCGATTTATCCTCGCGTTCGGGATCGTCATGGCTCGGCCATTCCGGCACGCCGGCGGAAAAATTCGCCGGCAGAAAATCGATCAGCCGGCGCATCTGCAGCAGGCATTCCGCGTCGTTCTCATAGGCGCCGTCGGCCACGGCAGACTTCGTCGTATGCACGCTCGCGCCGCCAAGCTCCTCGGCGGTCACCACCTCGTTGGTCACGGTCTTCACCACGTCGGGGCCGGTCACGAACATGTAGCTCGTGTCCTTCACCATGAAGATGAAGTCGGTCATCGCCGGCGAATAGACGTCGCCGCCCGCGCATGGCCCCATGATGACGGAAATCTGCGGAATGACGCCGGAGGCCACCACATTGCGCTTGAACACTTCGCCATAGCCGCCGAGCGCCGCCACGCCTTCCTGGATGCGCGCGCCGCCGGCGTCGAACAGGCCGACGATGGGCGCGCGCGCGGTGAGCGCCATGTCCTGCACTTTGGTGATTTTTCGCGCATGCGTTTCCGACAGCGAGCCGCCGAACACGGTGAAATCCTTGGCGAACACATAAACCGTGCGCCCATTCACCGTGCCCCAGCCGGTGACCACACCGTCGCCGGGGATTTTTGTCTTGTCCATGCCGAAGTCGGTCGAGCGGTGCTCGACGAACATGTCGAATTCCTCAAATGAGTCCTTGTCGAGCAGCAGTTCGATGCGCTCGCGCGCGGTGAGCTTGCCTTTGCTGTGCTGCGCCGCGATGCGCGCATCGCCGCCGCCCGCGCGCGCCCTGGCGCGGCGCTCCTCAAGCCTGTCGAGAATGTCCTTCATCGCGCGTTATGGCCCCCGCTCGTCAGAATCGCGATACTATACTAGCGGCCCTAATGTTTGACCCGTCATCCTGAGGCGTGAGCGAAGCGAGCCTCGAAGGATGAACGGCCCGGATGCGGCAGCGCAGGGGCCATCGCCCTTCGAGGCTCGGCCTTCGGCCGAGCGCCTCAGGGTGACGGAGATGAGTCAGTAATTGCGGCCGCTGGTATACAGCCACGCTCAGGCCGACATAAGTGCCAATACCTTGGCCGCCGCTTGCATGTCCTTGTAGCGGGCCTCGCGGCGCTCAAACGCAAGCTCGTCGCGCCCCCATTGCTCCATCTGCCAGTCCTCGTCCACCTGCGCGGCCGCCCACGCCGCATCGATCGTGATTCGCTCGCGCAGCAGCGCCAGCGCGATCAGCGCCGAGCCGGTGATCGTGGTGATGCAATGCAGCGCGCCCAGCCGCCAGGCGTCTTGCGGAATCGCTTTTGTCACATTCGCAATGGCACGCTCAGGCTGCGGCAAATGCACCACGCCCTCGGCCAGCACGAAACGCGCACCAAAAGCTTCGTGCACCCAGTCGAGCACCGGGTCCCAATGCTGCGCCTGGCGCGCGCGCAGCAGTTCCGGCCCTTGCGCGCGATAGAACAGTAGATCGGAGGCGAGATATTTCGCGATCTCGGCGCTCACCAGCGCTGGCGCATCGGCCACCCCGTCAATGATGGAATTGGCCAGCCGCGTGAGCGGCATCTGTGCCGGCTCGATAACCTCGCGCTGCGCCTCCCATTCCGCGGCAATCGCCTCGGCCAGCTCGCGCTCCGGTGCCGCCAATGGGCGCCGCAAGGGTGTGCGCACCGGCTTGCCGTCGAGCTGCACAGCAAAGCCCTCCGGCCCCGCCACAACTTGCGAATGGGCGTAAAACCGCGCGCGTAGCCGCGGACGTGCACCCCGCCGCGCCGACTCCATTGGGTCAACGGGCTCAGCGGTAAATATGTCGGCTAATATATCGCGCATGGCCAATTGTGCGGTGCAACAAGAATTTCGGATCAAGGGCCCGGAACAAGCGCCAAAATAACCATTTTCTAGCACATATACTGGCAGATATGTGATCGGAACCGTTTTCTATGTCACTTTGATATCGAGTGCGAATGGTAACAAACCCGTGGCCGGTCTGCCCTTCACAGACTGCTGTTATGTCCTTAGACAGGTAGCGTTAGCGGCCTTCGTCCATTAACATCCCGCCGCGGATTCGGCATGGAAATGTCGGCCCGTGGGGGAGAGATTTGCCAGCGTTGACGTCACGACCCTTCGACCTTGCATCGAGCGGCGCGTGCACGAGGAGTGAATGAAACCTACAGATATTTCGGCACCTGACTACTTCCATAAAGTAGTCGATTGCCAGTGGGCCTGTCCGGCCCACACGCCTGTTCCCGAATATATCCGGTTGATCGCGGCGGGCCGCTACAGCGACGCCTATATGATCAATTGGGAATCGAATGTCTTCCCCGGCATCTTGGGGCGCACCTGCGATCGCCCCTGCGAGCCGGCCTGCCGCCGCGTCCGCGTGGAGGATGCGCCGGTGGCGATCTGCCGTCTCAAGCGCGTGGCGGCCGATTACAAGGACGATATCCGCGCCCGCCTGCCCAAACCCGCGGCCATCAAGAATGGCAAACGCATCGCGCTGGTGGGCGGCGGTCCGGCTTCGCTGACCGTGGCGCGCGATCTGGCCCCGCTCGGCTACCACTGCGTCATCTTCGATCAGGACCCGCAGGCCGGCGGCATGATGCGGACTCAGATCCCGAAATTTCGCCTGCCCGAAGCCGTCCTCGACGAGGAATGCGGCTATATCCTCGACCTCGGCATGGAATTTATCGGCGGCAGGCGCATCGACAGTCTTAAAGCGCTGCTGGCGGAAAGCTGGGACGCGATCTTCGTCGGCTCGGGCGCCCCGCGCGGCCGCGATCTCGACATTCCCGGACGCAAGGAAGCGGCCAAGAACGTTCACATCGGCATCGACTGGCTCTCCAGCGTCTCGTTCGAGCACATCAACAAGATCGGCAAGCGCGTCATCGTGCTCGGTGGCGGCAACACCGCCATGGATTGCTGCCGCTCCTCGCGCCGGCTCGGCGGCGAGGACGTCAAGGTCATCGTGCGCTCCGGCTTTGAAGAAATGAAAGCGTCCCCCTGGGAAAAGGAGGACGCCATGCACGAAGACATCCCGATCCTCAATTATCTTGTCCCGAAGGAATTCACCCACGACAACGGCAAGCTCACCGGCGTGCTGTTCCAGAAGGTCAAGGCGGTGCGCGACGACAAGGGCCGCCGCGATCTGATCCCCACCGGCGAGCCGGACCAATGTATCGAGTGCGACGACGTGCTGGTCGCGGTCGGCCAGGAAAATGCGTTTCCCTGGATCGAGCGCGACATCGGCATCGAGTTTGACAAGTGGGGTATGCCAAAAGTCGATCCAAAAACCATGCGTTCCACCAATCCGAAAATATTTTTCGGCGGCGACAGCGCATTCGGCCCGAAAAACATCATCTGGGCGGTGGCGCACGGCCACGATGCGGCAATCTCGATCGACAAAATGTGCTCCGGGGCGGACATCAACGATCGCCCTCCCCCCACCGTCGCCGTCCTCAGCCAGAAGATGGGCATCCACGAATGGAGCTACAACAACGAGATCGCGCTCGACAAGCGTTTCCGCGTGCCACACCGCGACAAGGTGGTCGCGCTGCGCGACATCAAGGCCGAAGTTGAGCTCGGTTACGATGTCGAGCTCGCGCTCAAGGAGGCGCATCGCTGCCTCAATTGCGACGTGCAGACGGTGTTCACCGACTCGCTTTGCATCGAGTGCGACGCCTGCGTCGACATCTGCCCAATGGACTGCATCACCTTCACCACAAACGGCGAAGAGGCGGATTTGCGCACGCGGCTGATGGCGCCTGCGAAAAACCTGACCCAAGATCTCTATGTCTCTGATTTGCTCAAGACCAAACGCGTCATGGTGAAAGACGAAGACGTCTGCCTGCACTGCGGATTGTGTGCCGAGCGTTGCCCGACCGGGGCCTGGGACATGCAGAAATACCTGATCAATATGACTCACGCGGATCACCAATGCCAAGCTCCAGCCCGATCAGCAGCGTAAACGACTTCGTCGTCCGCTTCGCCAACGTCAACGGTTCGGGCTCGGCCAGCGCCAATGAGCTGTTCGCCCGCGCCGTGCTGCGCATGGGCGTGCCGGTCGCGCCGCGCAATATCTTTCCGTCCAACATCCAAGGCCTGCCGACCTGGTACGAGGTGCGCATCTCGGAATCCGGCCATCTCGGGGCGCGCGGCGGCACCGATCTGATGGTGGCGATGAATCCGCAGACCTGGGACAAGGACGTCGCCTCGATCGAGCCCGGCGGCTATCTGTTCTACGACTCCACCAAGCCGACGCCGGCGTCGAAGTTCCGCGACGACATAACTGTCATCGGCGTTCCGCTTACCGCAATTGCCAACCGCGAATACACCGATCCGCGCCAGCGCCAACTCTTCAAGAACATCATCTATCTCGGCGTGCTCTCGGCGCTGCTCGACATGGACGCGGGCGCGATCGAGAAGCTGATCGCCGAGCAGTTCAAGGGCAAGGACAAGCTGATTCAACCCAATATCCATGCCCTCCATCTCGGGCGCGATCATGCCCTGCTCAACCTCAATTGCCCGATCGGCCTGCGGCTGCGCAAAGCCGATGCGGTCGGCGACCGCATCTTCATCGAGGGCAATTCGGCCGCTGCCCTTGGCGCGGTCTATGGCGGCGCCACCGTGTGCGCCTGGTATCCGATCACGCCCTCGTCCTCGCTTGCCGATGCCTTCACCCGCCATTGCGCGCGGCTTCGCGTCGATCCCGACTCGAAAAAGAACAAATACGCCATCATCCAGGCCGAGGACGAGCTTGCCTCCATCGGCATCGTAATCGGCGCGGCCTGGAACGGCGCGCGCGCGTTCACCGCCACCTCCGGCCCCGGCATATCGCTGATGCAGGAGTTTCTGGGACTGGCCTATTTCGCTGAAATTCCCTCCGTGGTGTTCAACGTCCAGCGTGCCGGCCCCTCCACCGGCATGCCCACGCGCACCCAGCAATGCGATCTCATCTCCTGCGCCTATGCCTCGCACGGCGACACCAAGCACGTGCTGCTCTTCCCCGAGGACCCGGCCGAGGCCTTTGAGTTCGGCGCGCTCTCCTTTGATCTGGCCGACCGGCTGCAGACGCCGATTTTCGTCATGCTCGATCTCGACATCGGCATGAACCACCGCCTATGCCGGCCGCTCAAATGGGACGACGCCCGCAAATACGATCGCGGCAAGGTGATGACCGCCGCCGATCTCGATGCCGGCAAGGAATTCGGCCGCTATCTCGACGTCGATGGCGACGGCATTCCCTATCGCACCTATCCCGGCACCCATCCGACCAAGGGTTCCTTCTTCACCCGCGGCACGTCGCGCGACCGCTACGCCCGCTACACCGAGGAAGGCGCGCCCTACGCCGACAACATGCAGCGGCTATTGCGCAAGTTCGAGACCGCCAAGGATCTGGTGCCGCGCCCGGTGCTGGCCAATGCGGCCAAGCCGACCAAATATGGCGTGATCTACTATGGCTCGACCGCGCCGGCGATGGACGAAGCCGTTGGCATGTTGGAGGCCCATGGCAACCACCTTGACCGCATGCGCGTGCGCGCATTCCCGTTCCATTCCAGTGTCGCAAGCTTCGTCGCCGATCATGACTTCGTGTTCGTGGTCGAGCAGAACCGCGACTCGCAGCTGCGCTCGCTCATCGTCAACGAATGCAGCATCGACCCGGTGCGGCTGGTGCCGGTCCTGCATTACGACGGAACTCCGATCACGGCGCGTTTCATTGCGCGCTCCATTGGCGATCACCTCCACGCACTCAAGGTGACGCCGCTGCGCAAGGTGGGGGCATGATGAAGACTCAGAGCCGATTGCGGTCACCTCCCCCCGCTTGCGGGGAGAGGTCGACGCGCGAAGCGCGTCGGGTGAGGGGGAGTCTCAACGATTCCAACTCGTGGAGAATCCCCCTCACCCCGACCCTCTCCCCGCAAGCGGGGAGAGGGAGTGGAGAGAGCCAGCCATGACCTATCTCGCCAAACCGAAATTCCACCATCCCGGCTTGCCCAAGAACGAGCTCGGCTTCACCCATCGCGACTACGAGGGCTCGATCTCGACGCTCTGCGCCGGCTGCGGCCACGATTCGATCTCGGCCGCCATCATCGAGGCCTGTTTTGAGCTGAGCCTGCCGCCGCACCGCATTGCCAAGCTGTCCGGCATCGGCTGCTCGTCGAAGACGCCGACTTATTTTCTCGGTAACTCGCATGGCTTCAATGCCGTGCACGGGCGCATGCCGTCGGTGCTCACCGGCGCCAACCTCGCCAACCGTGACCTGATATATCTCGGCGTCTCGGGCGATGGCGACTCCGCCTCGATCGGTTTCGGCCAGTTCGCCCATGCCATCCGCCGCGGTGTCAACATGGTCTACATTGTCGAGAACAACGGCGTCTATGGCCTGACCAAGGGTCAATTCTCGGCCACTGCCGACCGCGGCTCGAAGTCAAAGCGCGGCGCGATCAACAGCGATTCATCGATCGATCTTGCCGCGGTGGCGCTGCAGCTCGGTGCGACGTTAGTCGCCCGCAGCTTCTCCGGCGACAAGGAGCAGCTTGTGCCGATCATCAAGGCAGCGATCGAGTACGAAGGCGCGGCATTCCTCGACGTCATCAGCCCGTGCGTTGCGTTCAACAACCATGTCGGATCGACCAAGAGTTTCGATTACGTGCGCGAGCACAACGAGGCGGTCAACTTTCTGGACTTCATCACCCCGCGCGCGCCCATCAAGGTGGCTTACGAGCCCGGCACCGTCGAAATCGTCGAGCAGCACGACGGCTCAAAGCTCGCGTTGCGCAAGATCGCCGCCGACTATGACGCCCACGATCGGCTTGGCGCCATGACGTTTTTGCAGAAGCATGCAGCCGAGGGGCAAATCGTGACCGGACTGCTCTACGTCGAGCGCGAGCCGGAGGACCTGCACGCCCGCCTTGGCACGCTCGCAACCCCGCTCAACGCGCTCTCTGAAACGGAACTCTGCCCCGGCCCGGCCGCGCTTGAGAAGATCAACTCAAGCCTGCGCTAAGTACCTTTCGCGATCCTCTCCTTGTCATTCCGGGACGGTCCGAAGGACCGGGCCCGGAATCCATTACCACAGACCGAGATTATAGATTCCGGGCTCGCCGCCATCCAAGTCGGCCTTGGCCGACTTGGAGCTTCAAGGTCCGATCTCTGGTAAACCCGAGATCGGCGGCGCCCCGGAATGACATTCGTGTTGGCAATTGCGGCGGTGACTAGCCGAGTTCCAATAGGACAATCTCCGGCGGAACGCCGAAGCGTACCGGGAAATTGCTCAGCCCCAATCCGCCGGAAACGATCATATGCCGGCCGTTTTCGATCACGTGCCCATAGGCATAGCGCTGGCCGAAGCGCGACGGCACGATCGTCCGTCCGATCAGCGGCAGCTTCACCTGACCGCCGTGGGTGTGGCCGCACAGCGTCAAACTGAAGCGCTCCGGCACCTGCGGAAAGATATCCGGCTCGTGCGCCAGCAAGATTGCCGGCGCCGTATCGTCGCTGATTTGCGTTACCGTCTTGGGCAGATCATCCACACCCTTAAATATCCCATTCCCAAGCCGAAACGCCAGCTGATCGCCAAGCCCGGCCAACCAAAACGCTGGCCCCATGCGCGGCTGAATCAGCCGCGCGTCATTTTCGAGCACATGGATGCCGTTGTCCCGCAGTGTTTTCCGAACGGCGTTGGCGCTGGTCCACCAGTCGTGATTGCCGAGAATGGCGTAGCTTCCGAGCGGCGCTTTCAGCCGCGCAAGCAAGGGCCCCCATTCGCGCATATGCACCACGCCGGTCTTATAGAGCCCAAGCCCAGCGACATAGTCGCCGAGCAGCACGATGAGCTCAGGCTCCAGCGCATTGGTGATTTCAACGATTTCCTCGATGCGTGAAATCGGCATCCAGGGCTCGCAGGCGTGAATGTCGGCGATCACCGCGATTCGAAACGGCTTAGCAAGTTCAGGCCACCGCGGCGGCCGCAGCCGGTATCGCGTCACGTCCAGCCGAAATCGCGGCTCGAATGCAAAAGCATAGGAGGAAAGACCAATACTGCCGAAGAACGCCGCACCGAGCAGGCGCAACACGGAGCGCCGGGAAATCATGTCGTTCTTCGGCTCCAAGGTTTAACGATTACAGCCATTCGTAACGATCCTATTGGGCGCAAATATGTCGTGATTATTTGCATTCCGCGAGTTGCGAGCTGCACGCCAGACCCGACTCCAGAGAAAGTAAGATATCGATAATAATTCGCGTATAGGTTGGCTTATTCAATAATACAACTCAATGCAACTTCAAGAAATATCATACCTGCCAGGCGGATGACCTCATGACTGCCCCCGCTGCGTCGCAAAGTGCTGCAGCCCCGGTCGTAGTCACACGCGGCGGTTCGGGCGGTGTGCAGCATCGCAGCACGGATGCCCACGTCCAATACTGGATGAGCGTCGATATCCCCCACGAAATCCACGGATCGAAGTTGGCCAGCGCCTATCAGCGTTGGCAGACCGCTTCCGCCAATGGGATTCCGCGCATGCGCGACGTCACAAATTCCAACGCGCCCGGAGCCGTCAAGGATACGATGACATTGCTCAAGTTGGGCGACGATTATCTGGTCGTCTCGCAGGGCGTCGACTACATTCACAATCTTGGCCGCGACCTGCGCGGCCTTCTGATGTCGGAATTCAAAACTCCAACCACGATCGTCATGAAGGAGCTTTACGATAAATGCTTGGCGGAGCGCCAGGCGATCTACACCCGCTTTGTTTCGTCGCTGGCCAGCCAGAGCATCTACTGGGAAGGGCTTTTCATACCGCTTAGAGGCGACGAAAGCCGTCAGCCGATCTTCGTCAAAAATTACATGTTACCGATCGACGACAAGGCAGACATCCTGCAGATGATCCTCGATCGCTCGCCGATCGGCATGCTGGCCGCGATTCCCTTTGGTTCCGATGAAGGCAATACCCAGGATGGACGGATTGTGATCGTCAACTCCCGCGCCAAGCAAATTCTGAAGTTCGACGATATGGCCAGACAAATTCATTATATTCGCGAACTGACGCCATGGTTCAAAAACAATCTGGGCTGGGAAAAAATCAGTATGGTGGCGGAAGATTCGCAAACGCGTGTGCAATATCGTAACGCATCGAATAATTCTTATTTGCTCACGATAGAACCGCTCATGCGCTTCGTTCTGTTCAGCATTTTTGAAATTAAAGGTGGGAGCTTGAGCCGGACAACCCCCGGAACGGTTGATGTTTTCAAATAATATTCAATTCGTTTTACCAAGAAATAAACTCAAATGATGCACTGCCCTCAATGATTCGCGCAGGCACGGCTGTAGGCATCGCGCGCGCCGGCTTGCAAGCCTTGGGCCGCGCCGAAATGCAGGCAGCGCGCCACCTTGTCGCTGAAAGTATCGAGCTTGGGCGGCGAGTTCGGCGGTTGCGGCACGATGATCGTTGGCGGCGGCAGCGGCACCGGCGCCAGCACGCCCGGCACTTGCACAGTATTATGAGCCTGGGCGAGCGCAGGTGATACGCTGCCCCAAGCGAGCGCGACCGCTATCGCAATCCGATAGATCATCTAGCTCCTTCATCTCGTCATTGCCGAGCTTGACCCGCCTGCGGGCCGAAGCCCTTCGGCGGGCGAAGGCCCGGCAATCCATGATGCGCTTCCAATAAAACAAATCGTATGTTTTTTCTTCGCTGAATCACTTCATGGACCCCCGGGTCAAGCCCGGGGGTGACACATTCTACTCAGGGTCAAGCCCGCGCATGATAAAAATATTACTCCTCCGGCGCTTCCTCGATCGGATCGTAGCGCTTGGCGTCCAGCCCAAGCAAATTCCACGACTGCAGCATGTGCGGCGGCAGCGGCGCGCTCACATCGAGCGTACCGCCGCGCGGGTGCGGCACCGCGATCCGCCGCGCCAGCAGATGCAGCTTGTTTTGCAATCCGCCCGGCAGCTGCCAGTTCTCGATGGAAAAATATTTCGGGTCACCCACGATCGGATGACCGATATGCGCCATATGCGCGCGCAGCTGGTGCGTGCGCCCGGTCACCGGCTTGAGCGAAATCCAAGCGAGCTGCTGGGCGGCCGTCTCCACCACGGCGTAATAGGTGACCGCATGGCTTGCGCCTTCCTCGCCATGCTTCGCGATGCGCATGATACTTTCATCCTCGCGCTCCTCCTTGGCCAGGTACGTCGAGATGCGCCCCTGTTTCGGCCGCGGCACGCCCGCGACCAACGCCCAGTAGATCTTGCGCGCCGATCGGGTGCGAAAAGTCTTGGCCAGCGCGGTCGCCGCAAAGCGCGTCTTGGCCACCAGCAGGCAGCCGGCAGTGTCCTTGTCGAGCCGGTGCACCAGCCGCGGACGCTGACCGTCCGGGCCGCGTCCGCGCAAAACCTCCAGCATGCCGTCGATGTGCCGCGTGGTGCCGGAGCCGCCTTGAACGGCCAGCCCCATCGGCTTGTTGAGCACCAGCACGTCGGCATCTTCGTGCAGCGTGATCGATTTGAGGAAGGCGCGGGTTTTCTCGGTTTCCGAAGTGGGCGCCGAATCCGGCCGGGGCGCGTCGAGCTTAAGCGGCGGGATGCGCACCGCCTGCCCGGATTCCAGCCGGTCCTTGGGCTTGGCGCGCTTGCCGTTCACCCGCACCTCGCCTTTGCGGATGATGCGCTGGATGTGGGAAAACGAAAGTCCCGGATAACGCGCCTCGAAAAACCGATCGAGCCGCATGCCGCCCTCGTCACCGCTCACGGTGACGGTCTGCACACCGCCTTTAAATGCCGCATCGTTCACTTGCACCGTCGCATTTCCTCCACTTTGACACCGTCCCACGTCACGCGCATGCGGTCGCCGCGTGCCTCAAGCGTGACCGGGGTCGAGCGGATCTTGCCTTCGGACGAGCAGTGCGCCTGGATATGCACCGCCTGCCCGACCTTGTACATCTTGCCGATGCGACAGGAAGCAACAAACCAATTTATCGACGTATTTGTGGCGATCAGCGGCGCTGTTTGCGAGGTATCACCGTCGCTTGTGCAACCGATCGGATTGATCGCCCAGCGCCCGACGAACGGCTCAACCGCGAGCGCCGACGACACCAGGCCCACACTCGCCGCAAAGACCGCCAAAACCAACCGTTTCGGCATCGTACAAACCCGCCTACTTTCTCCTCGTATCCCGGATGCGGCGCAGCATGAGCGCACGCAGACAAGTTTACGCAGTCTGCGCAAGCTAGACTGCGTTGCGCGAATGATGCAGCGCTGATCCGGGACCGTTGCAGACTCGGAGTTTACAACGGTCCCGGTTCTGCAGCGCAGCGCCCGGGACACGAGTCCCAACACAGTGGGAATCCACATCAATTCCCGCCCTTGTCCTTGCGCAGCTTAGCCCAAAACTCCAGCCGTTTCCTGATCTCGCGCTCAAAGCCGCGTTCGGGCGGATCGTAAAATTTCTGCCGGCCGAGCGCCTCCGGGAAGTAGTCCTGGCCGGAAAAGCTCTCTTCCTCCTGGTGGTCGTAGGCATAGCCGCGCCCGTAGCCTTCCTGCTGCATCAGCTTGGTCGGCGCGTTGAGGATGTGCTTGGGCGGCAAGAGCGAGCCAGCCTCCTTGGCGGTGCGCATGGCGGCGCCATACGCCGTGTACGCCGCGTTCGACTTCGGCGCGGTCGCCATGTAGATCACGGCTTGCGCGATCGCCAGTTCGCCCTCGGGCGAGCCCAGAAAATCGTAGGCTTCCTTCGCGGCGTTTGCGATCACCAGCGCCTGCGGATCGGCAAGTCCGATATCCTCCACCGCCATGCGCACCACCCGCCGCGCGATATAGAGCGGCGGCTCGCCGGCATCGAGCATTCGGCACAGATAATACAGCGCGGCATCGGGGTCCGACCCGCGCACCGATTTGTGCAGCGCCGAGATCAGATTGTAATGGCCGTCCTGCGCCTTGTCGTAGATCGGCGCGCGCCGCTGCACGATCTCCTGCAACTTGGCGGAGTCGAACACTTCATCCTTGCGCGCCGCGCGCCAG
>CAZNSG010000045.1:0-1515 GCA_964575715.1 uncultured Hyphomicrobiales bacterium | reverse complement strand
TGAGGTTGACGACACCTCGATCTTCAAGACAGGACGCCTCGTCCGCTATCGACGATCTCACCTCCGGTTACCGCGCTCGCGGTCGGGCTACCCGCGCAGCGGGCTATCGCGCAGCGATTTTGTGCTTTGGCACTTTGCGACGTTTCGGGGCGGCGACCAATTCGGGAGCAGTTGGCGGTAAAGCGGACATGTGGAGCCGCCCGCGGTACCGGCAACCTTTGTGCTGCTTTTATAGGCCGAATAATAAAACGATATCAGATTATCGTTATGCGAAATGGACTTAAAATCCCTTGGGAGAAATCCCGTTCCGGTTCAAATCCGGCCGTCCGCACCAAGCCGGTGGGCTCGTTTCGCGACCGGTCTGTGCTTAGATAAACCAAGTGTGATAAGATGCCGGCCATGAAGCGAAAAGAAACGATCAGCACAATCAATGCTCAGTACAATTGCACTTTCCGGCCGGAGCCGAAGGGTGGCTATACGGTGCGTTGCGCCGCGTTTCCAGGATTGATCACAAATGGCCGAACCCTGGAGGAGGCGCGCGCGAACGCGCGCGAGGCGCTCGAATTGTGCCTGGAGGTGTATCAGCAGGAAGGTCGACCGCTCCCGGCGTCCGATGCCGAACCTCGAAAGGTCATCAAAGAGCTGGTGCCGGTGAAGCTCGCTCGGGTATGAGCCGACTTCCACAAATCAGACCACGGGAAATGATTGCCGCTCTTCAACGCGCGGGTTTTGTCGTCCGGCGCGTGAAGGGCAGCCATCATTTTTTGGAGCACGAAGCCGATCCATCGCGCTGGGCGACGGTTGCCGTGCACCCCGGCGACCTGCCGCCGAGAGACGTGCGCGATATTCTCAAGCAAGCGAAAATATCAAGGGATGAGTTTTTGCAGCTGCTCTAGCGGATCGCTTTCCCGTGCCGGTTCAAATCCGGCCGTCCGCACCATTCATTAATATGCCTTGTGTATGAAGAGGTATAGCAAAAGGGGAGCCACTTTTCGGTGACGGTTGCCGTGTTCATTCGTCAAGCAATCGGTTGCTGCTTTGCCGGCGCGGGCGTGCTGCTGTCGGCGCCGCTCACTGGATGCGGGTTGTTAGGCGAGGGCGCCACCAACGCTTTTGTCGCGCCCGGCAAGTTCGAGTATCACAGTTGCGAACAACTCGACACGACAGGCCGCGGCCTGCATGGCCGCGAGCAGGAATTGAAGGACCTGATGGAGCGCGCCGCACAGAGCCCGGCCGGCGAATTCATCGGCGCGGTCGCCTATCGCACCGAACTCATGCAGACACGCGGACAGCTCAAGCAGATCGCCGAGGTCGCCGAACGGAAGAACTGCGTGCTGCAAAGCAAATGGCTGAGCGACCGCGCGCTATGGTGATTGCGCTCGCGATAAGTGCGTGGTGCAGCGAAATTATCCCAAACGCTTTCGCGCCAGCACAGCGCCGCGGCCGAGCGCTTCGAGCTTGGCTTGCGCGAGCGCGCGGCGCATGGGCGCCATGCCGCAATTGGTGCAGGCAACG
>CAZNSG010000044.1:0-12748 GCA_964575715.1 uncultured Hyphomicrobiales bacterium | reverse complement strand
AACGCCATCATGCGGGTGATTGCCAAGCGCAGCGCCGCCTACGCCTCGAACTCCGAAATTTTTCTGCTGTGGATGGTCGGCACCTCGCTGGTGCTGATCCTTATTGCCATCCTGTTCCTGCGCAATCAAATCCGGCCGATCCTCAGTCTTGCCGACGCCGCCGAGAGTTTCGGTAAGGGCCGCGAGGTGCCCAACTTCCGGCCGCGCGGTGCGCGCGAGGTTCGCCGCGCGGCGCAGGCCTTTATTGAGATGAAAAGCCGCATCGAGCGCACCATGGAGCAGCGCACCGCCATGCTCGCCGGTGTTTCCCATGACCTGCGCACCATCCTGACGCGCTTTAAGCTCGAACTCGCGCTGATTGACGAAAGCCCCGAGGTCGAAGCGATGAAGAAGGACGTCGATGAGATGGCCCGCATGCTGGAGGCCTATCTCGCCTTCGCGCGCGGCGATTCCGGCGAGCAATCGGAGCCGACCGATATGGCGGCTTTCCTCGATGAGCTTAAGGACGATGCCGAGCGCAACGGCCACAAGACCAGCGCCGTGTTTCACGGCCAGCCTGTCGTGGTGGTGCGGCCCGCCGCCTTCAAGCGCTGCCTGGCCAATCTGGTGTCGAACGCCGCGCGGTTTGCCCCCTCGATCGCCATCACCGGCCACCGCGACCATCGCTGGCTCACCGTGACGGTCGACGACGACGGTCCCGGCATTCCGCTCGCCATGCGCGAAGAAGTGTTCAAGCCGTTCCTGCGGCTCGATGACGCCCGCAATCAGGACGAAGGCGGCACCGGACTTGGCCTTGCCATCGCGCGCGACATCGCCCGCTCGCACGGCGGCGACATCATGCTGGGTGACAGCCCGCTCGGCGGCTTGCGCGCGACGGTGAAGGTGCCGGTGTAATTGGACATTTTTCTCCAAGCCAACGCTCCGCTCCCCGGATTTTTATGCCGGCGCACCCAGATCGGCCTTGGCCGAACTGGGAATCCAAATTTTCCAATCTCGGGTAAACCCGAGATTGGTGCGCCCGTCTTCCAATTCGCTTCGCCCCCAAAAGGGCGCGCGGGATACCGGGCCCTTGAAAGACCCACGGACCTCGGCACCTCACGGCACCAAGGCATTCCGGAAGTTTAGAGCCGCAAGTCCGCCGCAACCTTCGGCGCCCCGCACGCGATGTTTATAGGCCTGCTCCGTGCGGCCCCGGCGGGGCCTTCCTTTTGCCCGCCGCTCGTGCCTGACGGATCGGGTCAGGCGAGGCAATGCACGGCTTGAGCCGCTGCGCCAGGGCGTTCGTCGCACCTCAAACGCGGCCACCGCATCCCGCCCCGCGCATCGTGACGATCGCGAAACGCACCTTACGTTGAGGCGGGATGAGTTGAGCAATGACAGGCGAATGCGGCGGAAATATGATTATAATCCTAGCTCTAAAATGTCAAACGCGGCATGGTCTATTTTCGATTTCGTCATGTCTTTGGCTTGTCTTGGGCTTGCAAATCTGTATCATTTTTGATACATAATTTTTTCAATGTCCGCGCGCCTCAAGCCCATTCCTCTCCGGTTCTGGAAATCGGCGACGGGCCGGGAGCCAGTGCGGGAATGGTTGAACGCGCTGCCCCGCGAGGATCAAAGAACAATCGGCCGCGATATCGCCAAGGTGCAATTCGGCTGGCCGGTCGGATTGCCGCTCTGCCGGCCGTTGAGCGGAGGATTATGGGAAGTCCGCGCGAGCCTTCCGAGCCGGCGCGAAGCGCGCGTGCTGTTCGGATTTCACGGCGGCATGCTGATCGCGCTGCACGCCTTCATCAAGAAGACGCGCAAGGCAACGCCCGAGGATTTAGCGCTCGCACGGCAACGACTGAAGGAGGTGTCGTCATGACCAAGAAGAAGAACCCGCGCATCGGATCGACCTTCGAAAGCTGGCTTGAGCAAGCCGGCATCCGCGAGGAGGTGACGGCCGCCGCCATCAAGGCGGTGATCGCGCGGCAACTCGCCAATGAGATGAAGAAGAAGCGCGTCACCAAGAAGCGCATGGCCGAGCTGATGAAGACCAGCCGCGCTCAGCTCGACCGCCTGCTCGATCCCGACAATGGCAGCGCCACCATCGAGAGCTTGCAGCGCGCAGCCAGAATTGTCGGCCGCCAGTTGAGGCTGGAGTTGGTGTGAGGGTGGAGAGACGCAATACGCTTCGCTATTGCGCCCTACGCGCTATGGCGAAACCCACCATGCGCTTCGCATGAAGCATCACGATGGGTTTCGGCTCACGCTCAACCCATCCGGGCTACACTTTCTGCTCGCGCAAATCTTGTAGGTTGGGTTCGCGCGGCCACCTGCGCCTGAGGTCGAATCGATTAGGCCGCACCGCGCGTTACCCAACGCCGTGGCGGCAAGTGTTGGGTTAGACCATAGGGCGCAATAGCGAAGCGCATTGCGCCGGGCTACTCTTCATCGTTGGCGGAGTAAGCTGCGTGCGTCCTGCGCGTTGCGGCGAACGTGATCACGCCGCCGCTGCTTCGTCTCCGGTGTGCCTGGAAGCGCGCGATTTGCCGCGCCGGCGGCCGGCGCGCTGGCAAAACCGTGCCGGAATTGAGCATACATCGTCCAGCAGTCCCGACCAGCGCTGGCCGCTCGAAAGTGCGCTGTCGAGGGCTGCGAGCGTGCGCGAAAGTCCTTCCTCGTCGTCGTCGATCCAGGTGCGCAGCACGTTGGCGAACAACAGCGCGAGCCCCTGCGCGCGCAACTGCCCGAGCGGCCCCGCCGCCTTGATGTTGGCGGCGGTCAGCATCCATTGCTGCGAGCGCACGGCGAGCGCGTTGAGCGCGAGCGCAAGCGCGGGATTGCGGCCCGCCGAGCGCATGAGCGAGCGCACCGCGTCCTTGTGCGGCGCGAGCAATTCCAGCCGGCGCATCAGCACGTCGAACAGCTGTTCGCGCACCGATTCCTCGGCCATCTCGGCGTCGATCCCGGCCAGCACCGCCCGGTCGATGTGCTTGATGTGGGCGGCCAGGATGGCAAACGTGGAATCGAATTCCGCGCGCAGGTCCGCAAGCGAAACGCCGGCACGGCTGGCGATCTCGTCAAGGCCGATCTGCTCGAACCGCTTTTCGGAGAGCAGCGCAAGGAAGGCCTCGATGATCTTCTCCCGGGCGGACGTGCCACGGGACGACGCGGGACGTGTGGCTGCGGGTCGGCTTTTACGCTTGCGGGCCATGGGCGGGCTCCTGACGCTGAATAAGTTTAACTAAATCTAGGCTTTCAAGCGGGCGTTTCCAAGGCGTCCTTGATGCCACCTCAGCCCGCCAGATCGCGTCCGCGTTTGGTCGCGGCCATGACCGCTTTGGTCAGCAGCTGATCGAGGCCGTTATCGCCCATCAGCACGTCCAGCGCCGCGGCGGTGGTGCCACCCGGCGACGTCACATTGGTCCGCAACGTCGCCGCATCGAGTTCCGAGCGATGCAGCAGCTCGCCCGCACCCGCCACCGTCGCGCGCGCAAGTTTCGAAGCCAGCGCGGCTGGCAAGCCGGCCGCCTTGGCGGCGTGCGCGAGCGTCTCGGCCAGCAGAAACACATAGGCTGGCCCCGAGCCCGAGACCGCGGTGACCGCATCCATCAGGCCTTCATCGTCCACCCATTCAACCGCTCCGGTGACCGCGAGCAGCTTGTGCGCGAGCGCATGCTGCGCGGCACTGACCCGCGCATTTTGGCAGCAGACCGTTATGCCGCGGCCGATGGCGGCCGGAGTATTGGGCATGGCGCGCACGATCGCGGCCTTGGGCAACACCCGTTCGAGAAAATGAATCCGCCGTCCGGCCATGATCGAAATAACGACGGTTTTGGAATCAAGCAGCGGAACCAGCGCGGGCAACGCTTCGGGCGCAATTTGCGGCTTGATTGCGAGCACGATCACGGCCGCTGCATCGGTCTTGCCGGTGGGATTGAGCCGCAATCCGCGGCGCTTGAGCGCCATCAGCGCTTTCGTAGGCTGCGGCTCGATCACTGTGATCTTCTTGGGATTGAACCCGAGCCGCAGCCAGCCATCGAGCAGGGCGCTGCCCATTTTGCCGGCGCCGACCAGCATCAGCATTCCGGGAACGTTGAGTGTGTGTTGCCGTTGTATCGTTTTTGCCATGACCGCCTGCTTATGATTTGGCCGTCATGCCCGGCACTCGGGTCCGGCCTTTGGCCGGCCCAAGTGTAAACCTTGTGCCGGGCATCCACGTCTTTCTTGTTTTTTGTATCAAATAAGCAAGACGTGGATGGCATCGGAACTCGGGCTTGCCTGAGTTCCGCACTATTAAATGCCGCAAGTCGGGTAGACCCGACTTGCGGTGACAAGTCCGGCCATGACGAAATATGAAGGCAGGTGCTAGCGCCTCATGCCTGGCCCGAGGTATCGAACATGGCGGCATCGAGTGCCTCGCGTGCCGATTTTCCCGCCCAGACCACGAATTGAAAGGACGGGAAATAGCGCTCACAGCCCTCAAGCGCGGCCGCGAGCAGCGCCTCGCATTGCGGGTTCGAGGCATCGACTCCGCCCGCCAGCACCAGTGCATGCCGGAACATCACCAAACCGTCCGTAACCCAGAGGTCAAAATGCCCGACCCACAATTGCTCATTGATCAGAGAAATGAGCTGCTGCACTTCGGTGCGGCGGCGCTCCGGTACCCGGAAATCGAAGGCGCAGGCCAGATGCAGCGCCTCGATACCATGCATCCAGGTGAAGGAGATTTGGTAATCGGTCCAGCGGCCGCCGACCAGGATGGTGATTTCTTCATCGCTGGCGCGCTCGAAGGACCAGTGATGGCCCGCCGCTAATCGTTCGACCACGTCGAGAGGATTGTTCCTGGCGTCATCATTGAAGCTTGTCAGCGACATGCCGTCTCCGCTTGGCTGCTGGGAAGTGGGTGCGCACTCAAAGCCCGCACGCACAACACTTCGGACGCAACACACAGAAGACCGGCCCCAACCGGGGCCGCAGCACATTGACGCACCACCTGCCAAGCCGATTGACCGCTAGTAAACGAATCACTTGGCCCGCCGACTATAGCCAGCTAGATTCCGTCCGCGAAAGCTTGCTGGTGTGGAAGTGATTGAAGATTCTGTGGATTCGCACAACGATGCGCCGCTCACCATCCACAGTCGGGGCTGCGACAAGTTGACTCGGGGGGTGAAAAAACTGCTCGCCTGTCAGTCGAACAGACTCGAAACCGACTCTTCCGACGCGGTGCGGCCGATCGCCTGTCCGATCAGTGTTGAGATCGAAAGCACACGAATATTGCGCGCGACCCGCACCGCCTCGGTCGGCTGGATCGAATCGGTGATCACCAGTTCCCTGAGCTTGGAGGCCGCGATGCGCGCCACTGCGCCGCCCGAGAGCACGCCATGGCTGATATAGGCATAGACCTCGGCCGCGCCCTGCTCGAGCAGCGCATCGGCCGCGTTTACCAGCGTTCCGCCCGAATCCACGATGTCGTCGACCAGGATGCAGGTACGCTTGTCGACCTCGCCAATGACATTCATCACCTCGGAATCGCCTGCGCGTTCGCGCCGCTTGTCGATGATGGCAAGCGGGGCATTGATGCGTTTGGCGAGTCCGCGCGCGCGCACCACGCCGCCCACGTCGGGCGAAACCACCATGACTTTAGCGAGGTCAAAGCGTTCACGGATATCGCGCACCATCACCGGCGAGGCATACAGATTGTCGGTCGGAATATCGAAGAAGCCCTGGATCTGGCCGGCGTGCAGATCGAGCGTCATCACCCGGTCGGCGCCCGCGCCCGTGATCAGGTTGGCGACCAGCTTGGCCGAGATCGGAGTGCGCGGGCCTACTTTGCGGTCCTGCCGGGCATAGCCGAAATAGGGGATAACGGCGGTGATCCGGCGGGCAGAAGCGCGCCGGAGCGCATCCATGATGATGAGCAGCTCCATCAGGTGGTCGTTCGCCGGATAGGACGTTGATTGGATGACGAAGACGTCGGCGCCGCGCACGTTTTCTTGTATCTCGACGAAAACCTCCATGTCTGCGAAGCGCCGCACGTCGGTTTGGGTGAGCGGGATTTCCAGGACGGCGGCTATCGCCTCGGCCAGCCGTGGGTTTGAGTTGCCGGCGACGAGCCTGATTGCTCCGTTCTTGGTCGCCATCGACTCCTCCCACCGTTCGCGCAACGGGCCTAGAGCGCGATCCCGAAAAAGCCCGCCCCGGAGCAGATCCGGGGTGGTAACGATTTCCCGCCTTCGCCAACCGCCTTCGTCCGAAGGCGGACTTCGGCGGTCAAGAGCCCGCTTTCGCCTCGGCGGAGCCTCAGCCTTCGCCGTAGCCGGCTTCGGCGGAGGTGAGGCCAGGGTCGGCGGGCGAAGGAAGGTCGGAAAAGTTCATGCTCGAACAAATAGCTAAAGGCCGGAACCGATTCCATCAAGACGAATAAGGCGCTCATGCCGAGCCGGGCCGGCCTGAGGCGGACGGCGACCTGATACAGGGCACTCCCAGGCAAGGCAATAAGAGGAATTTCATTGTCCCGAAGCTATTTCGGGGGCGCAGGATCACTGCGGATCAGGACGGCGGTGATTGGCTGACGGGGATCGTGGAGAACGGGGCCATGTCAGGAGCGGAGGCGAGCGGCTCCGGCTCAGAAGAATTGAGGAAAACGAGGATACGGTCCATCCCGCTCTGCGCGATCCGGCGCAACACACTTTCATCCACCCCGGACCAGGAATCGCGCGCATTATTGCCGCTCGGCTCCTCGCCGGTGATGCGCAGAGCGCGGCGCTTGTCGGCGCCATAAATGTCCCAAACCCAGGTGATTGAGGTCTTGCCGCGCTCGACATGGGTCGAGAGGTAGCCGCGCACGCGATAGTTAGCCGGTTCCTCGCCCGCGACCACCGCAAGCCGCCGGGCCTGCGCTTCCTCGCTCAATCTTGCGGCGAGCTTGCGGGCCACGGCTGGCGGCGGACCGTCGATGGATTCGATTGCGATGGTGGCGCTGCGGCCGGCGGCAAGCGGTCCAAAGGACGATCCAAGCCGCTCGCCAGTGATGTTGCAGCCGGCGGCTGAGAGTCCGAGTACTGACATTGCAATAACGCCAAGAAATACGCGAAGCCGATGTCGGCACGCATAACGCGACGATGCGCCCGCGGCGCACCGCCGAACTCCACGCAACATTGACACACTCCGTTGCCTGACGCGCCACCAAGCAGCTGGAAGGTCATAGTCAAAATTATGACCGGTTCCTGGCGGCGCCGGCCTCCCGTGCAATCCGTAGCGTCATTTCGCGCCAATAGCCAGAGCCAAGCGCATCTTTTCGCGCCTCGCAACGAGATTGATATCATCGGCAAATTCAATCGGGGCCCGTATTTTCCGGCTATAGCATATGCAGATTTCCGCCCTAGAAATTGCGCAAAGAAAAATCCGAAACCGACGCGCCTTGCATAAAACCGATCAGCAGTCCGCGAGCGCGATCGCGTTGATGTGACGGCCGTAGTCGCGCTCGGCGCGATGCGTCGCGCGGCGAAAAGAGAAAAAGCGCGCCGGATCGCCGTAAGTGCAAAGCCCGAGATCCTCGATCTCGCTCACACCGGCGCGCGCCAGGCGGAATTCGATGTAGCCGGCGAGATCGAACTGGGCGTGGCCCGCGCGCGCAGCCGGCGCAAAGTAACGCGCGCTGTCGCGGTCGGCCGCCATGAATTGCTCCACCAGGTCGGAGCCGACCTCGTAATTCGGCTGACGGATCATCGGTCCCAATGCTGCGACGATGCGGGCGCGCTTGGCACCGAGATTTTCCATTGTCGCCAGTGTTGCCTCCAGCACGCCGGCGAGCGCGCCGCGCCATCCGGCATGGGCCGCGCCGATGATGCGCGCATCGGCATCGGCGAACAGCACCGGTCCGCAGTCGGCGGTCGAGATGCCGATAGCAAGACCTTGCACACGCGTGACAATGCCATCGGCGCGCGGCCGATCACTTTCGCTCCACGGCCTCTCGGCCACCACCACATCGGGCGAATGAATTTGATAGGCGGTAATCAGCAGCCCGGGCTTGACCGACAGGGCCGTTGCCATGCGGGCACGGTTCTCGGCAACGCTCTCCGGCTGATCGTCCGAACCCACCCCGCCGTTGAGGCTGGCGTAGAGGCCATTCGACACGCCGCCTTCGCGTGTGAAGAAGGCGTGGTGAATGCCGGAGAATTTTGACAACGAGCGAGCTTTGAGCATTCCTAACTCGGGCAAGCATGATCCAGTCAGCTGAAACCAGTTCCGCTGATGGCAAATCCATCCGAAATGATTTGCCGCGTCAGCGCCGGTAGCTATATCATTTCTAACTGTTATCGATGTCGTATGCCGCACGACCGAGCCTGTTTAGGACACAATCCATGCGTAAGCGGAAAGTAATCCCTCCGATAGGGGTTTTCGCGATCAGTGCGGCAGTTCTGACCACCCCATCGGTTATGGCCATGCCGCTTGCCCCCGCCTCAGGCGGCAGCGAGCTGGCTGCGCAGCTGGCAGAAACTTCGCCGCTGATCCTAGTGCGCCACCGCCGCGGCCACGGCATCGGCGCGGGCTTGGCTGCGGGCGTTCTTATGGGCGGCATCGTTGCCTCGCAGCCGCGTTACTATTATCGCGGGTATCCGCCGTATTCCTACTACACCCCGGCCTATCCGGCCTATGGACCCTATTCGGCTGGCGATCCCGCGATCGTTTATTGCATGCGCCGGTTCCGATCCTACGATCCCTATACGATGACTTATCTCGGCTTCGATGGATTCCGGCATCCCTGTCCGTAAGTATTCCTAGAGCGGGACCGGCTTGAGCGGAAACACGTGTCCCGGGCGCAGCGCAGCGCGAGCAACGCGAAGCGGTGCGTTGCAGACCCGGGATCCATGCCCCGCCCTCGAACCGTGTAGGTCCCGGATCAGCGGTGCACCGTTCCGCCATAGCGCGTCAAAGACGCGCGTCAACGCGCTTAAGGCTTCACGCTGCACCGCATCCGGGACACGTGATTCAAGTCCGAACGATTTCGCTCTAACGATGCGGCGGCGCCGATGGCTCCAGGCCCGGCAGAGACTTGAGCGTTGGATCGGCAAGGCCGATCACCTTGAACATTTCGCCCATCCCGGTTCTGCTCATATCGGTGAGACGCGCAACCGCGGCATCGATCGCCATCGCCTGATCCTCTGTCGCATTGGCTTTGAGCGCGCGCGCGCGCGCCTCGATGCCGAGCCGGTGCAGAAATTCACCCTGCGTGAGCGGACCGTGCGCGCAGGCGCCCATGCTCTCCGCCGCGTTCGCCAGCGCCTGAAAGTCGACATGCGCGGTGAGATCGACCACGCCCGGCGCCACCAGCGGATTGGCATAGGAATGTTCCCCCACCGCCTGCAGAGTTTCGCCTGACGCACTTTCGACGTGCCCGTAGTCGATCACCAGCGCGGCGCCCCGATCACGCGCAATGCGCCGGCCCAGCTCGAGCGCGATCAGATCGTTGCGCCATTCATAGAGCTCCCCGACCGGTGCATTCCGCACCGGCGGCGGCACCGGCAGTTTGAAGCGCGGGGCGAGATCATCGGCCACCCCGAAGGCAAGATTGCCCACCCGGTCGATCTCAATCACACGCTGATACCAGCCGTTGCTTTGTTGGATCGCCTGGTGCACCGGCAACGCATCGAAGAATTCGTTGGCGATGACGATCAATGGGCCGTCCGGCACCTCTTGCAACGATGGATGCCATTCGACCGGCACGCCGAGCCCACTCAGAGTCTGGCGCTGTACGAGCGCGAGCACCGGGCTGATCTCGACCAGGTGCACGGCCAAGGCGGCATGAAAGTCGGGCACGGCTTGAGCCGCCCGCAACGCATCGCGCATCAGCGTGCCGCGGCCGGAGCCGAGTTCGACCAGCAGCAGGTTTGCCGGTGCTCCCATGGCTTGCCAGACATTGGCCGCCCACAGGCCGATGAGCTCGCCGAAGATCTGGCTGATTTCGGGTGCGGTGGTGAAATCGCCGGCCCGGCCAAGCGGATCGCGCGTCATGTAGTAGCCGTACTCGGGATGCGACAGGCACAGCGCCATGTATTGGCTGACCGGCATCGGACCGGCCAGTTCGATGCGCCGGCGAATTTCCGCTTCGAGCGATGGAATAGCCGAAGGATTTGCCGAAGGATTGGCCAAAGGATTGGCCATGGCTTTCAGGCCCGCAATGGCGTGCGCCGCAGCGCGAACAGGATGAATCCGAAACCGGCCAGCAGCAATGGCACCGAGAGCAGCATGCCCATTGTCAGTCCGCCCCAGAGAAAACCGAGTTGCGCATCCGGCTCACGGAAAAGCTCGCAAGCGATCCGTGCCACGGCATAGCCGACGGCGAAGATGCCGATGAGCAAGCCCGGCCGCTGGAGCGCACCCATACGCATCGCTGTGGCAAGGACGATGAATAGTAACAGTCCTTCGAGCGCAGCCTCATAGAGCTGGCTCGGATGGCGCGGCAGCGGTCCGCCATTGGGAAAGACCATGGCCCAGGGCACATCGCTCGGCCGGCCCCACAGCTCGCTGTTGATGAAATTGGCAATACGGCCGAGCAGCAGCCCGATCGGCCCGACCGCGCAGGTGACATCGCCAAGCGAGAGCGTCGGGATTCCACGGCGTAGCGCGAACAGCATTACCGCGACCACGCAGCCGGCAAAACCGCCATGGAAAGACATCCCGCCCTTCCACAACTCGATGATTTCAATGGGATTAGCTGCGAAATGCGCCGGATTATAAAACAGCACGTAACCGATGCGGCCGCCGAGAATAATCCCGAGCGTAACCCACAGCACGAAGTCGTCGAAGTCGAGCACTGTCAGGGGCGCCGGCCCGCCCCACAGACGCTCGCTGCGGGCAATCGCGCGCGCGTAAAGCCAGCCAAGCAGAATGCTGAAAATATAGGCGAGCGCATACCAGCGGATCGCGAACGGTCCGATCTGCACCAGCACGGGGTCGAAGGCGGGAAATGGAATTGTAGAAATAGCCATCAGGGCGGTGATGCGACCTCGGCCGTGACGAAGTCAAGTTGAATTAAAATCACGGCCTCCAATTAAGCTCAGCCAAAAATTAAACTCAGCTCAATCCTTGTGCGCGAGCTACGGCAAGCGCGGGCGCGCATCAGGCGCACCGGATTGTTGATTTGGCGGTTGCCCCGTCGCGGCCGCATTATCCTTGTTCGCATCGACTCCCCGTTCCGCCGCCGCCTTGGCGGCTGCGGCCACGCGTTGCGCCACGAGCCTGTCGACCTCCCGCGTGATCTCCTCGATGCTGCCGCCGCGCAGGCATCCGTTTAGGGCGAGCCGGGCATAGGCCACGACTCCGTGGCGATTCTCATCGGTTGCTTGAACGATGTATTGCTCGGCCGGCCGGCCTGCTTGCTCCAGCATCCGTACGAATGCGGTCTGAGTGTTCGCGCTGACTTTCTTGTCGGCCGGATCGGTCACCACCATGATGCGGGACGAACGATTGCGCGCAATCGCCGCCACCGCGCTGGCCGGATTGAAATGTTCAAGCCATGGCTCGGCCGCCCTCGGCCGCCGCTTCGGGGTGAGCGGGCCTGACCCGATCACCGCGCAGTTGATGTCCTGGCGCAAGCCCAGCAGTCCCGCGACCAGATGCGCTCCGCCGGACTGACCGAGCAAGTTATATCCCTCGAATTTGTGTTTCTGTTTGATTGCGTCAAGCGCGGCATTGGTGGCCTGCAGCTCAAGCACGCTGTGGCGCAGCCGATGATCGCCGGAGGAGCCCTCGACGCCGACGCGCGCAAGATAGATAGCGGTCAATTTGGTTTGCCGCGACAGCGCAACCGCGGCCTTCATCAAATCGTCGGTGTTGATGTCTTTCTCATTGGCGGGGACTGCAAACACGCCGGTCTTCAAATTGAGCACGCCCAATCGATCGCCTTGCAGGAAGACGATCGGCATGCGGCCTTCGCTGCCGCCGCTTGCGAGGTAGTAGCGCATGCAGAAGCCGCGCCCCTTGACCGTAATCCACACCGTCTGCGGCGAGATCGTACATTGTTCCGAAGTCGAACTGATCCCCCGCAACATTTCGGCGACCGAAACGATGTCTGCATCCGCTGGCGTCGCAGCAGCCACTGCTCCCGCCAAGGCGATGGCCGCGCCAATTGTGCAATTCTTTTGAATACACCATGAAAGTGACATGCTCAGGCACCTTAGGTTGCAGTCGCTGGCCGGTCACGGTCTCGTAAGGAGTAATAACTGTCCATTCAACATTGAATTCGTTATTGAGATAATAAATGCCCAATTGTGGCTCTTGCGGGATCATGATCCCATTGTCATTGTTAATTTACCCCGCCCGGCCCGGAGGCCAGCCATGACCCAAACCACCAGCCGCTTCCTCGACGAGATCGCGCGGCTGATGAACGATGCCGCGGGCGTCGCCCAAGGCGTGCGGCGCGAGTTCGACACGCTGTTTCGCACCCAGGCTGAGCGCATATTGCGCGACCTCGATGTGGTCAAGCGCGAGGAGTTCGAGGCGGTCAAGGAAATGGCAAGCCTCGCCCGCGAAGAGAACGAAGCGCTCAAGGCCCGCCTCGATGCGCTGGAAGCCAAATTCGCCAAGACCGGCAAAGCCGGCAAAAGCACCGATTAGCGCATGATCCCGAAAAAGCCTGCCCCGGGCATAGCCGTCCGAAGGACGGCGTCGCGGAGCCTGTCCTTGGGCTTGCCGAAGGCAAGACCCGAGGGCTCGCCTATGATACCGGAAGTCGGGTTTACCCGGCTTCCGGCGTACT
>CAZNSG010000043.1:0-7958 GCA_964575715.1 uncultured Hyphomicrobiales bacterium | reverse complement strand
AAGGGGGACCTGCATCGATCCGCACGGGTTCGATGCGGGCAAGCTGATCAAGGGTAAGAAGCGGCACATTCTGGTCGACACGCTGGGTCTGTTGCTGCACGCCATCGTTCATTCCGCCGGCATTCAAGATCGCGACGGCGGTATCGCATTGCTGGCAACGCTGTTCGGTCGGTATCCATTCCTCGTGAAGCTGTTTGCCGACAGCGCCTATCAAGGGCCGATTTTCGGCAACGCGCTCGCCAAGATTCTGCCCTGTCTCGAAACCGAAATCGTCAAACGATCCGATCAAGCGAAAGGGTTCGTGCAGTTACCCAAGCGTTGGATCGTGGAACGCTCGATTGCGTGGCTCAACCGTTGCCGCCGCCTCGCCAAGGACTGGGAAAATCTCAACCGCAACGCCCTCGCGTTCTTGAAACTCGCGTCTATCCGGCTCATGCTACGAAAGCTTTGTAATCCTTGCTGAAGTTTCGAGACGGACTCTAAGATCATAGTCCTCCTTGTACCTGCCCGATGCGATCGCGCGGTTGCAGGCAGCGATTACGGCGTCGGTCGATTCCGCTTGTCCATACAAAAGGTCCGAGACGCTTAAGCACGTACCCCAATCAGTAGCCTTCGCTGGCGTGGCCGCCGACATTCCCGCTGCCAATATCAGTGCCGCGGCTGCAATAAAGCGTGTCGGTCCGAGCATGTGTCCCCGCACCCGGATAAGAACAGGAAAGATTTTTAGCCCATATACCACGAGTTGTCCAAAGACCGTGGGGCGGCGTGAGGCGGCGCGGTCATTGGCCACGCCACGCCTTCACGCGAGGATCGTCTGGCTTCAGATACTTTTTGATCATGAACCCATCGAGCTGGACCAGGCCGTCACGTTCCATGGCCAAAAGAGTGGTAAGAGAGGCTGTCACGGAGTCTGAATTTTCCTTTTCAATTGGCTCGGCTATGGCACGTTGCGCCGCGTAGACCGGATCGAATGCCTTCCGTTTCGCGTCAAGGTTCTTTTCGGTTGCCGCGACATCGTCAAGGGCGGCAGTATAATGAGCCTTGGCACGTGCTCTCGCCTTAGCGCGGATATTCCAGATGGAATTAAAATCGGCGAAGGCGGCGCTAAATTCAACATGTGCCAAAAAATTGGCGCGCTTAGCCTCAGACAAGGCAAGTGCCTCAGCATCTTTCTCGGCCATTCTCTCCCCCGACAAAACCTCTGACGATTGTTTTTATGTTCCAGATTTCAACATGAATGTGACACGGATAAACCCAGACACAACATACACGCCGATAGCAATCGGCAGGGCTATATACCAAGGCTCGTAGAAAAACGGTACAATCATGAGTACGATGGTCACCAAAGTTAAAAGTTTGCTCTTCGCCATGTAGCCCGCAAAGTTGTTCTCCGTCATGACTGTCTCCCTCGCGACGCGATCACGTAATCGCAGTCTTTGATCTTAGCCTGCGCCAACATCGTGCGTGCGGTATAAGGTTCTTTTGTTGGGATTATTTTGATGTTTTGCACAAAAATGTACGCACTAGCTGACGCCTCACGCGGCAATGCGCGCGAAGTGCAAATATAGAAAGGTGAATATCCGAGACGGTTGGGGGTGCGAATCGCGACGAGGATGGGACGCATAACGATGCCGGTGCGCGCCAATTTAAATTTAATGTCGATGTGAGCCGCCGTGGGCCGTTCGTATCGAAATTGGGAGGGTTAAGTGGATTGGAAAAAACATTCCTATCGCGTCGGCGCTCACGTTCTGGAATCCGATGACGTTCCAACATCTGGGCCAGACCTAAACATTTTTATCGCTAACGGACGAAAGCAGATCGAACCCTGGCTCTCGGCCGTTTTCCAAGCCGAACATCTAAACGTGATGCTCGGTAGTGGCTTCACCACCTCCATCGCACTCGCAGCGGGTGGTTCGGCTACGGGAATGTCCAAAGTCACATTTGGAACCAAGTACGACGCGGCGATTGATAAGCACGCCGCTGCTTCGGCCAAGCTGATGGGACGCGGTGATGCCAATATCGAAGATCAACTTCGAAGCGCACTCGCTGTCTTTGAGGGTCTCAGTGTCACAGATGACGCCGCAGCTATAGTCCTGAAAGATGCAATGGATGTGCAGCTGCGGCAATTCCTCGCCTCGCTACTAAAAACGGAATTGCAGATTTCAAAGGCCAAGACACCAGCTGCGAATATGCTGCTCCAATCATTTCTTTTGAGCTGTGCCAGTAGAGCGGCGTCGAGAGAGCGACTACATATCTTCACAACAAATTACGATCGGCTAGTCGAACATGGCTGCGATCTTGCCGGTCTCCGTATTATTGATCGGTTCGTAGGCGCGCTTAGCCCACTTTTTCGGTCCTCTCGCATCGAAGTGGATGTGCACTACAACCCGCCCGGTATCCGTGGAGAACCGCGCTTCATGGAAGGGATCATTCGCCTTACAAAACTCCACGGTTCACTCGACTGGCAATACGATGCAGGAATCCGCGCTATCAGAAAGCTTGGACTCCCATTCGGCGCACCCACAGATCACACGGACCTACCAAAAAATCCGATCAATACCGTGATGGTGTATCCCAATCCAGCAAAGGATGTGGAGACAACCGCCTATCCCTATGCGGAACTCTTCCGAGATATGGCGGCTGCTTTGTGCCGCCCCAATGCGGTCGTGGTTACGTATGGCTACGGGTTCGGGGATGATCATGTAAACCGCATCCTTCTGGATATGCTTACCATCCCATCCACGCATATCGTCATCATTGCTTACGAAGTCGACGATCGCATCAAGACGTTTTGCTCACGTACAAGGGACGCTCAGGTCTCGTTGCTTGTTGGCCCTCACTTTGCGAGTTTGAGCAATCTCATTGAGCACTATTTTCCTAAGCCGGCACTCGATTACATTACCGGCCGGCTCACGGAGATTATGCGCCATCGGCCAGGTGGTAGCGATTCAACCGCTACTGCACCCGCAAATCCAGGCACCGCACCATGACTACAGCCATTCAACGTTTGTCTGAGTTGGTGATCGGTTCGGTGGAATCCGTTTCGCCTGACGAAGTAAGAGTTTTACTTGAACTCGATGCGCCCCATGCAACAGCGCTTAACACCGGAACGCCGACGCCGTTTCCCCGCTTGAACGGTTATGTCCTTATCCCAAACGAGGCAGGAGCCACTGTTGGATATATTTCGTGGATCGGAATTGAACGTTCTCCCTATCCAAAACGCTCCGGGTTGAAAGATTTTGCTCTGATCGACCTGCCATTTCCCTTACGCAAAATGGTCGTAACGCCCGTGGGAACCCTCGGTTCTAGACGGGACCGCCAAACCGGCAATGTCGAATTCGAGCTCTCGCGTGGCGTAATTTCCTTTCCTTCGGTCGGCGATCAGGTGCTTGTGCCGACCCCGGAGCAAGTCGAGGCCATCGTTGGCGGAAAGACTAGCGACAGGCGGGTGCGAATAGGTGCCTCTCCTATGGCGGCAAATGCTGCCATCAAGGTGGACCCGGACAAACTTTTTGGTCGGCATCTCGCGGTTCTTGGAAACACAGGCAGTGGAAAATCGTGCAGTGTAGCTGGGCTCATTCGTTGGTCTTTGGAGGCTAGCCAAGCTGCTATTAAAGCGAGAGGCGGCAACGGGAAGCCAAACGCGCGGTTTATCGTTCTTGATCCGAACGGAGAATATGCACGGGCGTTTGCGGATTTCGGCGCTGCGCTCCGCCTCTTCAAGGTCCCTCCGGTTGAAGGCAACGAGCGGCCCTTGGACGTTCCGGCTTGGCTTTGGAATGGCCATGAGTGGACCGCCGTTGCGCATGCTCAACCGGGCGCTCAGCGACCTTTGTTATTGCAGGGATTGAGAGAATTGAAGAGTGGACGGACGGAAGGCTTGCCGCGTGAAGCCATGATCCGTCGCTACCTCGCATCTTACATTGCGCGTATCGCCGCGATGTTGAGCATTGGCACTACTGCTTTCGCAGGAACCGTCCGTGCGAGGTTTGATTGCGGCCGAATGCTCGAAAGGCTCGCTGAAGATATCGGCCAGTTTGCACTAAATGTTGATGAGCCGATCGCTACGACTCTGAGCCAACTGGCTCAAGCCGTAAGTGGCGTCGTTGACTCTCGCCGTTCCCAACAATTCTTCAACGATTTCTCGATTGGAAACTTGGAAGGAATTCGAGCCGGCCTCACGAGCGTTGCTAATTCGCTGCCGGACCTCGCTGGGCTTGCGCCAATCAATGAGGACGCGCCTCTATATTTTGACGTGAACATGCTCGCAGAACATCTGGAACGCACAGCCACAGAGCAAGGAGGAGCATTGGCTGGATTTATTTCAACCCTCGGATTGCGGATTCGCGGCATGTTGGCAGATCGGCGATTGGGAGCAGTCATAGGACGCGATCCGCCAACTACTTTCGAAGCTTGGCTAAACGAGTATGTGGGATCGGACGGCGCAGCCAACGGCCCAATAGCTGTGATCGATCTATCGCTCGTTCCCTCTGAAATCATCCATATTGTCGTTTCAGTGCTGGCCAGACTTGTCTTTGAAACAATGCAACGCTACCGGCGATTGAATTCAGATGGAAAGACATTGCCTACAGTATTGGTTCTTGAAGAAGCACATACCTTTGTCAAACGCGGTGGGAATGATGAGGGGCAAGCTGTATCGCCTGATCGTTTGTGCCGCGAAACATTTGAGCGCATTGCGCGTGAAGGAAGAAAGTTTGGATTGGGTTTAGTTCTGTCATCGCAACGACCGTCGGAACTTTCGCCTACCATCCTCGCTCAATGCAACACATTCTTATTGCATCGTCTCGTCAATGACAGTGATCAGAGTCTTGTATCACGTTTAGTTCCAGACAACGTTGGGGGCCTGCTTCGAGAATTGCCGAGCCTTCCTTCGCGACAAGCTATTTTATTGGGTTGGGCTACACCGATTCCGGTGTTGGTTGAGATGGATGAACTACCGGAAAACCAACGCCCACATTCCGCTGATCCTGATTTCTGGAAAGTGTGGACGCTGGATGAGCGTCGAAAGATCGACTGGCAAAAACTGACGGTGGACTGGGCGCAGATACCGGGAGATAACCCGACGCCTGAGGCATAGCAGTCGTGAGATAAATGGGCATCAGTTACCGTCATGCCGACAATATTGCCGCAACGCTTCGCCAGCAGCGCGAACGTAAAGAGCCTGCGGATGCAATGGTCACGTTTGAACAATTCAACTCACGCTTAGAGCATGTTTCGGTCGGGTTGAATCGGTTAGATCGGATTGAAAGCACCTTCAGCCCCGCAGGAATGTGTTGATTCCTTCAATCACACTGCCGATGGTTCCACATGAGCGGAATCCGCTCTAGCTGCGAGACAATATGGTGCTGGCCAATCATCAGCGCTGCACTGCTGGCTAAGCATCATTGGCTTGTGGCCGCAGGCGATCATAAGCAGATTTCTATTAGCGGTTAGCAATTTTGCTCGGATACACTCGTACGTTCTGTAACGTCTGCCATTTATGAAGCTGCGTCTAGGAGGGGGCGATGCCAACAATCTACGATAATATCGACCAACGTCTACTGCCCGCGCTCTCAGCAGCTCTGGCCCTTTCGGGCCGGTCGGATTTTTGCGTCGGGTATTTCAATCTGCGTGGCTGGCGTCAGATCGACCGCCTGATTGAGCGCTGGGATGGCGGCCCCGGCCAGCAATGCCGCCTCCTAGTCGGGATGCAGAAGCTTCCGCAGCAGGAACTGCGCGAGTTGCTGACGCGCGATGGCGCACAGGAACTCGATAACGCCACCGCCGCCACCCTTAAGCGTAAATTGGCCACCGAATTTCGCGAACAGTTGATCGTCGGCTTTCCAACAAACGAAGACGAAAATGGTCTTCGCCGCTTGCTCGCTCAGCTCCGCGCCGGAAAGGTCGCGGTGAAATTATTTCTTCGGCATACCCTACACGCAAAGCTGTATCTCGCGTTTCGCTCTGACCCTGTCAACCCGATCATTGGATATCTCGGGAGCAGCAATCTCACTCTCTCCGGCCTTTCCAAACAGGGCGAGCTTAACGTCGATGTGCTTGACAGCGACGCCGCCAAAAAACTTGCGGCGTGGTTTGAGGATCGTTGGAACGATCGCTGGTGCGTCGATATCTCGGCGGAATTAATAGACGTTATCGAGCAGAGCTGGGCGCGCGAAGCGCTTGTCCCGCCATACCAAATCTACGTCAAGATGGCTTATCACTTGGCTCAAGAAGCCCGTGCCGGGTTGTCCGAGTTTCGTATTCCGCCGGAGTTTGGCCACCGTCTTTTTGATTACCAAGTTGCAGCGGTAAAGATTGCCGCACATCACCTCAATAAGCGTAACGGCGTCCTGATCGGCGACGTAGTCGGGCTGGGAAAGACACTAATGGCCACAGCGCTGGCCAAGATATTTCAGGACGATCACTTCACAGAAACGCTCATCATTTGTCCCAAGAACCTTGTCAAGATGTGGGAGGACTATGTCTCTGAATATCGCCTTCTCGCCAAGGTCCTTTCCATCACAAAGGCGTCCGGGGAACTTTCTACATTACGCCGCTACCGTGTTGTTCTGATCGACGAGAGTCAAAACCTCCGCAATCGTGAGGGCAAGCGCTATCGTGCCATTCAAGAATACATTCAGGAAAACGAGAGTAAGTGCATCTTACTTTCGGCTACACCCTACAACAAAACGTACCTCGACCTATCTAGTCAGCTCCGCCTATTCGTTCCGGAGGCTCAAGAGCTGGGCATCCGCCCCGAACGACTATTACGGGACCTGGGCGAAACCGAGTTCATTCGTCGCCATCAGTGTCCTGTTCGCTCGCTCGCAGCATTCGAGAAGAGCGAATATGCCGATGACTGGCGCGAATTGATGCGGCTCTACATGGTGCGCAGAACCCGAAGCTTTATTCAGGACAACTATGCCACGCTTGATCCAGTTATTGGACGCAAGTTCCTCACCTTCGAGGATGGGACGCGTTCGTATTTTCCCGAACGCGCGCCGAAGACTGTCAAGTTTAAAATCAACGAAAACGATTCGTCCGATCAGTATGCTCGATTATATGCTACTGACGTTGTGGCTGCCGTTAACGCGCTGAACCTGCCTCGATATGGATTAGCCAACTACGTCGCGGCGTCGCCTCACAAGTCACCAACGACGGCCGAAGCGAAGCAGCTCCAAGACTTGTCTCGCGCTGGCAAGCGGCTCATGGGCTTTTGCCGAACAAACTTGTTTAAGCGACTCGAAAGCAGCGGCGAGGCATTTCAACAATCCATAGAGCGCCACATTCTCCGCAATCACATTTTTATTCATGCCATCGAGCACGGGTTGCCATTGCCCATCGGCACACAGGATTCGGGGCTTCTCGACGCCGGTAATTATGACGAGGACGTGGATGACGAGAGTGCCGACGCAGAATTCTTCGAAGATGAAGATGGGAATGAACACAAGCCCGCCCCCCTACGGGCTCTACGTACGATCACCGATTTTAAAAAATGCGCGGCCGAAGTTTACAAAAAATACAGCACTCAATTCAAAGCACGATTCAAATGGCTTCGGCCGGACTTGTTCGTTTCCTCGCTTTCCAAGGACCTCGCCGCCGATGGCGCCAAGTTGTTGGATGTGCTGAAACAATGCGGAGACTGGAAACCAAACACCGACGCCAAGCTGGATGCCCTATTCACGCTTCTCACCAAACGGCATCCAAAAGAAAAGGTTCTAATCTTCACGCAGTTCGCGGACACTGTTCGCTACCTCGCAACGCAGCTTCGCGCCCGTGGTTTGAAGCGAATCGCAGGCGTCACGGGCGAAGACGAGGACCCTACCAGCTATGCTTGGCGATTCAGTCCGGAGAGCAACAAGAAGGGCGATCAAGTTGCAGCTGAGCAGGAGCTTCGAGTCCTCGTGGCTACTGACGTTTTGAGCGAGGGACAGAATCTACAGGACGCGGCCATCGTC
>CAZNSG010000042.1:0-6378 GCA_964575715.1 uncultured Hyphomicrobiales bacterium | reverse complement strand
TTGCCTACAACTCCTGCCGCAACCGGCATTGTCCCAAGTGCCAGGGTGCGGCGGCACGGGAGTGGCTCGCCGAACGCGCGGCCGAACTGCTGCCGGTGCCCTATTATCACGTGGTGTTCACCTTGCCGGCGGCCATCGCCGACCTCGCCTACCAGAACAAGGCGGCGATCTACGATCTCCTGTTCAAGGCCAGTGCCGAGACGCTGATCACGATCGCCGCCGATCCCAAGCATCTCGGCGCCCGCATCGGTGTCACCTCAGTGCTGCATACCTGGGGCTCGGCCATGACGCATCACCCGCACCTGCACATGATCGTGCCGGGCGGCGGCATATCGCTGGACGGCGCGCGCTGGATATCGTGCCGGCCCGGCTTCTTCCTGCCCGTGCGCGTACTCTCTCGCCTATTTCGCCGCTTGTTCCTGCACAAGCTCAAGGCAGCGCATGCCAAGGGTCGTCTCAATTTCTACGGTGATCATAGTGCGCTCGCCGAACGCAAAACATTCGCCGCCTATTTGAGGCCGTTACGCCAGGTCGAATGGGTGGTCTATGCCAAGCGCCCGTTCGGTGGACCGCAAGCCGTGCTGGCCTATCTGTCGCGCTACACCCACCGCGTCGCCATCTCCAATCGCCGGCTGATCTGCGCCGACGCGAGCGACGTCAGCTTCAAGTACAAGGACTATCGTGTCGAAGGTCCCGACCGCTACAAAGTGATGACGCTCGCAACCGGCGAGTTCATCCGCCGCTTTCTCATCCACGTGCTGCCGAAAGGCTTCCACCGTATCCGCCACTACGGCCTGTTCGCCAAAACTTCTTGCGCCGACAACATCGCGCGCGCCCGCGAACTGCTCGCCGTGCCAAAGCCCGAAAGCGAATCTGCCAGTGCCGATGCGTCCGATGGCGACGAACCGCCGGTTCATCCATGTCCCTGCTGCGGCGGCCGCATGATCGTCATCGAGACCTTCAAGCGCGGCGCAACACCCCGGCATCGGCCGACAGGTCCAATCGTCGCGATCAGGATCGATACCTCATGACAACACCGAAGCCACGATCCCGCAAATTCGTTTGCTTGCTTCGCTGGTCCTCGATCGGCCGCGCCAGCGCTCGCTCAAATATCAACCCGTCCGCTCAAATCGTGCCAGAATCTTCACCGTTCATCGCAGCCAGCCGCTTGTTTTTGACCTGCTTCCCCGCAGCACAACATTCTGGCGCGTGTTGCAGACGATCACACTCAACATCCTCGGCAATCAAACCCCCATAGCGCACGCCGCATCTCCGCGTACCACTTCCCGCGGTTTCCTCCCTTGGAGGTTTTCCGACGCCGGCCGCAGGTGCACGCCGCGATGTTCGATGGCGGCCGGCATCCGAAAACCTTCACAGGTGCAGAAGTCACGCAAATCGCACTTTGTGATGGCACCCAACGTTGAATGGATCGATAGCAGGAGACATTAAGCGGCCATCGCCATTGGGTAATCAGCTTCGGACATACGAGCTTCACTCAGCACCAGCGTCATCCTGACCGGCGCAAGCAAAGCGAAGAAACCTAGAAATACCAGCTCTCCAATCCAAACAGACGTGTACATGATGACTGCGGGTATCGCGCTACTGAAACGTGCTTGCGTAACAAGGGCCTGCATTTCCAACTCGACGGCATTGTGGGCCATATAAAGGCACATCACCATGCCGAAGATGCCCCAGAAAAACCAAACCGCCTCGGCGAATTTTCTGCGTGCCGTCTTCTCGATCCGAATTTCATTTTTGCCTAAGTTCGTATTCGTCCAAGTATTAAGCCAAATTCTGATCTTTTATATATCTGTTAATTGATTTCATTGATCTATTGGCGGATTCGGACCAATTGCTTACGATGTTGGCAATTGCAGTATCCTTTGGAATCGGACATGGGAAAAAAATTGCGGCGCTTTTCTCTGTTGCCTAGGCTCGTCAAGGACGAGCACGCCAGCATCCTGCTGCAATTCACCATCTATGTCGTCGCCATCCTCGGCATGATTGGATTAGTTCTCGATGGCGGCCGGTACCTGCTGCTCAATAACGATCTGCAAGACTTGGCGGACGCCGCTGCCATCGCCGGCGCGAAAGAGCTGGACGGCGCAAGCGACGCGCTGACGCGGGCGGATACCGCTGCCAGAACTCTGCTGACAAACAATCCGCGCTGGTCGGATGTCGCCGGCGTGCGAATTTTGGCCGGAACCAACGGCGTGCAATTCTACAGCCAATTGAACCCGGATACAGTGACCGCCGATCCGAGGGTTGCTAAATATGTCAAAGTCACCACCGGGTCGTGGCAAGTCAGGCCGTGGTTTCTGCCGGCAATCACCGTTCTTACTGGAGCCAATGTTGCCAATAATTCCACCGGCGCGTCAGCGTGGGCAGGCATCGCTTATACCGCGTGCGGCACAGTGTCATCATTTATTTGCCATCCGTACGAGAGTATGGAGAGTGTGCCGGGACGTAGCGAATACTTTCCTGGTCCGGTGCAGCCGGGTTGGATGTTTCACCTGCGGGCAGGATCTGGCGCGGCTGGAGACTGGGGCATTATTAATGTACCTGGAGAAACAAGTAACCTCTCGACGCCTCAGGAAATTACGGCTTTTCTGTCGAGGTCAGCAGAAAATGCTTGTAACGAGAGCCGCATAACCCCGCGACCAGGAAACATTCCCAATCAAGTGGCGGAGGGATTCAATGTCCGCTTTGATCGACCCGTAACAGGCGTCAGCGGCGTAGATAACACTGCAGCCCCGATTGTCATCGACGGCATAGCAACCACCATCCAGGGCAGTTCATGCCAAACAACAACGGTAGCGCCGATCGCCGCTACAGGCGGTAGCGGCGGTGGTGGTGGTAAAGGTGGTGGTAAAGGTGGCGGCGGTGGCACTGCCTTTGACCCTAACAATTACAGCGCCACCTGCAATTTATCGACAAATCCTGCTCAGTACAGCTGTCCGCTGCCGCGCGATCGAACCATAACGAACAACATCGGCGGCGGTCCGAACCTGACAGATTTACAAGCGTATTGGAATAATCATCACACTCCCAATTTACCAAATGGGGTTACAACCCGATATCAAATCTATCAACTAGAAGCGTCAGGCGCGGCGTTCACCTCCAACCTGGAACCAAGCGCTCCGCAATGTCTTCCCGTGAGCACCAACCCGGCCAGGCGGGTCATAAAGGTAGCAATCGTCCCCTGCACTTACTGGGGGATCACGGGAGCTTCGCAGCCGAATGTCTTGTTTACGAAGTACGCCGATTTTTTCATAACGGAACCGTCGACTGACGGAACTATCTACGCCGAGTATATGCAAACGTATTCGACTGGCGACACTCTGCATCGCATTGTGCAGCTCGTCAGATGAAATCGCTGCCCAAATTCTTGCTGCGATTTGCACGCTGCTCGTCGGGCGCTGCCTTGCTCGAAATGACCATTGTCGTACCGCTGGCCATTTCTCTCATGGCGGGGGGCGTGGATTTTGGGCTGGCGTTGAACGCGCAGGCCACGGGAAGCAAATCGATACGCGATGCGGCGCGCTATCTCGCAAGCGTGCCCGCCAGCGCGGTCTGTGGCTGGGGACTTACCAATGCGCAAAACTTGGCAGTGTATGGAAAGTTGAATCCCGCTCAAGGCGATCTGCCGCTTATAACGGGCTGGAACATAAACGGTGGGACCAATAATCATGTCCAGCTTGGCTCGGCTACAATCTGCGCTAATCCGACCGTCGTTCAGTTGCAGGCAAGATTTCCCTATTATTCCATTATGCTTTCCGCCGTTCTGCCGAATACCGCCATTCTAACGTTGTCCGCCAATCACGAGGAGCGGCAAATTGGTCAATAAATTTTTGCGCGACATTACCGGCGCGGTGCTGGTCGAATACACGGTGGTCTTTCCCCTATTCATCGTGGTGGTATTGGGAACCGTTGACGTGTCCTACATGCTGTATGAGTGGGGCTTGGCGAACAAGGCCGCTTATATGGGTGCGCGCAAGGCAGTGGTCTCAGACCCGGTTGCTTCAATTGTTTCAGCGCCTCCATATACCTCAACTCAGCTCCTGCAACTTGGGCAGTTGTGTTTTGATGCTACAAATGGAGTAGCCAACGCTAACTGTCCATTGAGCTCACTGAGTTCCGTTTGCACCCCGGCAGCCTCAAGTGGCACCTGCACAAACGGGGGTGTTTGGAGCGAGAACGCATTCACACCAATTCTGAGCACAATGCAGCGAGTGTTTCCCCGGCTTACGCGACAAAATGTGCAGATCAGTTATCAGACGAATGGTTTGGGTTTTGTCGACCCATCGCGTGCCTTACCGATGCACGTGACGGTGAGCATTCAATGCATGACCCATCAGTTCTTTTTCATCAATGCGCTGATGGGCTGGGTCTTTCCGGCTCTACCGGGTGGATGTCCGGCGGCACCAGCCGGGCCAAGAATACCAGCATTTGCGAGCACGCTGCAAAGTGAAGACATGACCACGAACTAGTGGCGTGACGGTGAAGCCGGCACGATAGTGTGGCGTCTTCGCCGCATTTGGTATGCAGCGCTTGGGGCGATCATCGGCTTAGCTCTGTGGTTCGGCGGATGGCTTGTCGTCAACATAGCCTGCAAGCGGTACGAAGATATGACGTTTACCGGGCTCTGACTTCCGAGTCGGGTCAATATTCACATTTTGCCACATTTTCCGCATGTCCGGTGTTCTACCGGTTGCGTCCGGGATAACGACCGCAAAAATTTTGTGCCAGGAACAAATCCCCGGCGATGTCGGCGATACCTCCAACTTCGACAGATTTAGGTCCCGCGCGAAATTACGCGTCGTGCCAGGTGCAGAAGTCACGCAAATCGCACTTTGTGATGGCACCCAACGTTGAATGGATCGATAGCAGGAGACATTAAGCGGCCATCGCCATTGGGTAATCAGCTTCGGACATACGAGCTTCACTCAGCACCAGCGTCATCCTTACCGGCGCAAGCAAAGCGAAGAAACCTAGAAATACCAGCCCTCCAATCCAAACAGACGTGTACATGATGACTGCGGGTATCGCGCTACTGAAATATGCTTGCGTAACAACACCGTCATTGCCGAACAGACCAAAGAGGGATGCTACGACGTTGACAGGAGCCCCGGCCTCGCCGCCGGGGCTTTCTAATTGAACGCAGCCTAATTTGACAGAGCTGTCTCTAAGCGGCCTTCATATTTTTGCTCGTCATAGCGCGCGTGAGATCGCAGCGCTCCGAGCATTGGAGAGAAAACTTTCGGAAGGGTGGTCAGAGGCCACCCCCCCGGGGGGGGTCCGGTTGCACCCCCTTGTGCGCGAACGGGATTCGGAGATTTTGCGTGATTTTGAAAGAGATATGGCCCTGTTGCTGTCATTAACCTTTGCTAATCGTGCTGCGGGTCTACACGTAGGGTGATTGAACAGGTCATCTCACGAGATTATATTTATAACGTTGACTGATTGCGTGACAGAATTTTTGATAGGAGCATGTCATGCACGATCTAGACCCTACAAAACCCTGTATTCTAGTTTCCACACCAATCGGCAGCCTCGGATGTGGCGAAGGCAACCAAGGGGCATTGCCTCTCCAACAGCAATACGATGATCTACAAAGTGCCTTGGCTGGCGCGAAAATTGTTCCGGGCAGTCATCGAGCAACATCAATTCAACAAGGCTACAAAGAAATCGCTATAGAGAAGTTCGACCTGGTGGCTTAACAAACCGCTGACTGAATGAGCAAAACGGCGCACCGGTCGGTTCACCAAACTAGCCGGCACTTCGCGTCAGAACCAATAGCCTGGGTAGAGCTGGATCGCGATCTTACGGCCCGCGAGGTCCTCGCCCGATAGCAAACTTATAATTCCTGCGGTTGTTGGCGGCTCCGCGGCCAAGTCAGGCTTCAGGCCAAGCGTTCGCAGCCGTCGCACCGGTTTCGGGCCGCGCGTGATCTTGCGCACCCTGGTGAGCGCGGCCATGAATGCCTCCTCCAGGCCGGCGCGGCGCGCAAATCCAACTAAACGCCCGAGCCCTTCACCGGTCATCAGGATGAAGTCGTCGGGGGGTATCGGTCGTGAACCGACGAAGCCATGCCTCAACAGGAGCGGCATCCGGAACATCCGCTATGGCGACCATTGGGCAGCGAATCGTTATTGCGCCGTGCTGCTCCAGCATGCGCGCGAACACATCGAGCTCGCGCGTTTCCGGCACCACAATCCGTCGGCCGGCCAAGGCATCTTGCGGAATCCGGTGCAACGCGGACACTGATTCCAGCGCAAGGCGGACAGCAATCCGGTGATTGCGGACAGCAGGTGATGGCGGCGTAGAGCGCGCTCCCGTCGACAGTCGAATCAGCCGATCGGTCTCCCTGGCAACCAG
>CAZNSG010000041.1:0-4261 GCA_964575715.1 uncultured Hyphomicrobiales bacterium | reverse complement strand
CTGGGATGAGGTTGACGACACCTCGATCTTCAAGACAGGACGCCTCGTCCGCTATCGACGATCTCACCTCCGGTTACCGCGCTCGCGGTCGGGCTACCCGCGCAGCGGGCTATCGCGCAGCGATTTTGTGCATTGGCACTGAACGAAGGATCGTGCAGCGCAACACCATGGAAGAGATCGGGTCCATAGCCGACATGGCGCGGATATGCGGAATCCGACCAAATTGACCCACTAGAGGCGTCAGCATTCCAGTAGTGTCGAGTTCGCTTCCTGACGCGGTAGGTGCCCCATTCGACGCCCTCAATATCTGGAGACAGTCATGATCACCATCGTCGATTCCAACGACGCTCGTGCCGTCCGAAATCGCGACAACATCCTGGCCTTCTACGACCTTATGATCAATCAGAAGAAGGTGAACGAAGCCTGCGCCAAGTACCTCGTTCCCGAGTACATCCAGCACAATCCGCTGATCCCCGACGGTGCTGCGGCGCTGGCGACGTTTTTTGGCGAGGTGGTCAAGAACCGTCGGCACTTCCACGTGAAAGTGCATCGGATCATCGCGTCGGGCGATTGGGTCTGGTCGCACGTGAACTTTGTGAACCTCTACAGTGACGAGGCCGATGACCGCGGCATCGCCGGCATCGACATCTTTCGGATGACCACCGACGGCAAGGCCGCGGAGCACTGGGACGCGCTGCAGCCCGTACCCGAGCCCAAGACCGCCGCCAACCCGAACGGCATGTTCTGAGGCCATCATGAGTTCCGACATCGAACGCAATAAGACGCTGGTGCGCCGCTTCTTCGCGGCGATCGAGGCCGGCGACTTAGCTGTCTTCGACGAGATCGTCGCCGAAGACTACAACGACCACCTGGCCGGCCAGAGCCCCGGCCGCGAAAACCTGAAGAAGTACATCGCGGGGCTTGGTGCCGCGTTCCCGGACATGACACTGCCGATCTCGGCCATTGTTGCCGAGGGCGAGCACGTAGCCGTTCTCAACAGCGTGCGCGGTACTCATCGAGGCGACTTCGGCGCGTTCAAAGCTAAGGGCAACGCGATCGATGCGGCGGCCTTCCAGCTTTATCGCATTGAAAACGGACAATTGGCGGAGCATTGGGAAGTCGCTGATTTCATGACGCTGTTCAAACAAATGCAGGAGTGAATAGGAGGCCACCTCAGTTGGCGGCCTCTCTATTAGGACCGGGCTCTGGATTCGGTCGCGATTGGCACGATTCAGACGAACCGGACTGTCCGCTGTTGAGTCGCTATTGGGTGTAAAGCGGACCTAACTTGGACCTCGCTAGTCTGCGACTCCCAGCAAAATGAGCAAATAGCTTTTAAGCGAACCAGGAAATTGATACATTCACATCAGATCGGGAGCCATCGGGGCAATATCGGTTGCAGAGGGATAAGCCAATGAACATGCGTCGTGCTTTCTTGGCGGGTCTTTGCACGATCTTTCTAGCTGCGCTGCAAACGGAGCCGGTTGCGGCGCAGAGTGCGACAATTCGTGTGATCGTGGGCACGGTGGCAGGCGGCGCGATCGATCCCTACGCGCGGATGATCGCCGAACACATGTCGAAGACGCTCGGACAGCCGATCATTATTGAGAACAAGCCGGGCGCGAGCGGTTCGCTCGCGGCGCAATTCATTGCAGACGCTCCGGCCGACGGCACGCTGCTATGGCTCGGGACGCAGGCTTTCACCGAAATCGTGCCGAACATGTATCCGAACGCACGCTGGTCAATCGATCAGTTCCATCCGATCATCCGCGGCGTCGAGGCGCCGCTGGCGTTCGCCATTCATCCGAGTGTGCCGGCAAACAACTTCGCCGAATTCCTCAAATGGGCGAAGGAGAACAAGGGCAAGCTCAGCTATTCGTCGTACCAGGCTGGCACGCCGTCGCATTTCCTCGGGTTTCAGCTCAACGAGAAATTCGGGCTTGATCTCACGCACGTGCCGTATCGCGGCTCCGGCCTGCAGGTCACCGGTTTGCTGGGCGGTCATTCGCTATTCGGATTCACCCAGGTGAATACATCGCTGCCGCACGTGAAGGCCGGAACCCTCAAGGTGCTCGGAACCACCGGGCCGAAGCGCGACCGCTCCATGCCAGATGCGCCAACGTTCGCGGAGCTGGGCTATCCCGAATTCACCGCGAAAGTGTGGTTCGGTTTGCTGGTAAAGGAAGGCACACCGCCTGATGTGCTCAAGCGGCTGACCGACGCCGCGATCGCGGCGCATGCGGATGCCACGATCCGCAAGAGTCTGGAAGCGCAGGGTTTCGAGATTTCCGGGGAGACCGGCCCGCAGCTCAAGGCTAACATCAAGGAGCAGGGCGCGCGCTGGGGCCGACTGGTGAAAGCTTCCGGCATCACGGTCGAAGACCGCGGCAGCACAAAATAATTACGCCCGCCGCGTCGGGAGCGGAATGCGATCGACGTGCTCGATCTCGCTTTCCAGCAGGCGCTCGACCATGCGCGCGCGTATTGCGGCATGAGCGGGATCGTCCCATAAGTTTTCGAATTCGCCGGGGTCCGCGACGAGATCGTACAGCTCGCGCCAGCCGGTTCCATGAAAAACGCTCAGCCGGAAGCGGTCATCGATCAGCGTGTGAACCCGCGCTGGCTCGTTCGTGCCTGGATTCGATGCCTGATGGTCGTATTGAATGAATACCGAGTCGCGCACCGTGCCGCCGTTAAGCGCCGGCAACAGGCAGCGCGCCTGCATACCGCTATACGGCTCGATACGTGCGCGCTCAAGCACGGTCGCGGAAATATCCATAGTCGAGGCCAGCGCGCCGGTGCGATTCGGCGTGCCCGACGCCTGCGGGTCCGACCAAATGAACGGCACGCGCACGATGCTCTGGTATTGCTCCGCGCCCTTGAGCATCAGCCGGTGGTCGCCAAGGTGATCGCCGTGATCGCTGGTGAAGATCACAATTGTATCCTCACGCTGGCCGCTGTGGTCGAGCGCGCGGAGTACGCCTCCGATGGCATCGTCGATGCAGGCGATCATGCCGCAGGTCAGCGCACGCGCCTCCTGTGCCTCGCGCGGGGAGACGCCGATCGTGTTCATCCCGCTCAGGTTGGCTTTGCCGCTTTCGCGGTCCTTCATGATGTTCCGCACCAATTCGGGCGGCGCCCAGTTGTTGCGCTTGAAGGCTTCCGGCACGGCAAATTGCTCAGGTTTGTACATGTCCCAATATTTGCCAGGCGGGTTGAACGGATGGTGCGGGTCGGGGAAAGACACCATCAGGAAGAACGGCACGTCACGATCCGCTTCGGCGAGATAAGCGCAGGCGCGCTCGCCGAGGAATGTCGACACGTATAGCTCCGCCGGAATTGCGGTACGGAAGGCCTGGGGCACGGTGTAATTATGTGGCAGGCTGTTCTTCGGCCCGAGCAGATTTTTCGCTTTCGGGTCGCGCTGCGCGAGCCAGCGGTCGTAATCGCCGCCGCCTTCATCGCCATGGGCGCGCACCAACGTGACATGATCGAAGCCGTAAAAGGGTGTGCGCACACACGCATCCTTTGCATTCCAATATTCCGGCGTTTCCTGTTCGTAGCGTGCTTCGCCGAGATCGTTGCGCAAGGCCTGCCCAAGACTGGTCGATGGTTCGTGGTAGCCTTCACGCGCGGGCTGGCGCTTGCTGACTGGAGCGTGTGGCGTGAAATTCTGCAGATGGCTCTTGCCGACGAGCGCGTTGCGATAGCCAGCGTCCCGCAATAGGTCGACGAACGTCACCGCATTCATCGACAGCGGAATGCCGTTCGAGCGCACCCCGTGCACCGAAGGCATGCGTCCGGTCATCAGACTCGAACGGTTTGGCATGCAGACGGGGCTGGCGACGTAGAAACGGTCGAACGTGGTTCCGCGCGCGGCGATTGAATCGATATTCGGCGTTCGCAGCACGGGGTGACCGTAACAGCCTAAAAAGTCGGCGCGCTGCTGATCGGTGATGAACAGCAGAAAATTCGGACGCTTGGTCATGGATATTTCATGACTGTGCTGAGATGCCGCGTCAACCGTGTTTCCGCACTCCGAACCAGTGCGTGCCGTGCGACGTACTGTATAAACTTATCAGGACGGTGTGATGATCTGTTCGGTCCACCCTAAATTCGCGCGAGTTTCTCGTCCAACGTCTGTTAATGTGCAGGTTTTCGGATGCCGGCATGACGGCGCCATCCACGCGCTCCGACGACCGGCGTCCGAAAAGCGCCAAGGCACGAAATCGCGGTCGGTTACGGGCAGAGGTTGCCGCGG
>CAZNSG010000040.1:0-2521 GCA_964575715.1 uncultured Hyphomicrobiales bacterium | reverse complement strand
GCATCAGTCTCAGTCATACCAGTTCACGACGTTCAGCCCGGGAACTCTTGCAAATTCGCGCACGTTTCGCGTCACTAACGTCGCTTGGTGCGCGAGCGCGGATCCCGCAATGAGCGTGTCGAGCGGCCCGATGGCGTCGCCTTTTCGCGTCATCGCATGGCGCAATTCAGCCGCTTTGCGGCCTGTCGCCGCATCGAAATCCAGGATCGGGACCTCGGCAAGGAATTGCTCATACTGGGCACGGCGCCGCGAGGGATTCTGGGATCCAATGACACCCACCCAGATCTCGTACGCTGCGATCGCCGGAAGCGCGAGCTCGCCCGGCGCAACGGCAAGCAGATTGGCCGCGACGTTGCCTCGTTCGCGGAAGTAGTCGAGCACCACGTTCGCATCAAGCAGGTACACAGCATGCACAGAACTAAAGACGGCTTCGCTTCGTATCCCGCCCGTACGACGCCCGTATCTGCTCGACCGTGGGCGCGTCCGGCCAGGCGCCTGCCAGTTCGCGAAATGACTTCGGCCACTCTGCGCGCGTGCCATGCGCGATGCGGCCCGCGACCCATTTACTGAGCGAGACGCCTTCTGAGCGCGCCGCGGAGCGTGCTTTCTTTTCGATTTCACTTTCCAGATAGATCGTGACCTGTCCCATGGCGGCACTCCCGAAACGATATAAGTGCCAGTATATGTGGTTAAGGACGCCGCGTCATTCCGCAGCAGCTGGTTCACGTAAGGCCGCCGTCCGCCGCCCGCCCGTGAGGAGCATGTACGCCGTGGGAATTACGAAAAGGGTGAACACGGTGCCCAGCAGCAGGCCGCCCACGATCACCCAGCCGATCGGCTGGCGCGCCTCGGCCCCCGCGCCCGAAGCGAGCGCGAGCGGCAAGGCGCCCAGCACCATGGCGCCGGTGGTCATGAGGATCGGCCGCAGGCGCAACGTGGCCGCCTCGGTCACCGCCTCGGCGGCGTTCATGCCCCGCGTGCGCAGCTGGTTGGCGAATTCGACGATCAATATGCCGTGCTTGGTGATGAGTCCTATCAGCATTACCAGACCGATCTGCGAATAGACGTTGAGCGTGCCGCCGGTGAGTTTCAGCGCGGCAAGCGCGCCGGTCATCGCCAGCGGCACCGTGAGCATGATCACGAACGGCGACCTGAAGCTCTCGAACTGCGCCGAGAGCACGAGGTAGATGAAGGCGAGCGCGAGCGGCAGCGCGCCGAGCACCATCGCGCCGGTGGTCATCAGGATCGGCCTCAGACGCAGCGTGGCCGCCTCGGTCACCGCTTCCGCCGCGTGCATGCCCTTCGCACTCAACTGGTTGGCGAATTCGACGATCAAAATGCCGTGCTTGGTGATCAGGCCGACCAATGTCACCAATCCGATCTGGCTATAGACGTTCATCGACCCGCCGGTGAGTTTGAGCGCCAGCAGCGCGCCGGCCATCGAGAGCGGCACGGTCAGCATGATGATGAGCGGATCAACGAAACTTTCGAACTGGGCGGCCAGCACCAGATAGATGAAGAACAGCGCCAGGATGAAGGTGATATAGAGCCCGCCGGTCGACGTCCTGAATTCGCGGCTCTGGCCGGCCAGATCGTAAACCACGCCGGCGGGCAATTGCGCGGCCTGCTGCTCGAGGTAGGTCAGCGCCTCGCCCAACGAATAGCCCGATGCCAGCGTCGCCTTGATGGTCGCCGAGCGCAATTTGTTGAAATGATTCAGCTCGCGCGCCGCCACGGTCTCCTTGTAGACCACCAGGCTGGCGAGCGGGATCATCTGGCCCGAACGGGCTCGCACATAGATCGAATTCAGATCGTCGGGATTGGCACGGTCGACATCGGCCACCTGCACCATCACGTCGTATTGCTTGCCGTTTTGCTTGAAGCGCGTGACCTGGCGGCCGCCCATCATGGTCTCGAGGGTGCGGCCGATGACGTCGATCTCGATGCCCAGATCGGCGGCCCGCTCGCGATCGACCGTGATGCGCAGTTCGGGCTTGTTGAGCTTGAGATCGGCGTCGGGATTGAGAATCCGCGGATTGCCGCGAATGCCGGCCATCAACTGGTCGACGGCCTTCTGCAATTCGCTGTACGGGCCGGAGGTCTGCAGCACGAATTGCAGCGGCTGCTCGATGGCGCTCTGGCCCAGCGAAGGCGGGTTGGTGGGAAAGCCCAAAATGCCGGGAATCGTGAAGATCTTGGGCTGCAGCGCGGCCACCATCTGCTGCTGCTTGATATCGCGTTGTTGCCAGTCCTTGAGGCGGGCGAAGGAAATCGCCTGATTGACCACCGGAAATCCGACCACCAGGAAATATGCCTCGATATTGGGCGTGGCTTTGAGAATCTCCTCGATGCGGCGCGCGTAGCTGAAGGTGTAGTCAATGGTCGAGCCTTCCGGAGCGATGCCGATGGTCAGAATCGTGCCGCCGTCTTCGAGAAACTTGCGCAGCTGCGGCACGGTGGTTTTCGTGGTGATGCTGCCCCGCCGGCCGCGATACTCCGCGGGGATGTCGCTCTCGGCCAG
>CAZNSG010000039.1:0-11023 GCA_964575715.1 uncultured Hyphomicrobiales bacterium | reverse complement strand
GGCGGACAATCGACTCGCACGCGCGCGCCCTCCCCGGCGACCCAAGATCCTTGCAATGTCCCGTGCGTTCATCTCGATCATTTTTGCTTAGCGCTAAGAAAATATCAAGCGACGCGAGATTCGCGGATTCTGGTGCACTGGCGGCAGGAGAAAACGGGCCAATCGGCGGCTCTGACTCAAGATCAAGCTGACACGAGGGCCCGGTCCCAAAGCTGCTTGAGTGACTGGGTCCGCCACTGACGACCCGGGCCGAACGAGAACTGTCGCTTGTGAATCCGATGCGCCAACTCGATGCCGGCGAGCGTTATCGCTGCATTGCCGAACGATTTGAAGCCCAGCATGGAAGCGCAGCGCCTTTTGACCGCACGGTGATCCTGCTCAACGATGTTGTTCAGGTAGCGGAAGTTCCTGACGAGAACGTACTTCCATCTCGGATTCTCCCGGCGCAGAAGCCGCAGCGCTTGATGACTCGGCGCGTGCCCGTCAAGCGTGATCTTGCGCGGCCACCGCGGCAGGCTTGTAGCCAATGCCTTGCGGAAGAATGCCTGTGCCGCCGCAATGCCTCGATCGGGTCGGAACAGAAAGTCGACGGTGTTGCCTCGCTTGTCGACGGCGCGGTAGAGGTAGTGCCACTTTCCACGCACTGAGATGTATGTTTCGTCAACCCGCCAGGATGAGTGCACGCCTCGGGCCCATCGGCCCCACCGTTTCTCGAACTCCGGCACATACCGGATTACCCACCGTAGCATCGACGTATGAGACACGGCCAGTCCGCGTTCGACCATCATGGCGACGAGGTCCCGATAGCTCAGGCTATACGTGATGTACCAGCGCACACATGACTCGATGATCTCGGCCTCAGAAGCGCCGGCGACGGTAGATCGGGTCACGAGCAATTGGCTTTGTCATCACAGGCTCCAATCGGACCCTTTGATGCTACCTTCTTACCGCCAACGCACCAGAACCTCAGGCCGCAGGAATTCGGATAACGCCCTGAGTCCTATAAGATTTTCATTGTGCTCGGCGTCAAAGGAATCGCGCAACCGCGTTTGGCAGTCGAAACGACTAGAATGGCCGCCCAAGCGCGAGAGGTTTCAGGAATGGAATTTCCACTTCCCCAGGCGATTGAAACATACATTCGCGCCGAAAACGCTGGCGATGCCGATGCACTTGCGAACTGCTTTGCACCGTATGCCACAGTCCGCGATGAAGGGCACCTTTACGAAGGGGTGCCGGCAATCAAGAACTGGAAGGCCAGTACGAAAAAGAAATTCAAACACTCGGTCACGCCCCTCGAGATCAGCACGTCGAATGGAAACGCAACGCTCAAGGCCAAACTGGCTGGAGAGTTTCCCGGCAGTCCGGTGATAGCCAGTTTCCACTTCGCACTGGTGAATGATCAGATCGTCTCGCTACGGATTCACAGCTAGCCACACCCGGAGTTAAACGCGTGACACGGAAATCGGTTGCAGCAGCCCAATCACGAGCGCGCGCCGCGAAGCGGAAACTCAAGCGAGCCAAAGCTCAGTTGAAGGTCGCGCGTAAGACGTTCAAAGAGGCCAGGCGCACATTGAAGCGGGCCCGGAAGCGGGCGAATGCGGCGCGGCGCGGGTCGAAACGCCCCGCACGCCGTAGCAGGGCGAAACCTGCCATGAAGGCGCGGACGCGTGGCGCCACCCCGGCGAAACCTTCCAAGCGGCGACAGAAGGCACGCGCTCCGTCAATTCGAGCAAAGCCCAACAAACGCTCTGCCGCCCCGCGCACCGCAAGGCGTTCATCGCAGCCCAAGGTTAAAAGCGAATCTCGTCCGGTTCGCGCTGCGAAAGTTAGAGTCACAGTACCCGCGGGCAAGAGAGGAGTTGAGCGCGAGAAAGTCAAGGCGGCCGCCTCGCCGCAGGTCTCCACGCCCTCGCCTGCACCGCCCCAATCTGTTGCCGCACCGGTGCCACCACCGACGCCAACTACGGCTACGCAATAAAGGCTTACCTGGTACTGCCCTTCGCGCCTTTGGATGCCGCCTTGATCAGATCGGCAACGGCCTGGGGATTGGAAACATAGATCGCGTGGCTACCGGGAACCTCGACGACGGTTGCTCCCACATGCTGCGACATGGCCCGCTGCGGGGCTGGCTGAGTTCTCTGGTCGCCAGTTGCGATCATCTATCCGCTTGCCCTCGTGCGCCACGCAGGCACAGTTAGTCGTCGATCCCGGCTCCGAACGGGTCTGAGTAAGATGACAGGTCGTCATAATATGACACGATTAGCTGTAATTCTGATCTCGGCTTTCCTGTCGCCAATTGAAGCTTGGGCACAAACCGAATCGTGGAAGATATTCCTCCGAGCGGCTGGCACTTGGAGCACTCCTCGAGGAGTAGAGATTGATTCGACGGGCACTCTAGTCACGCACGAAGGCGAGTCAGGGCAGATGCCACGATGCGCGATTCTGACCCAAAGCGAACTCAGTTATCTGAGCGAACGAGTCTCTGAAGCGAAGCGGTACGGCGATGAGTCCCAGCGAGATTGGGACACCACCATATTGGATACTGACTCGGCACAGCTGACTGTTACCTGGACGGGGTCAGACAAGATTCTCCGAGTAGGAATGCCGCTGGGGACGAACTTGATCAGGGGTTCTCCGCCTCAGTTTCTGGTGGACCTCATTCAGAAAAGTTGGCGTTTACGCGAGTCCGCCGAATCGCCATGTCGTCCGTAGGCGCGCACGTCGTATTGGTGCGACCGCGACGACTCCACGCTGCTTGGTGGAGCGAATAACAGGAATCCAACTCCACCTATTCGGGCTCAAGTCCAGCCCAGGTTTCACGGAAAAATTGGCGGAGAGAGAGGAATCAACATCCCTGTGTAGGCCATTATGCTACTTGGACTTTATTCGCTAGGGCGATTTCTCGGTTCTGGTGCACTGGCGGCACGAGAAAGCAGCCCATTCGGCGGCCTTGATCTCAATATCAAGCTGAAACGAGAGCCCGATCCCAAATTTGCTTGAGTGACTGAGTCCGCCACTGACGACCCGAGCCGAACGAGAACTGTCGCTTATGAATCCGATGCGCCAACTCGATGCCCGCGAGCGTTATCGCCGCATTTCCGAACGATTTGAAGCCCAGCATGGAAGAGCAGCGGCGTTTGATCGCGCGATGATCCTGCTCAACGATGTTGTTCAGGTAGCGGCAGCTCCTAACGAGAAGATACTTCCACCTCGGATTCTCCCGGCGCAAAAGCCGCAGCGCTTGATGACTCGGCGCGTGCCCGTCAAGCGTAATCTTGCGCGGCCACCGCGGCAGGCTGGTGGCCAATGCCTTGCGAAAAAAAGCCTGTGCCGCCGCAATGCCTCGATCGGGTCGGAGCAGAAAATCGACGGTCTTGCCTCGCTTGTCGACGGCGCGGTAGAGGTAGTGCCACTTTCCACGCACCGAGATGTACGTTTCATCAACCCGCCAGGATGAGTTCACGTCTCGGGCCCATCGGCTCCACCGTTTCTCAAACTCCGGCACGTACCGGATTACCCAGCGCAGGATCGTCGTGTGGGAAACGTTGACGCCACGCTCGGCCATCATCGCGACCAGGTCCCGATAGCTCAGCCGGTAGGTGATATACCAGCGCACGCATTGCACGATGTCCTCGACCTGGAACCTGCGTCGCCGATGAATCGAGTCGCGCGCTATCGCCTTTGCAATTTGCACACCAAGAGAGCCGGAAATTCATCCTTTTGCTGCTAACGCACCAGAACCCTTTGTGCCCGACGGTAGCGCGGCGCTCCTCCGTCCCGAACTCACGATCGATATGGCGGCCGCGCTTGGTGCGGCGCCCCTGAACGTGGCAAACTCCCGCACAGGAATCGCACCGGCGCAGCGGACGGCGGATGCTTGAGAATTGAACGCGAGGGTGAAAGCGTGTCGCTGAAATCCATCCCGGAAACCGCCGCCGTCCACCCGGAGACCGACGAGATCGCCGCGCTGCGTACGATCGTTGAAGGCACTGCGCGCGTGACCGGCGACGATTTCCTGCGTGCCCTCGTCCGGCATCTTGCCGCTGCGCTTGGCGTACGTCACTCGTTCGTGTCGGAATTCATACCACCACAGAAGATTCGCACGATCGCTTTCTGGTCGAACGGCAGGATCGTCGACAACATCGAATATGATCTCCCGGGAACCCCATGCGAGGAAGTCATCAGCGGCGGACTTTGCCACATTCCGAAAGACGTACAGCTGAAATACCCGGACACCGAGAAAGGCATCGAGGGATATCTCGGGGTTCCGCTGAAGGCGCGTGACGGGAGTGTGCTGGGACACCTGTGTGTCTTCGACGAAAATCCCCTGCCGTCCGAACCGCGCAAGCTTTTCACCTTTGAGATCTTCGGTGCACGCGCGGCTGCGGAGCTCGACCGGTTGCGCATCGAGCAGCGGCTGCGCGAAAGCGAGGATGAACTCAAGGATCTTTTCGAAGAGGCGCCGATCGCCTACGTTCGCGAGGGTCTCGACACGCGCTTCCTGCACGCCAATCGCGCGGCATTAAGGACGCTCGGCGTCAAACCGGACGAAGTGAGCGCAATGTACGGTCGGTCGCTCATTCCGGACACTCCGGAGGCGCAGCTGCGCCTGAAAGAGGCATTCGATTCGATCAACAGAGGCACTGACACCAGCGGCGTGGTGCTCGAGTTGCGCCGCAAGGACAACGGCAAGCCGCTGTGGATCCAGTGGTGGTCCAAACCGCATCCGAGCGGCGCCTATACACGAACGATGTTCATCGACATCACCGATCGGGTCCTCCTTGAGCAGGAACAGGCGCGCCTCACGGCGCAGAACGTCTACCTGCGTGAGGAGATCAAGTCGGACCACAACTTCGAGGAGATCATCGGCGCAAGCCCCGGCCTCATGAGCGTGCTCGACAGCGTACAGCGCGTCGCGCCGACCTATGCCACCGTGCTTATCCTTGGTGAAACCGGAACCGGCAAGGAACTCATCGGCCGCGCGATTCACTCATCCAGCAGCCGTGCGGACAAGCCCTTCATCAAAATAAACTGCGCGGCGCTGCCTCCGGGGCTGGTCGAGAGCGAGCTCTTCGGCCACGAGCGCGGGGCCTTCAGCGGGGCCATTCAGCGGCGTATCGGCCGGTTTGAGCTGGCGAACGGCGGAACCATCTTCCTCGATGAAATCGGCGAGATCCCGGCCGATGTTCAGGTCAAGCTCCTGCGCGTGCTGCAGGAGCGCGAATTCGAGCGCGTCGGCGGCAGCCAGACGATCAAGGTTGACGTCCGGGTCATTGCCGCGACCAATCGCGATCTGCAGAAGGCCATGCGCGATGGCGCATTTCGCTCGGACCTATATTATCGGTTGAACGTCTTTCCGATCACGCTTCCGCCGCTGCGCGAGCGCACCGATGACATTCCGCTGCTGGTGCGATTCTTCATGCAGAAGTATGGCCCGCTCGTCGGTCGACGCACGGACGCGGTCGACGTGCAGACCATGGAGCGGCTTACTGAGTATCAATGGCCAGGCAACATCCGGGAACTCGAAAACATCATCGAGCGCTCACTCATTTTGGGGACTTCGAATGTCCTCAGCATCAATGCTGAAATCCTGCCGGCTTCCACGCCGAGGCCCGTGACCGAAAGCAGAGCCGAAGGCGGCCAAAGCGGCAGCGGGAGCCAGAGCGAGAGCGACCTCAACAACGTGCAACGCGAGCACATCGTACGCACCTTGCGGAAGGCGAACTGGGTCGTGGAAGGCGAACGCGGCGCCGCGCGACGCCTGGGCATGAAACCAGCGACGCTGCGCCATCGAATGAAAAGGCTCGGGATTTCGAGACCCGGCGATCAGCCGCCGTAGACACCGCAGCTGGTGACCGAATACCGCAGCGCGCTGCGGCCACGGCAAGGCTCCCTGCCGTCAGCCACCGCCACTCCTTCCGCAAGCGTCTGATCTTGTTCAGTTCATCTTCTTGGCACGCTGATTGCACTAACTCCAGGTAACCGCGACTGGTCGGATTGCCGACCCTGGAGAGATCATGCTTCGAATGACGCGCACCGAGTCAGGCCCGGCCACGACCATCTTCATCGAAGGCAAGATCCTCGGTCCCTGGGTACCCGAGATTCGTGCGGCAATCGCAGCCATTCCCAACGGCCAATCGCGCCGAATCGACCTCGCAGGCGTCAAGTATGTGGACTCCGCGGGCGCTGAACTTCTGACAACGCTGCGCCGCGACGGACTCGAAATCGCGTCGTGCTCGCAGTTTGTCGCCGATCTGCTGGAACGCTACGCCCGCAACCCGCCGTGATTAGCCGCAATAAGTTGCGGCCCGTTTCCGCCGCGAGCGGCGCATTTCTTGCCAGGTCTCCTGTAATCGATTGATCCATCGGTCGGTCTAGTAGTGGCACGACTATTGCAAGTTAGATCACGTCGGTCTGCGGCTAGCCCGGTGAGCTGAATTCCGAACCCCCTGAAAAACCCAAGGAGTACATCGATGAAGTCAATTAAAGCAAGCGCGGTCGCGGTCAGCAGCCTCATTGCGCTTGGCAGCCTAGGTCTCGCAAACCAGTCCTTCGCGGCCGACAAGCCGGGGATGGAGAAGTGCTACGGCGTTGTCAAGGCTGGCAAGAACGACTGCGCGGCGAACGGCCACGCATGCGCTGGTCAGGCAAAGGCGGACAGGAATGCAAGCGAGTGGCTTTCTGTGCCGATGGGCACATGTGAGCGTCTGGTCGGCGGCAAACTTGCTCCTCCCGCGAAGCCGTAATGTCCACTGTCGACGCAAACGCGTCGGCGGCACAAAGGCCAATCCCGGTTAATGCCGGGATTGGCCTGCGGGCCGAGCATCACCAGGCGGTCGTCGACAAGCTGCCGGCCGTTGGCTGGTTCGAGGCGCACAGCGAAAATTACTTCGCCGAGGGCGGCTCGCAGCCGGACTTTCTCGCGCAGGTGCGCGAGCACTATCCGCTGAGCCTCCACGGCGTGGGACTCTCGCTCGGCTCGACTGATGCGCTCGATCGCGTGCACCTCGCACACTTGAAGCGCATCGTGGATCGCTTTCAGCCGTCGCTCGTTTCCGAACATGTCTCCTGGGGCTCGGTATGCGGCTCGCATTTCAACGACCTGCTGCCGATGCCTTATACGGAGGAGGCCTTGATGCACATCGCGCGACGCGTGCGGGATGTGCAGGACTTCCTCGGCCGGCAGATCCTGCTCGAAAACGTCTCGAGCTATCTCGAGTTCACTGTCTCCGAGATGACGGAGTGGCAGTTCGTGAGCGAGCTCGCCTCCGAATCGGGCTCTGGAATCCTTCTCGACGTCAACAACATCTACGTCGCCAGCCGCAACCACGGCTTCGATGCCTACGATTATGTGAATCGAATTCCGCGCCGTGCGGTCGCGGAGATACATCTCGCCGGTCACAGTCGCAACAGCTTCGGTGGCCGCGATATCCTGATCGACACGCACAGCACGCATGTTTGCGCCGAGGTCTGGGACCTTTATGAGTTCGCCGTGGGGCGTTTCGGCATGGTGCCGACCCTGATCGAGTGGGACACCGACCTTCCGGCGCTTGAGGTCCTAGTCGCGGAAGCACACCTTGCAGACCAGCGCCGGGAGTTCGCTCATGCCCGCGCTGCGTGAACTGCAGTATCGGTTCGGCGCGGCTATCAGGGATGGCAACACCGGGGCCGTCGAATCGTTCATCCGCGCCGCAGGCATCGAGCCTGCTCGCCGCATCGCCATCTATCGCAACAATTGGCACGAGAACTCTCTGGCGACCCTGACCGCCGCCTATCCGGTACTCAAACGCCTCGTTGGTGACGATTACTTCCGGCAGTTGGCGCGGGAGTTTCAGGGCCTTCACCCATCGCGCTCGGGGAATCTGCAGCACCTCGGCGCACCACTCGCGGAAATGCTGGGGCGGCGCTTTGCTCGCACGGAGTTTGCGTACTTCGCGGACATCGCGCGGTTCGAATGGGCCTACCAGGAGTCCCTGGTGGCGGCCGAGCACGGGGCGCTCGATGTCGAGCGGCTCGCGACCGTCCCTGAAGCAAACCTGCCCTTTCTGGGATTTGTCCTGCATCCGGCGATTCGCCTGGTGCGCTCTGATTTTCCCGTGCTCACCATCTGGAGCGCGCATCAGCCGGGCGCCGACGGCGCTGCGATCGACACGACCACCATCGACCTCAATGCCGGCGGGGAGAACGTCCTGCTGCGCAGAACGCAGCGTGAGGTCGAAATGCGCCGCCTTCCGAGCGCCGAATTCGCGTTCCTCGAGAGTCTTGCCCACGGCTCGTCACTGGCAGGCGCCGCCGACGATGCGAGCGCCATCGATGCGGAATTCGATCTGATGCAGGTACTTCAACGCTATGTCGGCCTCGCAGTGCTCGTCGACTTCACCGCCCACATGGCGTCACCAAACAATGACGGAGAATGTTCATGGCCTTTGTGAATTCGCTTCTCTCCCCCAACTGGCTGGCGGCGCGTTTGCTCAACGCGCTGCAGCCGATTTTTCTGCTCGCCACACGGCTTTACGTGAGCTGGGAGTTCCTGAAGTCGGGTCGGATCAAGCTGATGTCCTGGGATACGACCGTCTATCTTTTTGAGAATGAGTACCGCACGCCGCTACTCCCGCCGTTTGCCGCCGCGATTGCGGGAACTGCCGGCGAACTGATCCTTCCGCTGCTTCTGATTGCAGGCCTCGCAAGCCGAGTGGGCGCGCTCGGCCTGTTCGCTGTGAATGCACTGGCAGTGATTTCGTACCAGCACGTATTGCTCGCCGAGGGGTTTGAGGCCGCACTCGGCCAGCACGTACTGTGGGGATTCATGCTGGCGCTGCTCGCGATTCTTGGGCCCGGGCGGATTTCGATCGATCAGCTGCTGGTGCGTCGCGCAGGCGGCGCGGCCCGCATCTGACTGCGGTGACAGGTCACAGCGGATTGCGGGCCCGCGATTCCTTGAGGATCACGATGCCCCTTCACGAACGTCCGTGGCAACGTCGATTAAGAGATTGTTTGGTTGCCAATTAACAGGTTACTGCAACGCATCGGTCGAGTCACGAGAACTGGCATGAAGATTGCATACATACAACCGACCTCTAGTCACATAGCGATCAAGGAGACTTCGATGAAGAACGTTGGATTGTTGAAGCTTGCGGTGTCAGGTCTCGTGGCATCCGGCGCCCTGGCACCGAGCACGACCGCGCTGGCGGCCGATGGGCCTCAGATGGAGCAATGCGCTGGCATCATCAAGGCGGGCAAGAACGATTGTTCGACCAGCACGAACGCCTGCCATGGCCACGTGACGACTGATTCGAATCCGGAGGCCTGGGTGTACCTGCCTGCCGGTACATGCGAGCGGCTCGTCGGTGCACGTCTGGTCAAGGTCGTCGATCCGACCCCCAAAACCTGATTTCTGCGGTGCGCAATGCCGGTCACCGGAATGGCGCGGTGGCCGGCGGCACTTGAAGAGGGGAGACATCCATGACGAGCAACAAGACATCCCGCTGCCGAAGCTCACGCGGCGACCCGCAGCCGACAACCGGCCGCCAGTGGCCGCCGGTAACGGGCCCCTGGGTTGGAAGCGATGACAACCGCCTGTGGTGTCGCAGCGAGGAGAACCACTTTAACTGGCCCACACCGGATCCGTGGATGCATCGCAATCCAGTTCAGCTGACCCGAGCAGGCGTAACTTCATGATCAATGAAAAGCGCCATATCTGGGCCGTCGTGCTCGCCGCCGGCGAAGGCAGCCGCCTGAGCCGCCTGACAACCGATGCGACCGGAACCTCCGTGCCGAAACAGTTCTGCTCATTGAAAGGTGGGCTATCGCTCTTGCAGGAGGCGATGAACCGGGCGCTCGCACTTGTGCCCCGCACGCGGATAGCAACCGTGGTCGCTGCCCAACACCGACGCTGGTGGCAAGGCATGCTGAAAGCTTTTCCAGTACGCAACACGATCGTGCAGCCCCGAAATCGAGGCACTGCCAACGGGATCCTGCTGTCGCTCTTGACCATCCTGCAGCGAGATCCATTCGCGCGCATCGCCTTCCTTCCATCCGATCACTTCGTGCGTGACGAGGCAACCCTCACTGGTTCGCTTGCAGAGGCGGCCAATCAATTGCGCGAACGGCCGAACGAACTTGTGCTTCTGGGCATCTCGCCGGAGGAAGCGGACCCCGAGCTTGGCTACATCGTGCCGAGCCGGGAAGCGCATGCTGGTGCCGCCCCCGTCGAACGCTTTGTCGAGAAGCCTGAGGCCGCCGTCGCTCGCACGCTGATCGAGGCGGGCGGCGTCTGGAACAGCTTCATCTTCATTGCCGATGGCAACGCGCTGCTGGCACTCTATCGGCGACGCTACCCCGACATCGTCGATGGCATGGAAAATGCACTCGCGCGCGATGGCGATGGCGGTGGCATCGCTCTCGCGGCGCTGTACGACAGACTGCCCGAAGTCGATTTCTCACGTCACATTTTGCAAGGCGCAGAGCGGCAGTTGCGCGTGCTCACGGTTCCGGCCTGCGGCTGGAGCGATCTAGGCACGCCGCATCGGGTGGCGACGACAATCGGTCGGCTACCGTCGACCATCGTTGGATGGTGCCAACGCGATTATGTGTGGCCGAGCGCCCGGATCAACCTCGCTGCCGCTCATGCGCGCCTGCAACTTGCCGGCTGACTTTTTGTCCCGAGGAGACTCTGATGAAGTTCCTGGTTGTCTTTGCATCTCTGCTCGTGATCGGCACGACCGCGCACGCTGGTTCGACCGGTAACAAGCCGACGCTGACACTCGAAGGCGCGCGTGAGGTCGTCGCAGCGGCGCTCGCGTACGCGAAGGAGCACGACGCGCCGGGCGGCGCGATCGCGGTGGTCGACGATGGCGGCAGCATTGTGGTGCTGGAGCGACTCGATGGGACATTTCCGGCTGCGCCGAATATTTCGGTCGGCAAGGCGCGCACGGCGGCGTACTTCAAGCGTGCGACGCGCGTCATCGAGGACACAATCAACAAGGGGCGCTTCACGATGACGACCCTGCCTGACGTCACATAC
>CAZNSG010000038.1:0-5852 GCA_964575715.1 uncultured Hyphomicrobiales bacterium | reverse complement strand
CAGGTCGCGACCTCGCCGCCCGACGGCCACACGATGGTTGTGCTCACCAGCTCGGCGCTGTCGATCAATCAATGGCTCTACAAGCAGATGAACTACAGCCCGGAGAACGATTTCACCCCGATTTGCCTCTACGTGAAATCGCCTTTGATCCTGGTGGTGAACCCGAACGTGCCGGCCAAGACCGTGCCCGAGTTCATCGCCCACGCCAAGCAGGCCAACCCCCCGCTCACCTACGCCTCGATCGGTGCCGGCGCGTTTCAGCACATATCGATGGAATTCGCCAAGCAGCGCTTCGGCTTCGACGCAACGCACGTGCCTTATCGCAACACCGGCCAGTCCGTTGCCGACCTCGTTGCCGGCCACGTCGCGACCGGATTCGTCGAGGCGGGCGCATCGATCCCGGTGATTAAGGACGGAAAATTGCGCGCGCTTGCGGTCTCGTCCTCGAGCCCGCTGCCGCTCCTGCCCGACGTGCCGCCGTTCTCGCAGGCCGCGGGCGCGCCTGATTTCGAGGCGGTGTCCTGGCACGTTTTGATGGTGCCGTCCAAGACGCCGAAGGACATCGTCGATCGGCTGCACGCCGAGATGAAGAAGATCATGACCGATCCGGAAATGAAGGCGAGGGCGGCGAATATCGGCCTGATCCCATTCGATACGCCATCGGTCGCCGGCATCAACGACTACATCAAGGCGGAACGCGTGAAGTGGGGTGCGCTGGTCGAAAAGATCGGCCTCAAAGGCTCGCAGTAAGGCGTCTTTTTTCCCTCCCCCTGAAAGGGGGAGGGTGGCGACCCCCGACTTGATCGGGGGGAGCCGGGTGGGGGTCAAACCCGGCGATAGTGTGTTGAACGAGTACGACCCCCACCATAGCCGATGCTTCGCATCGACGTTCTTTGCGCTAACAACGGCGGCCGAAGGCCGCGTATGCCTCCCCCTTTCAGGGGGAGGGAAAAGTTTGCCACGTCGCCGTAAACCAACTACCTGACAACTGAATGAGCAACGTTACACAATTCGCGAACAGACACCGCTTCTGCATTGCGCCCATGATGGAGTGGACGGACCGGCATTGCCGGTTCTTCCACCGTCTGCTCACGCGCCGCGCGCTGCTCTATACCGAGATGATCACCACCGCCGCCGTGCTGCGCGGCGACCGCGCGCGCCTGCTCGGCTTCGACCCGGCCGAACATCCGCTCGCCTTGCAGCTTGGCGGCAGCGATCCCTCCGCACTCGCGCAATGCGCGCGCATCGCGCAAGATTTCGGCTACGGCGAAATCAACCTCAACATCGGCTGCCCGTCCGAGCGCGTGCAGGAAGGCCGCTTCGGCGCCTGCCTGATGCTGGAACCCGCGCTGGTGGGCGATTGCGTCGCCGCCATGAAAGTGGCGGTCGCGCTTCCCATAACGGTCAAGTGCCGCATCGGCGTGGACGAGCAGGATCCCGAGTCGGCGCTCGCAGCGCTCACCTGCGCCGTCGCGGCAGCCGGCGCCAATGCGCTGATGGTGCACGCGCGCAAGGCTTGGCTCAAAGGTCTCTCGCCGCGCGAAAACCGCGATATCCCGCCGCTCGATTATGCACGCGTGTTTCGGCTCAAAGCTGCATTTCCCAGCCTGCCAATCGTACTCAACGGCGGCATCGCCAGCATCGAGGCGGCGCGCGATCATCTTGCGCATGTCGATGGTGTGATGATGGGCCGCGCCGCCTACCAGGAGCCCTGGCGCCTGCTGGCCGTCGACCCGCTGTTGTTCGGAGAACGCGCGCCATTGTCTTCGCCCAAGGCCGCGGCCCGCGCGCTCATTCCCTACATCGAACGCGAGCTTGCGCGCGGCACGCGGCTGCATGCCATCACCCGCCATCTGGTCGGCCTGTTTCACGCGGTGCCCGGCGCGCGCGCCTTCCGCCGCCACCTTGCGACGCAAGCGGTAAAGCCCGGAGCCGATGCGCGCGTACTGACCGAAGCGCTCGCGATGGTGGTGGACACAACGAGCGAATTGCCGCACACCGCCGCGGCCTAGTTCACCTCACCCCGCTTGCGGGGAGAGGTCGCCCGCAGGAGCGAAGCGGATGCGGGCGGGTGAGGGGGCGTTTCCGTCATCTCAACCGGTGAAAACCATTTCCACGCTTTTGAAACTTTGCAATTCCCCCTCACCCCGACCCTCTCCAGCCGAAGTCGGATGTTTCCGACTTCGGCCGCTTAATAAGTGCCCGAACTCGGGTAAACCCGAGTTCGGGTGCAAGCGGGGAGAGGGAGAAGCGCAGAGCCCCCGATGTTAGGCGTCCCGGCGAACGAACTCGCTTTCATCGTGGTGATGATCGTCGCCGGCGGCATGGTCACCGGCCTGCTCGCGGGGCTGTTCGGCATCGGCGGCGGCGCCGTCATCGTGCCCGTGCTTTATGAGATATTCCGGCTGCTCGCGGTGCCCGACGAGGTGCGCATGCAGCTCTGCGTCGGCACCTCGCTCGCCATCATCCTGCCCACCACCATCCGCTCCTATCTCGCCCATCGCGCCAAGGGTGCCGTGATGCCGCAGGCCATGCGGCAGTGGGCGCTTCCGGCGGTCATCGGGGTCGGCTGCGGCTCCATCGTCGCGGTCTTTGCCCCGAGCGCCGTGTTCAAGATCGTGTTCGTGCTGATTGCCGGCGTGATTGCCGTAAAACTCCTGTTTGGCCGCGACACCTGGCGCTTTGCCGATCGTTTGCCCGGCCGCGCCGCCATGACCGGCTACGGTTTATTTATCGGTCTCACGTCTTCGTTGATGGGGGTGAGCGGCGGCTCGGTCGCCAACATGGTGCAGACGCTTTACGGCATTACGCTGCACAAGGCGGTCGCGGTCTCGGCCGGCTTGGGCGTGCCGATCACCATCGCCGGCACCATCGGCTACATGCTGGCGGGCTTGCCCCACCAGGCGCAGACGCCGCCGCTCTCCATCGGCTTTGTTTCGTTGATTGGCGTTGTGTTGATCGCGCCGATCTCGAGCTACGCCGCGCCTTATGGCGCGCGGCTCGCGCACACTCTTTCCAAGCGCCGGCTCGAGATTGCCTTCGGCTGCTTCCTGCTCGCAGCCTCCGTGCGCTTCATCGTGAGTTTGATCTAAACAGCGTTGCCTCGCTACGCCAACGCATGAAGCGATCACACCGCCGCTATGCTCCGAACGCGACGGTGTGCGCTGCGACGTGATGTGCTAACAGCGGACATCTGTGCGGCTAGGCGTAATCGTCTATAGATTTCTCAAACGGAACACCTAACAGGGTGCAGTGCTCTTTCAGGGCGCCTTGCAGGCTGAAATAACTACGGACATTTTCGTGGACGAATTTCCCGTTCTCGACGGTCACCTTGGTTAGTGCCCATTCTTTTATTGGGTTTTCGAGCAAATTGCAGACGACGCTCAAGAGTCCACTTTCCTCTTCCGCGACGACTGTTCGGGATTCAACAAACCGATTGCACGCAAATACGGTTCCAAATTTAAGTCGTGCAGCATATTCGCTGAGTGCCTCAGATGAACACTCATCGGGACACATCGCGAATTTAGTCGGTGTCTTCCAATTCCGCTGTATTGCGTTCGGTATCAGCGATTGAACATCTGGCACGTGATCGACAACTGGTTCTGTTGAACGCTTTGCGCGATATACCCACTCACCAAGAGCTTCGCCTTTCGGTATCTGGCCGGACGCGGCCCATCGGAGTAGCCTGTTGCGGCTTTCCTGCGCTTCTTCGATTGAAACTGTCTTCATCCACTCGAAGTTCTTAATTGGTTTGAAATTTACCGGTGCGCCGGGGTTCTTGAAGAATTCTTCAAGAGACCCGTAGGCAAGGATGATCCGACGAAGGGTAATCGGATTGAGAAGAATGTTGTCCAGTCGCGTGATCCAACGCAGGTTCTCAACGCGGTTGTTTCTACGGTTGGTGTCGATGTGATCGACGATGTGCTTCTCTGATGGCTGCTCGCCATGAAATGCGGTGGCGATTATACGATGCATAATCTCAGATGCGATGTGCATGTAGCCTGTCGAAGCGCTTGGCCCCCCAAAGGTCCAGACGCCATCGAGCGGACGCTTGCGATTGTCCGGTTTCGGCTGTCGACAGGCCGCACCATTGTCACGCACACGGTACGTTTCGCCGCGATATACGACTTCCAATTCCTGATTGAATTGATCAAGCAGGCTCACAGGATTGTCTCCCATGTTAAATCTCCGAATGTGGCCGCCAACGCAGCGTCAGCTGCCGTAAGCGGGGCATAGTGGTTCAGGGTTTGCGATGGGGAGGCGGTTGGATTACCGCTTGGTGCTTCTTGGACCCGTGAGTCCGGGCGTTCTTAGTTCTTTTTTGCCCATCGAGGCAGACTTGAGTGCATATCGATTCGGCTGAGATGTCAACAATCGAGAAGCCGCGTCGTTATCAATGGCTGTCGCCGATCCGCAAATCTCGGCGCGCCGGCGACACCGGACACATGATCGCACCGCCGTTATGGCGGGCCTAGGAGCTTGATCGGCGTCGGCTTCGGGTCAATCTCAACCCTGCCGCCGCTACGGGATGGCAGCGATAGTCTGGAAGCGGACGAGCTGGCTTGGCCCAAGCTAATTTGGCCCAAGCGTAGGCCATGGCTGAAAACCCTGCTGCGGCTACGGATGCCCGCGCATCAAGAGCTTGTCGCCGCGTACCTCCCAGCTCTCCAGCCGGTTGAGAAAACTCATGCCGAGCAAACTGGTGCGCAATTGCCCGGGTTGCGCGATCAGCGCCGGCACCGCGCGCTCCACGATATTGCCGATCGCGACGCGGTCGAGCGTGACCGCCGCCGCGCGGGTGCGGCCGTTGGCGGTATCGACGTTGACGTCATAGACCAGCACTTCGAGCGGCAGGCCCACGGCCTTGGCGGCTTCCTGTGTGAGCACGACCGCGCTCGCACCGGTATCGAGCACCATGGCGACTTGCGCGCCATTGACTTGCGTCAGCACTTGGAAATCGCCGGCGCGTCCGCGCACGAATTCGACAATGCGCACGCCGCGGTTCGCCGCGCGCCCGGGAACGAGCTCGGCCAGCACGCGCTCGGACACCGCGCTCAGTTCCGTCCGGAATGTATAGGCGACGACCAGCGCGAGCCCGATCGCCATCCAGAGCAGCGCCGCATGCAACGCCTGCGACAATTGCCGGCGGAACAGCACCACCAGCGTGCCGCCGAGGAACACGATGAGCACGGCATAATAGGCGAGCGACGCGAAATCGCCGGCCGGCAGCCCCGCGACCGTGCCGAAATCGTGCCGCGCAATCAGGATCAGCAGGGCGATCGCAAGCCCGAGCAGAAGAATCCAGAACAGACGATTGCGCACCGATAAATCCTCACCTCGCCGCGGGGCCCGTTTGCAGGCGTACGGCAATCATACCAACGGTCTCGGAGAATGACTCACTTTCCCCGTCACCCTGAGGTGCGAGCCAACGGGTCCGGCCTTTGGCCGGCCCGATGGTAAACTCCGCGAGCCACCGCAAGTCGGCCATGCCCAACTTGCGCATTGTAATTCCGATCTCGGGTAAACCCGAGATCGGTGGGCGACGGCATCGCAAGTCGGGTTTACCCGACTTGCGCACTTGAAATACCAATCTCGGGTAAACCCGAGATCGGTGGCCGTTCATCCTTCGAGGGCCGCCATAGCGCGTCGAAGACGCGCGTTAACGCGCTTATGGCGGCCACCTCAGGATGACGGTCATCGCTCAGTGCCGCTGGTATACCCCGAATCCGAAGGAAGCTGTTTTTTTAGTTTACGCGGAGCCGGCGCGGTGATTCGCTGTCGGCATGAGCGGATTGATTCTGCGCGCGGAGGATCGGGCCTATTTTTTGATGATGATGCGCCGTCAGCTCAAC